>JBAZKP010000002.1:0-162623 GCA_041650735.1 archaeon | reverse complement strand
TCTATTCTCACAAGCCAGTACACTGCAAAAAATGCAACTACCTGCAATAATAGTGCTTGCACTATAAGCACTTACTCTGCTTTTGATAAATACTTTAACTCTTGGATGACTACTTCAATGGTTGTTTCAACTTTTGGCCCAACTTTGCTTCACAAGGCGCAAAAATTAATGACTCAAGCATACAAGAGCACTGCGGGAGATATATTGAAATCCAAGTGGGCTATTCCTCAGAAACTAAGGGATAAAGTAACTGGATTAACCTCCCCAATGTCAATGTTTGGAAAAGCAAGGGATATGCGTTTCAAAGCATTAATGCATGAAGAAGGTTTAGGAAAAATAATTGAAGAACCATTAGTTATCAGCAAAGCTTTGTGGAGTTCCGGAGCAAAAGGAGAGATAACAAAACTCACTGACGCAAGTTCTCCTTTATGGAAACTTACTCCTGAGAAGAGAGAAAAAGCTTTTGAAGCAATTGAACACTTAAGCGCTTATGCTAGAGCAAGTGCTGAAGGATTAGTTGATGCTCAAAGTGTTTACAAAACAGCTGCTGCCTCTGCTGAACAATTACCTGATGCTGCTATGAGGGAAACAGCAAAAAAAGCTGCTAAACTAGAATTTGCACAAAAAGCAGCAAATGATTTAGATGCATGGGATGAAGTACTTGCACTTGATTTTGAAGATTGGGCTAAAGCAAATGATGATTTATTTTCTTTCGGCGGATATGCTGTAAAGAAAAATGGTTCCTGGGCTAATGACACAGGTTACGTTGATATTTCCACAGGCCAGCCATTTAATTTCAAGAGAGTTGTACAAACATTCGGCAAAGACGGTGATTGGTCAAAATGGGCTAACAGTGCGGATGCTGAAACATTCAAGACTGCAGCTGATGGAGTAAGTTTACAATTATACAAAATACAGCCAAAACAAGTAATAGCTGAGAATGTTGGATTAACGGATTTGCATAATCATTTATCAAAAATGGGTTCAAGTACTTACGCAATAAAATTCCCTGACGGAACTTACCGCGCATTAAATGAGAATTCAATAAAATATATTGAAAGCAATCCATTGCTTCCTGGGCATGTATCAATTTTTGAATCAGGTTATGCTCCTGCAGATGCTTTAACCCCTGATGATTTTGCTAATAGGATTACTGATACAAGAATTATTGGCAGACCAAAAACAGCTGTACGTAACCTTGATGATTTGAAAAATGGTTTAGTGCAAAATAATTTTGCTCCAAGGAAATATACAAGCTTGCTTGACCAACAATTTGCTGCTGAAGGAGACATGATTAAGGCTTATTACAAAAATCCTGTAACAGGAATATACAAAGGAACTGTTCTTCCAATCGCTTATTGGAATGCAAAGAAAGGTTTTGGCAACGAAGACTTTTCAGCTTACATGCTTCCTGATACATGGTCAACTTTAACAATATCGCAAGGAGTTGACAAAATATACAATGACTCTTACATTGATTTCTTTGTTAATGAAGGCTCTGATCAGGGTGACATGTTCAAAAGAGCCTTTAATTCTTTGCCTCTTGTTTGGAACAAAATAATTGAAATGGCTGCAGGAACAAACCAGTTTGTTAAAGATGGTATTTCAAAAGTTTCAGGAGGATTCTTTGAAGGTGCCGGTTCAATGCGTGATACAGTTGGAGAAGTAGCATTTTATTCTCACAATGAGAATTGTTCTGGTTGTGTTGCTCCTCTAAAATATATGAATGAATACTTGATACTAAATGGATTTAATTCAAGAGTAAACATGCAGGCTTTTTTGATTGAGGCAAATAGTGCAGAAACAAAACAAAAAACAGGCACAACTCTTATCTCTTACACTCATCATTCTGATTTACAAGGAAAAACAGGCCAGATTGAGGGTGAACAAATAAATATTACTGATGCAGCAAGCAATGATTTAACTTGTGAACAGAAATTAAATGAATATCATTTGGGTTGGGCAGGAACTTCAGCAGGAGCAATAAGGGAAGGAATTGAGAGTCTTGCTTATATAGCAGGCTTTGGCCCAGGATTAATCGCAAGCTTTACTTTACAGATGACTATAGGGCGTGACTTGCAGGATTGTATTGATGATAAAGAAGGGTATTATGTACACTTTTTTGCTCCTGCAGAAAAAGAAGCAACAAAAACCAAATCAAAGGAATCTCTTTCAAATGAAACAGTAACAAATGCCATATCTGATATGAGTGATAAGCTTAATGATTTTGCAAAGGCAAAACAAGATGAAGTACAAACACAAGCAGAGAAAGTAAATGCGGATATACACAACCCTGTTGAAAAATCGATGGATGAAATAAAGAATCAATTTAATGAATTTAAGGATAAAGCAACTCAAGCAAATATTTTACAAGCAAGTGTTGAATTAATGGCTCCTTCTTCAGGAACCTTAATGGGTAAAGATATATTTTATGTTTGGTTCAAAGACAGCCTAATGCCTGCTGCTTATAGAACATCAGGGAAAAGTGTTACAACTGATGGCAATAATACGGTTGAAAAAAATTATGCTGATGGCACATTAAAGATTAATGGAAAAACAGTTCTTGGTAATGATAAGGCTGACCATACAAGAATGATTGCTCAAGACAACAGAATACCTGCGGAAGTTGTTCCTGTTACTCTAAATAGAGTAGCAGCACCAATGAATAATCTGATTGTTTTTGAAATGAATTCTTATGGAGAAATAAAAGTGCTTAACTCTGAAGTACTTGATTGTATACAAAAAGCAGTTAAGGACCAAACAGGAATAGAATATAGTGGAGATGAATTAACACAAGTATTTGGAAGCTTGAAACAATTAGGCACTGAAAGTTATGGTTCAATATTTGCTAGAGATGGAAAAATATTCCTTGAAGGCACTGCTCCAAGAGCACAGGGTGAGTCTTATTCAAAACTAACAATTGATGGCTTCTGGAAAACAAAATTAACTGTTGATTCAAAAAACAGTGTTGATGCAGGCAAATTTACTGGAATGACTTTTGAGCACGGTTCAATAGTTTTGAAACCAGAAACAAACGAACTTGTTATTTGGCTCCGCCAGCACAAAGACTCCGTACTTACAAACAAAGATGTAAAAGATTTGTTAGCTCATCCTACAACAGTAAAAGACCCTGAAAATGAGTGCCCTGTGCCAGCAATTGACCTTGAAGCAATTCCTTTCCCTAATGATGAATTAGCAGCAAAAAAAGTTGATAATTTCAATACTTCAATGGAGCATTTAGGTCCATTCACACAATTCACCACTGATAAAAAGATTTACGAGTTTTATTCAAAGAGAGATGCAACTACCGGTGAATGTAAAGACTATTTTAGGGTTCGTGATAAGGACACTGGGAAAATACTTGAAGACAAAGAAATTGTAGGGGGAATAAAGCAGGATGCTGATGGTACAATAAGATTCAAAACTGCTGATGGGCAGGAACACACTCTAGATTTTAGTGCAGAGAATGGGGTTCCAAAAGTTTCTTACAACGGTGGTCCACAAGAAACATTGCTTTCAGCACAAGGTCCTAATGGTTCATTTTGGTATGACCCTGAAAAAGGGTTATGGTACCCTGAAAACGGTTTACAGATTCCATTAAACCAAGGCTTCAAAGATAATGGGGCATACTTTGGTTCTGATGAAAATGGTAATGTAACAGGAACAGGAACCAATCCAATGACTTTCAATATAGGCCAAGGTCAAGGCTCAGGCTTCAGTTTGCCTTCAGTGCCTGAAACAATAAGTGGATTGATTTTGTTTATAACTCTCTTCCTTTCACTTGCTTATACTCTTACATACGGGCGTACTTTGAAAGCAAAGCGCAAACACTAACCATACCAATACTACTTTAAATAAATTCTTCCCTAGATAGCGTATGCACAAAGATAAATATTTTAAAAAATCTTTTTCAGAAAAAGAATTTTTTCTTGATGAAACTCCTTGCAAAGAAAAAGAAGATTTTCTTACAAAACAAGATTTTCTAAAAAAAGATGAAAGCCCAATTAATGGAATTGGCATTTTTACATCCATTGCAATTCCTGCTAACGAATTATTTTATTTAGTTCCGTTAGGCGATTTGCGTTTAGTTCCAACTCCAGGTGCTGCGCGTATCGCAACTAACAAATTTGTGTTTGATGAAAAAGTGCTTAACTATGTAAATCACTCGTGTGATCCAAATAGTGAAATTGTGCTTGAACAACAACGAGTAGTGCTTCGCGCAAAACGAGATATTCTTGCTGGCGAAGAAATTACATTGGATTATACTATAACTGAAGAAAAAAATAATTTAATCCTCTGCACTTGTGGCAAAGAGAAATGCAGAAACTTTTTTTTCACAACCTAATCAAAATATTTGTTAAGTGTACATTGGAGTTATTTCTTGTTTAGTTGTTTTGTTTTCCTCAACAGATTTTAAGTGCTTGAGAATAGCTTGCTCAAGAACTCTTGCTTCGTTTAGCAATGGCTTGATATCAATATTTATTTTTGTGATAGAGCAAATAGCCTTAACGACCTCAGCTGCTGCATTATAATCAGCACTGTTTTTTGCATTCCCTAAAAGACAGAATGCTTCAATATTGTTATCTTTCAGGTAAAGCATAAGCAGGGCAGTTACTCCTGATGTAACCCCATTTTCAATTAGTTGAATTTTATTTTCTTTAATAATTTTTTTTGATTTTTCATTGCTGGCAAAAGCATAAACGCTTGGTCCTTCAGGAATCCTTAATCCTGAAGTGGTTATTACTCTGTTAATGCCTTTCTTTTTTATCCACGCGATAAGTTCTTTGGATAAATGAGCAGCGATTGCATTATCAATTATTTGCTCTGCAAGCCCTATAACAACCTTATTTTTCTTGCTGACATAAATCCTTACAGGATGAACTGGCACCCCGTTCTGAATCCTAATCATAGGGGTAAAGAAATTTGAATCAATAAAACCTACTTGCTCAAATTTCAGTTTTTCAACCAAATACCTTGCACCTATTGTTCCTGCCAAACCCAAATCAGGAAAACCTTCAACAAAAGTATATCCTTTCAACGAAACATTCTTTGTTTCAATTATTTCAACAAGCTTATCCTTTTCTTGCATTCAACCACGCATGCAATAATTATCTTTGTTATTAATAAACCTTGCTTTTTTAGTGAAGGTTTTTTGAGATAAAGAAAGTAATGCCTGCTAATGGCACGAGGACAAGTGCATAAATCCAAAAATTTTTTTTGTTTCCTTCCTGTAATGCCAGAAAAAATGAACTTATTGAGGCATATTCGAAAACATAAATTGTTGTCCCAGAAATTGCGGTTTCAAATAATGCTTTTCTTTGCTCTGTGCTTAATCCAAATGATAATTCGCCTAATGAATTAAAATTTAATCCTGCAACAAGACCTATTATTAGTCCAAGGATTGCCGGCACAATGAGTCCTGATGCTATTATTAGGGTGTATTTTGTCACTAGCATTACTGCCTGCCTTTCTTTTATAATTGCTTTCATTTCAAGCAAATCTTCGGCAGTTTCTTTTAGTAATTCAGAAATTTTTGCCCCGCTTTTGTACCCTTGAATTAATAAATCAATTACCCTTGAATAAGTTTTGCTTTGATTAAGTTCCTTTACATGCAAAAGTGCCTCTTCAATGCTTGCTCCGTTGGTTATTTCTGTGTATGCGCGTTTAAAATCCTCTTTCAGCAATGGAAAATCCTGTTCTGAGAGGCGTTTTATTGTTTGGGTCGCTGAGGATTCATCGCAAAAAATACTTGCCTCTAAAAGCAAATCACTAAGCAATTCTTCTTTCTCTCTTTTCCTTTTTTCAAATAAAACATCATGAAAAAGATAACTCATAAATAAAGGAGTGAAGAAAGCTATGATTGAGATAAGAAAGAAAAGCTCTAATTTTGATTGTATTTGAAGTATTTGAGAAATCAAAATCATTGTTATTATCATTGAAAAAATTCCTTCAATAATCCCCCATTTCAAGAATCCTTTAAAGTTTTTCATTTTTGAGTTATTTAGCAATAATTTTGACTCAAAGTTTTTTATTTTTGTATCTTTCACAAACATTTTTATTATGTTTTCCAATAGCAATATTGAATCCATTTTATCACATTCATTGTTTCAAAAATAAGGGTGTTTTTGAATCAATCACCATTAAAATTCCCAAATCAATTAATGGGAATAAAATTACACATATGAAAAATATCTGTTGTGCTGTAAAAGAAAGTTTCATGAAATAAGAGCCTATTAGTGTGAAGCTCTGAAACATTGCGGGAACTATTGCAGATACAGCAATAAACACCAGTGCATAAATAACCATTTTTCCGGAAAATTCTTTGCTCTCAATTCTTTGTTTCAATAATAATTCTTGCGAGAGTTTTTTTAATCCTGAAACATCTTTTGTTCCCTGGATGCTTAGATTGCTTAAGTTACTGCAGGCTCTCCTAATATTGACTGAATCAATTCTTTCATTCATTCCCTGCAATGCTTCCTGAAAACTCGCCCCTTTTTGCATATCATTTAGTATAATTTTGAATTCTTTTGATGCAAAACCTTCTTCTTTGCAGGAATCATTAATGGCTTTAGGAAAACTTTTCCCTATTTTTATTTCAGTTGCCAATCTTAAAAGAAACAAGGGCAAATCAGCTTCAACCCTTTTTGAATAAGCTTTTTTCTTAGCAATTGGAAATTGAATTAGCAAAACAAAAATAATAATTGCTATAATCAAGGCAATTCCTGCTGAAAGGATAATGTTCTTCAGCATAACTCCTATGAAAAGCCATGCAAATAATCCCAGAAAGATGCTTAGTTTCAATGAACTAGATTTGTGTTTGTTTAATTCCTTTTCCCTCATTTGAGCTTTTCTTTTCAATAATCCTTCTAAAAAAGAAATTTTTGATACTTTTCCTGTTTTTTTTAAAATTTCCTTTATTTTTTCATTTTTCATTTCCTCACTTGCCTTATTTTTTATTTATTCCATTTCTCTTTCAGCTAGTTCAAAAAATTCTTTGAACTTCACGATTCCCTTCATTTTTTCAAGAAGTATTTCTCTCTTCTTTTCAATTTCAAGGGCTTCTTTTTTGCTACAAGAAAAAGTTCTCATAATTTTTTCCATTACTCTCTCAGAAACATTTATTTTTTCAATTATTTTCTTTTCATATGAATAATTAAAAAGTTTTTTCGCTTGTATTCCTTTCTTTTTTTTCTCAATTTCACATATTTCAACAATTTTTCTCTCTTCTCTCCTTAATCCTGTTTTTTCAACTTTGCTTAACCTTTTTTGCACTACAATTAAATCAAGGGATGCAAGAGTTCTTTCTTCAATTCCAAAAGAAATAAGCCTTTGTATTGCCTCTTCAGCGCTTTCAGCGTGGAAAGTAGCATATGATCCTCTTGCCTGCCCAGCAAGCATTGTATTCACAAATGCTTGTGCCTCTTCTTTGTTTCTTATTTCCCCTACAATTACTCTGTCAGGTCTCATCCTAAAAGTATTATCAATTAATGAATTCAGTGTAATATTCAATTGTTCTGCTGTGTTTAATTTTATTACATGGTTTTGAGGAAGCAAAAGTTCAGGGGTTTCTTCGGCAGAAATTATTCTTTCTTCTTTTGGAAGAAAACAGAATAATGCATTAAGTGTAGTTGTTTTTCCTGAACCAGTGTTTCCACATATTAATATTGAACAGCTTGTTTGCATTGCTGACCACAAAAAAGCCATGGCTTCTTTGCTTATCGTCCCATAACCTATGATATCTACTGGAGTTAGGGGATTTTCCTTGAATTTTCTTATAGTTGCGTTTATCCCTGTAAAAGCTATGGGATTCATTGAAGCGTTAAGTCTTGATCCATCTTTAAGTACCGCATTCATTATGGGGCAGTGGTAGCTTAATTGTCTGCCTAGCGGAGCAGCCATTTTATTTATTATTGTTCTAATTTTGTCTTCATCATTAATACAAGCATTTGTTGTCAACCAGCCAAATGTCTGATGATAAACCATTACGGGTTTTTTAGGGCCATTAATTACTATTTCTTCAAATTCAGGGTCCTTGATTAGTGGTGTTAAAATACTCTCTCCTAGTGATTCCCATTCAAGCAGAATTAGTATTTTTTCCCTTTGTTCTTTGTTTAACAGCACCATATTTTCCAAGCAATGCTCTTTTAGGAAAAAATAGACATCAGCTTTTGTTTGAATTGATTTTGTTGATTTTTTTAATTCTTCAAGTACTGATACAAAAAACTTTTTTTCTTTTTCGCTAATGTCAGGGGCTTTAACTAAAAGCATTCTTTGGTCTTTTTGGGCAACTATTAATCCGCTCTCGCATTCACTAAGTTTTTTTGAGTACTCTATTGGTGTAAATTCAAACCCTATTTCAGTACTCATGTTTGATAGTTTCTTTCCTTCTCTTAAAAACATTTTGAAAAGTTCGTCAATTGCCTAATCTTGTTTTAGCTTAATTTTGGGTCAAAAAAGCTCAAAATTAGATGAAAAGTAAACTTTCTACCATTAATAAAATCAGCCCTAGAATGCGTTAAAATTCATTTTTTGCCTGTTCTAACTGGTTTTAACCCTTGGCAAGGTTTGTTTTCTAAACCAGTTGGTTTTTTATATAAGTTTGGCCATATTATTCCTCGGGTTATCACCCCGATTTCTTAATAGGTAAAGGCAAGAAAAGGCAAAGGAGGAAAAGAAAGCACCTGTTTTTAGCTTTCTTTTCTTCTTTTAGAAATTTTTTCTTACCAATCAATTTTTTGCCCAATTTTGACCGATTTTGCTTTCCCTATTGGCATTTCAATTACATATTTTGCTGCTTTCTTAGGAGTATAATTTGGTATGAACGGGCGCAAAGTGGCTTTATCCACTATTCTTTTTTCTTTATCCAAAAACAGGACATCAATAGGAAAGAAAACAAAAATCATGTGCAGTGAAGTTCCTATTCTGCTTTCTCTTGGAAACTCAAATACTAATGCGTAATTGAAATCTTTTTTTTCTTCAAACATGAGTCCTTTTGTTCTCTCCCAGCTATTTAAAGTAAACTTTACTTTTTTCATTAGAATTTTTTTTCCTGATTTAAGCATTTTTTCTTCACCCAAATTATATTTTGGCACTTTTTTTGCCTGAATTTGATAAAACTAAAAATAAATTAGTTGTGTTGAACAAGATTTTCATTTTAATAATTCCAATGGGGGCACCTTTATTTCCTGAAGGATTCTCTCAGTTTTTTTTGGAGAATTTTTGTCCAATTCATTCCTTTTTTCTTCAAGTTCATTAGTAATCTTGTCAATTTCAATCATTTTTTGTTTAAGCTCTAGTATGATTTTGGCCATTTCTTCTTTTGTCTTTTCAACCGATTGCTGATTAGAATTGCTTTTGATTCCATGCCTGATATCCTGCATTAATGGGTTTGGTTCTTCTTCATCCATGCGTTTATTAGGGGCTTTGTTGTATTAAAACTTTTACTGCCCTGTTTGGGGGGCTGTTTTGCATTTGTTTTATTTCAGCACCTCTCCTGTTTCATTGCTCCAAAAAATCAAATCAAGCTCCGCAAAATTTATTTTGTGTTTTTTGCAAAACATTCTCATTTTTTCCTCTATTTCCAAGTATTTGTTTTTTGTAATCGTTTTTGGAACCTCTCTTATTACCCCACATTTTGAAAGATTTTTCAAAATATGCCTGTCAAGTATCGCGATGTTTTCTCCAAACCCTATGTTTCTCAAAAAATGCGATGCTTCTTTCATTCCATAACCATTAATTTCTTTCAGAAGAAATTCCCTGCATTTTAATGGCTCTTTTGGAAGCCCATTTTCAATAAGAATTTTTTTTATTTTCCTCGCAGGAAACTTTTGCTGAATTTTTTCCAATCTAAGTGCTTTTGTTCTGTAGAACCTGACATTTTTTGAAAATTTTTCTTTTTGTGCCGCCAAACCTTTGTCCAACAAATGATGTTCTTTCAAAAGGTTTATTGTTTTTATTGCTTGTTTTGCTGAACTTTGCGGAGTAAGAATACAAAAACAAAGTTCTTCAAAAATCTTTTCCTTTGATTCAAAATTCTTTTTAAATTCTTCAAGCGCTTTCTTTATTTTGGGTTTTATTGCACTTTTTGGAACACAAATGTAAGGCTTTTTCATTTAATCACCTAATTATATGCCTAAATTACTAGCCCATTATAAGTTCTCTAGTGTTTTGCATTCCTTCGACAAGTTCTTCAAACAAAGCCACATGTTTTTTTTCAAAATTAGCTAATTCTTTAAAGAAAATACTTACTGTTCCTTTAGTTTTTTCAGCAGCTGAAGAATAAAACTCAACAGCTTTTTTCTCTCTCCACAAACTGTAAAGTATTGAAGTCATTTCATTCTGCCCTATTGGGATAGAATGTATTTCAGGGGCAAGGTTTTTTGAAAAAGAAATTTTTTTAAGCTCTTTTTTATTAATATTTTTTTGCAACTCAAGTATTTTTGCCAAGTGCATTTCTTCCTCTTTTACCAGGAAAACAAAAAATTTCTCCAGTTCAGTGCCCTTTGTTCTTATTGTTTCGTTTTTGTAAAGCTCTTTGCTCATTTCCTCTATATGCTGGGCAATTTTTAGCGCTTCAAGAATAGTTTTATTTGATTCAGGATCAAGTTTTTCTATTACTTTGAGTATTTCTTTTGCTTTTACAAACTCCATCCAACCACCTGTAAAACAACTCTTCAGCTTACTTGTTTAAAACCTTTCTTTTTTCTTAACTCTCCTTTCCTGGTACATTCATCGAATGCTTTTGTCCCAGAATGTTTTTTAAACAAAACAACCCTTTTTTACTTAAGTAGTTTTTATGATTGAATCAATAGCATTCATTCCTGATGGGAATAGGCGTTATGCTAAGCAGGCAGGTATTTCTCTTGCTGAAAGCTATTCTCTTGGCACTGGAAAAGCGTGGGATGTATTGCAATGGCTTTCAAAATACCCTTCCATTACCACAGGCACTTTCTATACCTTTTCTTTAAAGAATTTTGAGAGATCAAAAACAGAGTTAAATATATTGATGAGGATTTTTGAGAAAGAACTTGATAAGGTAAAAGAACATAAATTCATTCCAGAACAAGGCATTAAGATTAATTTTATTGGCCGTAAGGAAGTGTTTCCCAAGAATTTACAGAAAAAAATGGCTGAAACAGAGGAATACACTTCCCAGTTTAATTCAAAAACAATTAACCTTGCTCTTGGTTATGATGGCCAAGCAGAAATAATTGATGCTACAAAAAAATTTGCTGAAGAAGTGGCTGAAGGAAAAGTTTCTCCAGACTCACTTAATCAGGAAACTTTCCGCAAATATTTGTATGCAGACTTTAAAGCCCCTGATTTAATTGTTCGAACCTCTAATGAGCAGCGTCTCTCAGGTTTCCTAACTTATCAATCCTCTTATTCTGAATTAGCCTTTATTGACAAATACTGGCCGGCACTCACAGAACAAGATATTGATAAAGTAATAACCGATTTTGATAACAGGGAAAGAAGATTTGGGAAATAGTGTTTAATCATTTTTATGCATGATGTGCTTATAGTTCATCCTCCTGAATTTGAACTCAAGAAGAAAAAATTTTTTCAAGATGGGCCAAACTCTATCCAAATAGTTACTGATTTTGATAGGACTCTCACAGTTGGTTTTTATAAGGGCGAAAAAGTAAATACTGCAATTTCACAGATAAGGCAAAATAATCTTCTTGGGGAAGAATACACAAAGAAATCCTTTGCTTTGTTTGACAAGTACCGTCCTATTGAGGCTGACCATAATATTCCAATGGAGAAAAAAATTCCTTTAATGGAAGAATGGTGGTCAAAGCACTTAAAAATAATTGTTAAACACGGCATGACAAAAAAACTGGTTAATGAAGTTACCCTTATTCAATCCAGATACATGCGTAAAGGATTCAGGAGTTTTTTTAGAATCCTTTATTCAGAAAAAATTCCTGTGCTAATCCTTTCCTCTGCTTTGGGCGACGTAATTGAAGGTGTGCTGGAGAAATACAATCTTTTCACTGATAATATTCATGTGATATCTAATTATTTTGATTTTAATAAAGAAGGGAAAGCCATTGGGTATAAGGGAAAAATAATTCATGTTTTCAATAAAGATGAATCCCAAATAAAAGGTACTCCTCATTTTTCAAAAATCGCTTCACGGAAAAACATAATCCTTATGGGGGATTCGCTCGGGGACCTGAAAATGGTTGGCCAGATTACTTATGATGAAATAATAAGAATTGGTTTTCTTGAGGAAAATAATCCTGCTCAGTTAGAAGAATTCAAGAAACATTTTGATGTGATTCTCTTTAATGATGCTTCACTTGATTTTGTTAATAATTTGTTAAAAAATTTGATTAGAAAAAAATAGCGAGATATATACAGCGCTATGTATTGGATTATATGACATAACTTATTTAAAAAAGGTTTTATCAGAACCGAAACTTACACACTTAAATTAAGACCAAGCGGAGCAAAAAAGTTTATTGAAAGAATAGACGTCTGGCTTAATTATGGTACGAAAAAGACGTTAAGCCGAGATGCTTTGAATTAATTGTAACTAATCCCCTAAATTGCTCATACAGAAAGCATTTTCCCATTGGTTGTTAGATTAACGTTTGTGTATGGTCTACCATTTCTTTTGTTCATTTGAACCTGCTTTATTTCTATGAACCCAAAAAATTGTAGTTCTTTGCAATGTGTCCTTATAGTAAGATAATTTGTATTCACTTTGGTTTCTAGTTCTCGGAGAGAGCACTCTTTCTTTTTGAGCTGACGAATTATTGACTTTTTAATTTCTAAGCCTGTCTTCCTACTCATGATATTAATTTGTAGCAAGTTTTATATACTGAAATGCCACCAATTTGTAGCATGAGCAAACAGAACAAAAAATCTAGAAAAAATGTATTAGTGATAGCCGATAACTGGATTCAAAAAATAAAAAATAAAGACAAAGAAAAGTGTAATTGCTGTGGGCATTACTTTCGAGTAAAAACCAAAGAAGAAAAAAGCGAGTTTGAAACCCACAAATACTACTGCGAAGGTAGAGGTGGCTGGGGGTACAAATAATGTATCAACTTAGAAAAAGAGATATAATAAGTCTCATACTTTGCTGTAGTATAAGAAGCAATTTACCAAAAAGCACAAGAATAGTTCATCCATTTGGCATAAGCATAGGCGAAGATATTACATTTGGGAAAAATTGTATAATCTACCAAAATGTTTCCATAGGAAGACGATGGACTGACATAGAGTCAAAAATGACAATAGGCAACAATGTAACAATCTGTTCAGGCGCTTGCTTAGTTGGAGACCTCACAATTGGAAACAACGTCATCATAGGCGCTAATTCAGTAGTTTTAGAAAATATACCTGACAACTGTACAGCAGTCGGCAACCCCGCAAGAATAATAAAGAAAAGGGGATAAATTGAGTTTCAATACACCAATTCTTTTAATAATTTATAAAAGGCCAGAAACTACAAAAGCTGTAGCAAAAGCAATACTGAAGATAAATCCATCCAAAGTATATGTTTTTGCTGATGGGTCAAGAAATGAAAAAGATTTACAATCAGTCAAAGAAACAAGGAAAATAATTGATGAATTACCTTGGCAAGGAAAGGTAATAAAGAAATATTCAAAAAAGAATTTGGGTTGTAGGGTTGGAGTTTCAAAAGCAATAACATGGTTTTTTACAAAAGAAAAAGAAGGCATAATTCTAGAAGATGACTGTTTGCCAAGAAAAGACTTTTTCTATTTTTGTGAAGAACTGTTAGGAAAATTTAGAAATAATAAAAACATTATGCAAATAAGCGGAAACTATTTTTTACAAAATGGAGGATTAAAAATAAAAGAGAGCTATTACTTTTCCAAATATGCGCCTATTTGGGGCTGGGCAACATGGAGACGAGCTTGGAAAAAATATAGACTTCAATTAGAAAATACAAATCCCACAAATTATGATAGCAATGAAGAAGAAAAAAAATTTAATGAGACATTTGATAGAATTAGAAAAGAACCACCAAACACATGGGACTATCAATGGTTATATTCGATTTGGATAAACAACGGATTGTGTATTCGACCTAGAACCGAATTAGTAAAAAACATAGGATTTAGCACTGGTTCAACTCATACCAACCAAACAAGGCATTTTATAGAAACAGCTAAAAGTGAAAAACTTGGGAAGCTTAAACACCCAAAAGAAATACTTCGTAACATTGAGGCGGATGAATTGCACTTCAAAAGATGGTTTAGTGATGATATCCTATTTAAAATAAAAGATAGAATTAAGGAATGGCAAAAATAAGAAATGTTTATTCCCTTTTAGCATCTTTTATTTCAGAAAGAATATCAAGTTTATTTCCTAAAAATCCACGCTTGTTACTTGAAAAAGCTTTTTTTGTTTGACAATAAAAGTCTGCTCCTTCTTGAATACTTATTTTCTTTTTGTATTTAAGTCGTGTACCATTCTGAATTAACTTTGATAATGCATCGTGGTTGAGTGAAAGACGATTAATAACAACCCAAAAAGCCCAAAGGACAATCGCTATTAAAATAAGTGAAGGGATAACAAAACCAGTAGCTAAAATAATTTTATTAATCAAAGGCACACTTTGGTCAGACAATTGTTTAGTAATCGATTCGATAAAAGAACTTGAAACTATGATTGTGACGACCCCCATAAAAAAAACTATCAAAAGATTAACTGTAGGTAAACTAGTATTACTTATTTCATTCTGTGCCAAGTCAATAATGTACTGCACCTGCTTTTTGTTTGTAATCATACATATTTCTTGGTTAAAAAGCATTTAAAATTAGTTATGTTTAACAGTCCAATAAGCGGAGCTGTATATATCCCAAAAAATTAATAGCCCCTCCCAGATTCGGACTGGGGTCTCAAGCTAGCTTCTTTCAGTCGCTTAATACTCGTCTTTTGCGATGAAAGCCAGAGGCTTGCATCCTTTTGGCAGAAATCAAGTTAACACATTTTGTGCCTGAATTTCTTTGGCCACTAGACGAAGGGGCTATTAAGAAAATTAGCCAGCGCAAGTTTTTTAAGCGGGTGTCTAAAGCCAATTTTTTTGGCAAATAGTTCTTTACATTTGTCAGCTTCTCAAGAACTTTAGTATTGTTCCTGTCATGAATAAGTATTTTGGGTTGGTTGCTAGTTTTCCTATGAATTTGCTTGGTTCATCCATGTTTCCTTCTTTTTCCAAAAAATCCTCAATTCCTTTGTTTTTCAGTTTTAAAAATAATTCATCTATTTCCTGATTATTTAATGAATTAGCATATTTCCTGATTTTCCAATGCATTTTCAGTTCATTGTTTAATGGTTCCATTCTTTTTTCATAATCTTTTAGAGTTGCTTTTCTCTTGAACATATCAGCAAGTGTTTCGCCTAAAATGTTTCCTGCTTTCATTCCAAAGATTACTCCTCCTCCGGTTGTTGCTTTTGTGTGGAATGCCGAATCCCCAACAATAGCCATGTTTTCTTTTGTTATTCCTGTTAGTGGTGGGCCGTATGGAATTAGGGCTGAATCATATTTCTGGGGTCTTGCTCCTGGGACTTTTATTGAAATAAATTTCTTTAAATTTTCTGATACATCTTCTCCAAGTACACTTCCTAAACCAATTTTTGCTCTTTCTTTGCTTATAGGTATTACCCATGCAAAGAATCCTTTTGCATAATCTCCTAAGTGAACCTGCACCATTTTGTCATCAAAATTTCCCGAACAAGTTGCCTGTATGGTGTGAATAAAATTTTCTTTTGAGGTTTCTAATCCAATTAGGTGCCTTACCGTTGAATTTACTCCATCCGCTCCAATAATAATTTCTGCTTTTCTTAATTCTCCTCTTCCGTTGCTTTGTACAAATAAAGTGTTTTTTCTTACATCAATCAGTTTTGTGTCCGTTGCTACGTGAATTCCTAATAGCCTTGCTCTTCTTAATAAGATTTGGTCAAATTTTTTTCTATCAACGACATAAGCAACTGTTTCATGTTTTTTTACTTCAATTGAGTGTCCTGAAGGAGAATAAATTCTAGCCCCTTTTATTTCATTTTGAAGGGAATCACTTAAATTTAATCCTAATTCATGAACCCCTTTTTTTGATATTAATCCTGAGCAATGTTCAGGCAATCCTATTGTTTCGTGTTCTTCAAAAATAGTTGAATCAAATCCTTCTTCTTTGAGTTTAAGTGCGGTTTGTAACCCTGCGGGTCCTGCTCCTATAATTGCCACTGTATTCATATTCTTCACTAATTTTTAGAGAAATTAAGTATAAATAGCTTCTGCTATAATTTAGATAAATTTTTTATGGTGCGGACCATTTAGGTTGTTCTGGTTCTGTTTTAGGAGCTTCTGGAATTATGTGTTCTGCAATGGTTTTTTCTCCTCCAAAACCGTGTCCTGGGTTAGAGAACTTAACAAAGAAAATAATTGCTATTATTATAACTATTATTAGTATTACTATTGCAATAATTAATAATTGTGTTGGAAATAATGCGTTGCCGATTACTTGTTCTGTTGTCATATTCTTGTCTAAAATTATTGGCGGGCTGCTGAATTTTGCAATTAAATTTTCCTGCATTAATTTGTTTTCCTGCTCTGAAGTTATTTCTCCTATTCCATAACTAATAGTTGCTTTTGCCCCTTTTTGTACAGGTATAGTGAATTCAATTATTGGGTCTTCTTGTATTATCCGGAAATTAAAATCAGAGAAAATCTTTTTTGCATTATCAATAAACTCTTTAGGAATTATTTCAATTATCTTTACCGTATCATAGTTCATATCATTTGTGAAACTTATTTCTATTTTTGCTTGGCTTTTGTTTGTATCCCCTACTTTTACCAGTATTAGTTTTCTTTCAATCCCTGAATTATCTATTCTTTCTTTAGTATCTTTTGCCTGTTGTTCATTAAACCCAAGTTGGATTAATTTTTCAGCTAGTAAATTAGAATCATAAACATATGTCTTTGTTTGGTTTGTATCTATTTTTGCGTTTTTATTGAACTCTTCATATAATGCAACTGATTGAGTTGATTCATCAAGCGCGGTTTCTGGTTTTGTATTCAAATCAGTTTCTGCTGCTTTTAGCAGGTTATCAGCGTTTTGTTTTTTTGTATTCAAATCTTGTGGTAGGGCAACAGATTCCCTTTTGAAGTAATTGATCAAATCATTTGCTATTTTTTGTTTTTCTTTTGCAGTATTAATCATTTTTTGTGCTTTTTGCTTTACAGTAACAACATTATCTATAGTAATCGTTTTCTCTATTTCAGCTTTGCTTCCTGCTTTGTCATAAGCAATTGCTTTTATTTTGTATGCCCCGTTTTCAAATTTTATTGTGTTTAAATCAATGTAATAGTTTTTTGTATTATTTGTATCTTTGCTTGCGCTGTAAATTGCTTTTTCAAAATTGAAATCAACTTTATCAAGCGCCTTGTCATCTGTTGCTGAAACAGTTATTCTTTTTACTCCTATTAAATTATTATTCGTATCAATCCATGAAACGCTTGGAGCATTATTGTCAAGTATTACATATTTTGTTCCTGATCCTGATGACCCTGTCGCTTCACACCTGAACCCGATTTTTTCGTATTTGTTTGTTCCTGTACTTATTGTAATATTATCACTTAGCGTGGTAACACTTGATGAGCTTTCTTCTAACACTTGGCTGGTTACATTGGGATTGTAGTATGCCCAATACATTTTTGCGCCAGTTGTGCTTGAAGAATAAGTACATGCAATAGCTAGTACATCCCCGTTTTTTGCATATTCAGCATTTGACCCGTCTTTTTTAACGCTAATAGTAGCAGTAGCTGTTTCAGGTGTAATGCATTGTTCGCTTGTCTGTGAGCTTTCATTTCCTGCATTATCATAAGTACTCATTTTGAAGCAATATGTAGTTCCATTTGTCAGGTTAAGGTCTTTAGTCAGGGTAGATACAGTTGTTATTGTTTCATGTGAGACAAAATTTCCGCTCCCTGTTTTCTTGTAAATTTTGTATCCTTTGTTTCCTGAAAAATCATCCGCTGTAGGTGCCACCCATGTTAATGTTCCTTTTGCATTTCCTGCTGTTACACTAAAATCCGTTGGAGCAACTGGTGCGGTAATATCATATCCTACTATAAAATTTGAATCATTACTCCAGTTCCACGCAGCATCCCTGACCTTTACAAATACTTTTTTGTAACCTTGTTGTCCATTACAGTCATAAGCTGTACCCCCAATATTGAAATCATCTGTGCTTGTGGTATAGCTTATTTTCTTCCATGTGCCTGAGTTTGAGTTGCATTTTAAGTTTATGTCCGCATTAGAACTGCTTAATGCATATTGGGGATGGTTCATATCAATATAATCAGTAATCTTAATATCTGGGAACAAGTTGTTAGTCCAGAAGATTGAAGAAGATTTTCGTGCAGTGACAGGGGCATTTGTATCTATTATCCATTCAATGCTGTCAGTTGTCCTGTTTCCTGCAATATCATTTACATCATAAGTGATTGTGTATTCCCCGCTTATGAGAACATTTAAATCCAGTGTTGCTATTAATGCAGTTGAGCTGCCCGTAAAGTTAAAATCATACTCCTCTTGAGAAAAAGTAAATCCGTTGTAATCCACTCCACTGCTATCATCTACTTTAATTATAATTGGGTCAGGAGTGTATGAATAATAATTGCCATCAGATACAACATTACTTACTATTGTAACTACAGGAGCATTAGTATCCAAAGTTATTGAATCATTGGCATCTATTGTGAAAACTGAATTGTCATACAAAAATAAATAAATTGTTTTTGAATCATTGGTCGAGGATAAGGTAAAAGATTCTGTTCCTGATTCGCATGCCACTTTCTCAGTGCAAGCACTTTGGTCATTGGTTTCAGAATAACACATTTCACAATTAGTATCTGCGGCTAAATCAATATACAAAGTTGCGGAGGTGCTGTTGGTTATTGAGGCATTATTATTTATATTAAAATCATTTATTGTGGAGGCAGAACAAGCATTCATTGCTAGAAAAAGAAAAGAAAATATGATTATTGCTATTTTGAAATCCAATTAAACCACACTTGTTGTTTTAATTATTAGAGTATTAGCCTTTATTAATCTTGTTTTTTAGCCAAGCTTCTAGGTATTTTAGGAAAACGGTTGCGTATATTCCCCTTCCAAGTTCAAAACTAATTTCAAATTCATTTCCTTTAATTAGTTTTGCCCTAAATTTGTCCGCAGTAAAAAAAGTCCTTCTTTCTAAATCGCTTTTCCTGAATTTTTTCTCAAATTCAGTCGGATTAATGGTTATTTTTCGTGGAAACGCTTTTGAAGCGCCTATTAAGAGACTAAGTCCAGCAATTTGTGCTTTAATATTGTTAGGTTTTTTCTTTTCAGCCAATTTATTTAATTCTTTGTTAAATCTCAGCGCTTGCGCCGCTTTAATTAACGTTTTAGTGCTTTTTTCTTCAGTATGCAAAAAAGCATTTTCAAAATTGCTTGGATTTTTTTCTAAGTATTCAAATAAAACTACTTTTCCGGTTCCCTTAATTTCTTCATCCTCAAGAATTCTTTTCCAGTTGCCCCAGTTTTCTTCAATAATTTTTTTCATTGCCCTGCTTTTATCAGAATCAAATTTGCCTTTCTTTGTTAAAAATAGTTTCAACGCTTTTTCATAATTTTTTTCTTCAAGAGCTTTGCATATCTCAATAGTATTTTCGCTGAATCTTTGTTCCCCGAAATAATTGCACACATATTCATTCTTTGCTTTAAAGTTTTTTATTTCAGCACTTTCTTCCCTGCTAAACTCAACTTTCACAGTAAAAGCATTTCCTTTGTGCAACCCTATGTAAATCTTTTTATCACTGTACCCAACTAGTTTTAGTTTCAAATTCTTTTCATTAATATCACTAATAACTTGCTGGCTTGACATCCATTGTTTTGTTGTAGCATTCCTGTCTTTTACTCCGCAGAAGTAAGCATCTTTTGGAAGCCGCTTTAATAATTGTTTGTGGCTTAAACCTTTTTTTTCAACCAAGTAATAAACATTCAGACCCTTGGAAATCAATTGGGGATTAAATATCTCTTTAACCTCAAAAGTATCAGGAGAAAGAATATATTTCATTACAAGTCACCAATACTATTTTTGTCCTATAAAGCATTTAAATGCAAACAGCAGAGCTTATTTTATGTCAAGTACTCTAAATGATCTGAATCTTTCATCAAAAAGAATTACAGTTACTGGTGGTTCTGGATTTTTGGGTTCATTTGTTGTTGATGAACTTAGAAAGCAGGGTGCAAAAAATATATTTATCCCACGTTCAGAAGAATATGATTTAGTTGATTTGGAAATGTGCAAAAAAGTTGCTAAAGAATCTGATATAATTATCCACCTTGCGGGGATAGTTGGAGGCATAGGCGCCAACATGGCAAGACCTGGTGAATTCTTTTATGATAATTTAATGATGGGTGTCCAGTTAATTGATCAAGCCAGATTAAATAATGTGGAAAAATTTGTTGCAATTGGAACTATTTGTGCTTATCCAAAATTCACTCCAGTTCCTTTTAAGGAAAAAGATTTATGGAGTGGTTATCCTGAAGAAACAAATGCCCCTTATGGTTTAGCAAAAAAAATGCTTTTAGTTCAACTCCAAGCATATAAACAACAATATGGGTTTAATGGAATTTATTTGCTTCCTGTAAATTTGTATGGCCCCCGAGATAATTTTAATCCAGAATCCAGTCACGTGATTCCTGCGCTTATAAGAAAAATTCATGAAGCAAAGCAAAACAATTCTTCTTCAATCACTGTATGGGGGGATGGTTCTGCTTCACGTGAATTCCTTTATGTAAAAGATGCTGCCCGGGGAATTGTTCTTGCAACAAAATTTTGCAACAAAACTGATCCCATTAATTTGGGGGCTGGAATGGAAATAACAATTAAAGACCTTGTAACCCTTCTTTGCGATTTAATGAATTACAAAGGGGAAATAATTTGGGATAAATCCAAACCAAATGGTCAGCCAAGAAGATGTTTGGATGTTTCTCTTGCTGAAAAAGAATTTGGTTTCAAAGCAAAAACCCAGTTTAGGGAAGGCTTGATAGAAACAGTTAAATGGTTTGAAGAAAATCATTCAAAAATCTAGCCTGCCCTTTTATTTTGTATCAAAACCTATTTATACTATCCAAAACAACAATTTAGTTGGTAATCAGATTGATTAAGAAGATTCGTTCCTCTCTAAAAGACAGACCTCATTTGGTAAAGGTAATTAAGAACACCTGGTGGCTTTATTTTGACAAGTTTTCCCGTCTCTTAATTAGTTTACTTGTCGGCATATTCATTGTTCGCCAGTTAGGCCCAATGAGTTTTGGAGAATTTAGTTTTGCAATCGCCATAGTCGGCCTAATAAGCCCTATTGCCGCCATGGGTTTGGGCAGTATCCTCACAAGAGAATTTGTCAAGTATCCTGACAAAAGAGGAGTTTTTCTTGGCACCTCAATAGGGTTAAGATTAATTTCAGCTGGTATCTCTGTTGCAGCATTATTTGTTTTTTTGTATTTCACAAACATTGAGTTTACTATACTCTTAATGTCAATGATTTTTTCTCTTTCACTAATCTTTGATTCTTCTAATGTTCTATGCCAGCTGTTTGATTCTGATTTAAAATCAAAATTTAGCATTATTACAGGTCAGATTGTTTTAATGATTACAACCGTTTTAAAAATTATTTTACTAATATTTGGATTTTCAGTAATTTTCTTTATCATCGTTTCACTTTTTGAGTCCTTGTTAAGTGCAATTTTGCTTTGCACAATGTTTTTCAGGAATTACTCAGGCATCAAACTCAAATTTGATTTGGAAATAGGGAAAAAATTAGTTTTCAGTGGGCTTCCTTTCATGCTTGCCGGCCTTGGAACAGTTGTTTACATGCATGCAGACCAAATTGTTGTTGGTTACATGCTTCCTGTTGCTGCAGTTGGTTTTTATGCAGTAGCCGTGAAATTAAGCGAATTTTTTTATTTTATTCCTGCAGCAATCTCTACATCAGTTTTTCCAAAGCTTGTAAATCTTGACAAAGATAATTTTTCAAAATACAAGGAAAAATTACAGGATTTTTTTGATTTTCTCACTCTTTCCTCAATAATTCTGATAATAGTTTCAATTCTGCTTTCTTACCCGGTAATTGTTTTCTTATATGGAATTGAATATGCTTCCGTAGTCCCTATATTTGCCATATACATGCTTTCAAGTATATTCATTTTCTTCGGTATTGCAGCTAACAATCACCTTGTGATTAAAGACTTTGGAAAACTAACCCTGATAAGATCAGTGCTTGGCGCGGTCATGAACGTAATCCTCTCAATAGTTTTTGTATATTTTTTTGGTTTAGCAGGAGCAGCGATTGCAACCTTTATATGTTTTGGTTTCACTTTTTGGGGAAGCTTGTTTTTGTTCAGAGAAACAAAATTTCTTTTTTTCATGTTCCTTGAATCATTTAATTTTCCGAGAGTATTTTCAAAAATAGTTAAAAAGGTATTATCAAAATAAATTGGTGTCTTGTATGGAACGAATGAATGTTGTTGTTGGTATTGATGATAAGTACACAATGCCTTGCGGAATAACCCTGATTTCTCTTCTCGAAAATTGTTCCCGCGCAAAAGATATTGATATTTATGTTATTCACGGAAAAGGAAAGCTTTCTGAGGAAAACAAATCAAAACTAAGAGAATCAGTTGAACCAAGAAAAGCAAGGATTTTTTTCAAGGAAATAATTGCTTCTGATTATCTTAATTTTAAGCCAGGCGCATATTACTCTGAAGCAATTTGTTACAGGATTTTTGGTCCAAGAATTTTTCCTAAATTAAAAAGAATGCTTTACATTGACAGTGATTTGCTTGTTTTAGGAGATATAACCGAAATTTATTTTACAAATTTTGGAAATAAGTATATTGGTGCAGTTAAAGACCAAGGAACAAAAATTAGCCCAAAAATCATTAACCATTATAGAAAAATTGTCGGGAATAAAGGCACTTATTTTAATTCAGGGGTCTTGTTAATTGATTGCAATAAATGGAAGAGTTTTTCTGCAGAAAAAAAATTAATTCATTATATTATAAAAAATGCTCCTCCTCTTCCTGACCAAGATGCATTGAACAATGTTTTTAATGGGAAAGTATTTTATCTTCCTGATAAATGGAATTTTTTCTTTAAAAATTTGATTTTTAATGTTTGGCATTTCTTTGATAATCCTAAAGGGATTGGAATAATTCACTTTCAAAGCCCTTACAAGCCTTTCAAATCTTACAGAGTAACCCGTTACGAGTTTGCCTACATGAAATACTTGTTATTATCCCCTTGGAAAAACATGGTATTCTTTGGGTTATTATCAAAAATTTTGCACCCTTTCCTTTGCATATACCTTTTCTTTTGGCTTTTAGCTCAAAGATTCAAGAAATAGATTATTTTTTCCTGCATTTTATTTTCAACGAACCCAATAATGAGTAATGTACATTATGCTTGTAACCAAAATCAGTTTTTTCTAAAACCGTTGCATTAAACAAGCCTAAAACCATTGAGTGAATATTTGTGTCCTGCCAATGTTTTACCAAAATTCCATTCTCATCCTCAATAGCTTTTAGAAACTTTTTAACTTTAGGATTTCTCCAGAAAGAAATTTTTGATATATGAAAATTATTGTATGGTGCACGTCCATTAAAATTTCTCACCAGATTAAGCATTCTTAATTTCCCAAATCCTTTAAGTGAAAGATTATTTTTCTTTGCATATTTTTTTGTGAATTCCCATATTGCTTTTTTTCCTTTGTGATCAGTCCAAACACTCCTGTAAAGATAATCAAAATTATATTTTTTTATGCTTTCTTCAACATTAAGTGTTTTTGGCTCAATAAAAAAAGAATCATGATCCATTCTGATGTAATAATCAAATCCATTAAGTGCAGAATGGTTTTGCATTAATCCACAAAAAAATCTGCACATCATTCTGTACCCTGAAGGCCTGCCTTCAACAAACCCTTTTTGTTTTTTCATCCACTCATCAAGATTGCTATGTCCTTTGTAGTGCTTAAAATCAACCTTAATGAAATCGATTTTGTGATTTTTTACAATTTTTTTAATACTTGTTTTGTCCGATTTTGTATAGTCTTCATGGAAAATCAATATTGGGTATTCTGGCAAAAAGTTAATTGCAGTTTTAAGACTTTCTTTTAAAATTTCTATTTTGCGTGTTGTTTTTTTGAGCCCCATAAAACCCGGGGTGTGAATGTGACTTGATGGAGAAGCCAAATAAACAATACAAACTTTTGGATTTTTTATTGGTAAATTACTTTTACCATTAATTATATTCTCTGTTTTGCCTTGCAATACCCTTATTTTTCCAATATGCTGTGCAAGTTCCTCGTTAAAATTAGCTATTGGTTTAATCAATTTTTCTTTTATACTCATAAGTACTCTAACTATTCACAGGGCATTTCTGTATATAACTATTTTGGTTCTTTTTCCAATTTTTAACATGCAATTATGTGAGTTTAATTGTACTATAAGCTATTTAAACACAAAAATTCTTCCTTTTTATATGAATCCATTACCGATTATTTTTATCCATAAGGGAGACAGTTTTTATTTAAAATATGCTTTAATTAATGCGAAAAAATTTAACCCCGATTCTAGAATTATCCTTTTGGGGGAGAATATTACCAAGTACCCTGATTTTATTGAGTATTACCCCATCTCTAAATACAATAATTCTGCTTTAGCCTTTAGAAAAATATACAAGCATATGAGCATTGTTCCTGAGGAGATTGAAAGATTTTGTTTCGAACGGTGGTTTTTACTTGATGAGTTTCTTACCAAAAATAGGATAAAAAAATGTCTTACTTTGGATTCTGATGTTTTGTTATATGAAAATGTTTCTGAAGGAATAAAAAAATTTAATTCTTTTGATTTTACCTTGTCAAATAAATCTAGTGGCGGTTTTATGTTTATTAATAATTCAAAGAGTCTTTCGGATGTGGTCAAGTACATGTACTTATCTTATTCTAGCAAAAAATTATTATTCAACTTAGAATTAGATTGGAAAAAATTAAAAGCAATTAATGGCGGGGGTATAAATGATATAAAACTTTTTGGAAAATATTTTGGTCTTGGTCGGAGTCGAATAGGTGAATTGGATGATATAATAAATGATTCAACCTATGATGCGGGCATTCTAATCGAACAAAACTTTGTAATGGAAGGAAAAATTAAAAAAGTTGTTTTTGAAAACGGAATTCCTTACGGTTATTTAAAAATTTCATTAAAAAAGATTAGATTTTGTTGTCTTCATTTGCAGGGCCCGGCAAAATTTTATATGAAATGTTTTTCGGGTGGAAAAATAGGTTTATTAGACAAATCAAGAATTAAGTTAATGATGTGGCTTAGGGATAGTTTTGGTGGATTATTAACTCCAAATTTAAGAGATTTTGCCAAATCAATGATTGCGAAGCTTGGGTTTTAGTGATAAGATGTTTCAAATAATGTCATTGCTTAAGCAAATTCTGAAAAAAATATTTTTTGACCTTCGCTTTTTTGTATTGGCGTTTCAAATAAGATTTTTTTTATCTGGTTTTAGAGTTTCTTCTTCTTTTGGAGAAAAAAAAAGTTATTCTTTTTCGGGTCTTAGGCGTTCTTTGCCAAAAACAATAGAAAAGAAGGTACACATAAATTTTGTTTCTCAATTAAATTTAAAGAAAAAAAAAGCTTCGGTATTTTTTTTAAGGAATTCTTTTGTTTCATTAAAGGAAGGATTTATTTTTTTAAGTTCTGGAAAACTATTTGATAAAAATTACCTTTACTTACCGGTTATTGGTTATCCTAAATTGTTATTGAAATTATTTTTTCCACCCACAGAATCAATTAATGTGCCTGTGTGTATTATTCCGGGAACATCAAATTATTTTCATTGGATGTTTGAAGCACTCCCGCGATTATTGATTCTTAAAAAATTTGGAATTAAACCAGGTGTGTTTTTATCTGATACAAGTTGTTTTTTTCAAAAAGAAAGTCTTAAAACTATTCTTTCTAATAAAACAAAAATTTTACCTCTTTTAGATTCAAAATCTTATTTAGTAAAAGATCTAATAGTTCCATGCATGCCGCAATATTCTGGAAATCCATCAAAGGAAGTATGTAATTATTTGAAAAAAGTATTTTTGACCTCAAAAAAAATTGATAAACAATATGAAAAAATTTATGTTTGCAGGGGGATTACAAAGAATAACCGTTCTGTTATAAATGAACGAGAAATTGTTAGTTATTTAGAAAAAAATGGTTTTATGAAAGTGTGTATGGATGGGTTATCCATTACTCGACAGGCACAAATTTTTAATTCAGCAAAGGTGATAGTTGCTCCGCACGGTGGTGCCTTGTCAAATCTTGTTTTTGCGAAAAAAGGAACAAAGGTAATTGAAATTTTTCATCCTGATTATGTTAATGCTTGTTTTTGGGCACTCTCAAATTGTGTTGAGCTTGATTATTACTATTTTTTGGCATCCAAGCATGGGTGGATTGATTTTAGTTTAGGCACAACAATAAATTTAGAAAAGCTTTCTTCTGCGCTAAAATATGCAAAAGTAATTTAAATTTTTATTTTTCAAGAACAAAAAATTCATGATAAGGATTCATCAAAGGATGATTTTCCTTAGTTATTTTGAATTGTTTTTTCAAAATACTCCTTATTTCTCTTAAAGAACTGCCTTTTTTTCCTATTTCCCAGTAATGTTCTCCATCAAACTTGTTTGATTGCCAGAACTTAGGTATTCTCAGGCTAGTATTTGGTATTGGATTCTTAATTAACTTGTTTATTAAAGGAAATTTTACTGCTAGCGTAAAAGGAATACAGGGATAAGGCAAAGAAATTACGGAATTTTTTCTGCTGACCTTGTTAAGTTCAGATAAAGCTTTTTCGAATTTTTCAAATGGTAAATGCTCTAAAACCTCAAAAGCAACTACCACATCAAAAGTTTTGTTTTCAAAGGGCAGATTAAGTATATCTCCTACAACATCAGGATTTAGTTTTTTGTCAATGTCACAGGTAGTTACTTTTATCCCTGCCTGCTTGAGATAATTTGCAAATGCCCCGTTTCCAACCCCTATTTCAAGAACAGTTTTTGGGTTCAATTTGCGCACAAGCTCTATTTGGTGTTGATAAGAAAGAAACCTGAATATATTGTCATAACCAGAATTAAAGTAATGCTCCTTTTGCACTTGAACACGGCTTGTTGTTTTTTTCATAGAATAATAGTTGTATCATAACCTTTTTATTCTGCTTTTTACTATTTTCTGTTAAGGTTGGGATAATGATTTATCTAATGAAAAACACTTTTTTTAATGAACAAGAAACAAAAAAAAGGCTAGCTGATTTCATTTTGACCTCTCGAAGATTAAGCATGCACGAAAAGTGTTTTGAATTTGAAAGACAGTTTGCCAAATATCAGGGTCGAAAATATGCTGTTTTTGTCAATAGTGGTAGTTCGGCAAATTTGGCGCTAATACAATCATTAATTAACCTTGGAAGAATAAAAAAAGGGGATAAAGTAGGTTTTTCTGTTTTGACTTGGCCTACAAATGTTATGCCTTTAATTCAGCTTGGTTTAGATCCCGTTCCAGTTGATGTTTCAGAAAAAAACCTTAATGTTGATATTGAAAATTTAATTGGTTTAAAAGAAGAGATAAAAGTTTTATTTTTGACTAATTTGCTCGGGTTTTCAGGCAAAATTAACCAGATAAGGGATTATTGTAGAAAAAAAGGAATAATTTTGCTAGAAGATAATTGTGAAGCACTTGGAAGTGTTATGAGTGGGGAAAAATTAGGTAACTTTGGTTTTGCGAGTACCTTCTCTTTCTTTGTAGGCCATCATTTGTCAACAATAGAAGGGGGGATGGTTTGTACTGATGATTCTGAATTATATAATATGCTCGTAATGGTTAGGGCACATGGCTGGTCAAGGAATGTTGATAAAACAAAGGCAAAGAATATGAAAGAAAAATTTAACATAAGTGATTTTTATAATAAATATACTTTTTATTATTCAGCATATAATTTTCGTCCGATGGAAATAAATGGTTTTTTGGGTATCGAGCAATTGAAATATATTGAGGAGATTCATAAAAAAAGAGCTGATAATTTCAATAAATATTCAGGTGCTTCAAAAAATAATTTGGATTTTGAAAAAATGGATTTTTCCCACATGGATTTTATTTCAAATTTTGCGTATCCTGTAGTGTGTAAAACTAAAGATATTTTCATGAAATATGTTGAAAAGTTTAAAGATGTGGAAATTCGCCCTATTGTTGGGGGGAGTATGGTTGAACAGCCTTTTTTTCATCGTTCAAAATATTCTTGCCCTGTTGCCAAACGTGTTCATGAATTTGGATTTTATTTGCCTAATAACCCTGATTTAACTGCTGAAGAAATTGAAGAGATATGTAAAATTCTAAGAGGATGATTTGACAATGATTCCAGAGCCGCTTTATAAACAAATAATGGAAAATGTTCCTATACTCTGTGTAGATTTGTTGGTAAAAAATGGTGACAAAATCTTGCTTTTGAAAAGAAAGAATAAACCGTTGAAAGGGTATTGGTGGATTCCTGGCGGGAGAGTGTATAAGAATGAGACTTTGTTGGAAGCTGTTAAAAGGAAATACTTTGAAGAATGCGGATTGAAAACAGATTCTGTTAAAGAGATTGGTACTTATGATTATATTGGCTCGGATGCGGTTTTTGATGATATAAAAACAGGAATACATACTTTAAGCGTAGTTTTTGAAATAAAAGCAACTTCTGATAAAATAAAAGTTGATGAACAGCATGCAGAATATGGGTGGTTTGAATTTGAGGATTGCCCCAAAGAATTAAAAGAAATCCTTAATAGGTTAATTAATAAGTGATTTATTATGATACCTCAAATACAACCTTGGATTGATGAAGAAGAATTAACTGAAGTAACGCAAGTTATGAAATCTACTTGGCTTACTGAATCAACAAAAACAGCAAAGTTTGAGGAAATGTTTAAGGATTTAACAAAAGCAAAATATGCTTATGCTTTTTCTAATGGTACTGCAACTCTTTTTACTGCATTGAAAACATTAGGTATAGGGGAGGGGGATGAAGTCATTGTTCCAAGTTTTACTTTTATAGCAACGATAAATGTAATAATAGTTGCAGGAGCAAAACCTGTTTTGGTTGATGTTGATAAGAATACTTTTTGTATAAATCCTGATTTGATTGAAGAAAAAATTACTTCGAAAACAAAAGCAATTATGCCTGTTCACCTTTATGGTCAAGCTGCAGATATGGAAAAAATAATGAACATTGCAAAAAAACATAATTTATTTGTGATTGAAGATGCTGCTCAGGCAGTTGGCGTAAAATTTAATGATAAACACACAGGCACTTTTGGAGATTATGGTAGTTTTTCTTTTTATGGAAACAAAACCATTACAACTGGTGAAGGAGGAATGCTTGTAACAGATAATGCTGATTTAGCTCAAGCTGCTTATCGTTATAAGAATCATGGAAGATTAGAGAAAGGAAAGTTTATTCATGATACAATAGGAATGAATTTTAGTTTTACTGAAATGCAGGCTGCTGTTGGGATAGCCCAATTAAACAAACTTGACAGAATAATAAAGAGAAAACAAGAAATTCGTGAAATTTACATGAAAGAACTCTCTGGTGTTAATGGAATTACTTTTCCAAAAATTCATCCAAAATGCAGCCCAGTGCATTGGTTTACAAATATTATGGTAAAAGATGCTGAAGAACTTTCTGAATGGTTGAAGAAGAAAGAAATCCAGACAAGAAGATTTTTTTACCCAATTTATAAACAACCATGTTATTCTGATTATAATTTTAAAGCAGAATTTCCAAACACAGATTATGCTTATCATTGTGGATTATCCCTTCCTTCTTCTTGTATAATAAAAGACGCTGATATCCTAAAGGTTTGTTCTGCAATAAAAGAACAAATGAAATAATATTGTTTGGAATTTATTGCTAATTCTTTTTTAGGTATTGAAACCTTTTCCTCTATTTTAATTTTATATAGTTTTTTTCTTTACCAAATTTGTACCACTTTGTATTTAAAGTACTTTAATCTTTAGATTAGTATGGTAAAAAAGAAAGCAATTGTTACGGGTGTTACAGGACAAGATGGTTCTTATTTAGTTGAACTTTTACTTGAAAAGGGTTATGAAGTGCATGGAATCTTGAGACGTGCGAGTACTTTTAATACATCAAGAATTGACCATATCCATACATTTTTAGATGAAAATAATTTCACTACTTATTATGGAGACCTTGAGGATTCTTCATCAATAGGAAAATTGGTTAAAGATGTTCAGCCAGATGAATTTTATAATTTGGCAGCCCAATCACATGTGCGTATAAGTTTTGATGTTCCCGAATATACTGTGGATGTTGATGCTGTTGGAGTAATGCGTTGCCTTGAAGCAATTCGTTCTTATTCCCCTCATACAAAATTTTATCAAGCATCAAGTAGTGAAATGTTTGGCAAAGTCGCTGAAACCCCTCAGAAAGAAACTACTCCTTTTTACCCAAGGAGCCCTTATGGTTGTGCAAAAGTATTTGGTTATTGGATTACAAAAAATTATAGGGAAGCTTATGGAATGCATGCATCAAACGGAATATTATTTAATCATGAATCTCCGCGAAGAGGAGAAAATTTTGTTACAAGAAAAATAACTCTTTCACTTGCGAAAATAAAATATGGTTTGCAAGAAAAGCTATATTTAGGCAACCTTGATGCTAAAAGAGATTGGGGTTATGCTAAGGAATACGTTGAAGCAATGTGGCTAATGCTTCAACAAAAAGAACCTGATGATTATGTTATTGCGACAGGTCAAACACATTCAGTTAAAGAGTTTTTAGATGAATCTGCTAAATACCTTGACATTAATGTTGATAAGTGTGTTGCAATAGATCCAAAGCACTTTAGACCAACTGAAGTTGATTTGCTTTTAGGAGATGCTTCTAAGGCAAAGCAAAAGCTTGGTTGGGAACCAAAAACTACTTTCAAAGATTTGGTAAAAATAATGGTTGATAGCGATATGAAAATAGTTGAAAAAGAAGTATATGGTTTGAATGGTAAAAAATAATTAAGTTAAATTATTTTTCTAATAATCTCTATCTTAATTTTTGAGTAGCTATTTTTTGAGTTTATAATCAAAAAAATTATTTTTTGAAAAAGGATAATTGCTTGCAACAAAATAAAGATTGTGCCTATCAGGATAAAAGGTTTCATAAATCGTTATATGTTTAAAAAAAGTTTTCAAATAACTCTCCAACTCTTTTTTATCTTTGCAATCAACCTCTGCTATTGCATTACCTGAAAAAATTCCTTTAGTATTTAATGCTAATTTTATTTTATTAAATAACATTTTAATTTCTTTAGGGCTAAAATGCTGAAGAACTGCATCCATTATGATGTTGTCAAATTTTTCGTGAGGAAAGTCTTTTTTCAAATCCATTATTTTATAAGTAATATTATTTAAACTATTTTTTGAAATTGCTTTTGAGATAGCACCAACATCAATATCTACTGCAAGAATTTCTTTTGCTTTTAGTGAGTAAAAATTTCTTGTATTGAATCCATCTCCACAGGCAAGGTCAAGTACTTTTCCATTCTTTTTTATTAATAAATTATTAAAGACTCCTCTTTCAACCCACATAGGATTCCTTGTTTTAATCCAAGTGTAACTAAGATTGCTATAGCGGTCAACAAACGTAGGTTCTGGAGGACACCATTCAACAAAATACATTAGTTTATGTGCGAAATAATTTAATTTGAAAGTTAAAAAAGAGGCTCCTTCAAGCAAGGGCAGTATCCAAAAACGATTTGCTCCGACGATTTTCCTTATATTTTTTCCAAACATTATATCCACCTAATCATTTTATTTCTTTTTTAATTAATTTTTGTATCATAACCTTTTTATTATGCTTTTGTCTGACATTAGTTATGCGAAAAAGAAAGCTAGCCCCGATAGTCTTATTTGTTTATTCTCGATTAGATCACACAAAAATCACTGTTGAAGCATTAAAACAAAATTTTTTAGCAAAAGAAAGCCAGTTATTCGTTTTTTCTGATGGGCCAAAGACGCCTGAAAAAGCTGGTGAGGTTAATAAGGTAAGGAACTATTTGCGTTCAATTAAAGGCTTTAAATCAGTTAAGATATTTGAGAATAAAAAAAACAAAGGCCTTGCAAAATCAATTATTGGAGGGGTAACAAAAATAGTAAATCAGTATGGACGAGTTATTGTAGTAGAGGATGATTTGTTAACCTCAAAGTACTTCCTTACTTTTATGAATGATGCACTTGATTTTTATGAAAATGAAAAACAAGTAATAAGTATTTCTGGTTATGTTTACCCTGCAAAGGATTTACCAAAAACCTTTTTTATTAGAGGTGCTGATTGTTGGGGATGGGCAACATGGAAAAGAGGTTGGAAAATGTTTGAAACTAATGGTTCTAAATTGCTTAAACAATTACAGGAGAAAGGGCTAACTAAAGAGTTCAACTTTGATGATTCTTATGATTATATTCAAATGCTTAGAGATCAAATAGAGGGAAAAAACAGTTCCTGGGCAATAAGATGGTATGCTTCTGCGTTTCTTGCGGGTAAATTGACTTTATACCCTGGAAAATCATTTGTTCGCAATATTGGGGTTGATGGGTCAGGAACGCATGGAGGGCTTGTGGATGTTTATTACACTGAATTATTTGAATCTAAACTTCCTTTTGAGTTAATTCCAATAGTTGAAGATACTGTTGTTCGGAAAAAATTTTCAAGATTTTTTAAAAAAATGCACTCTAAATTATTTAGACTGTCTATCTTTGTTAAGAATTATTTTGTTCATTTGTTTCATTTTTGAAGGTTTTGTTAGTGGTATTGTTTTGAGTATTGAGCCAATAGCTTTATATATTGCTAAAAAAATTATTGTGTTATGTGCTTTGAAATGGTGAAGAAATGAGGGTAGGTGTTTTTTTTAATGAAGCAGGCATTCCTTCTGCAGGCGGTGCTTTTACCCAACGGGAAGCAATTGTTGAATCGCTTTTACAATCAAAAACTCAGCACGAATTTTTTTATTTTTTTTATGGAAAAAGACCTACTGGTGCAGAGCTTCCAAATTGTGTTCCTCTTAAGGGAAAAATCTTTGCATGGGCACTAAAACAAATTTATCATTTTACAGGAATTAGTTTTTTTAAGAAAATTATTCCTTTAAATATAGCGCTTAAAGAAAATAAAATTGATTTACTTTATTTTGTTGAACCCAATTTTCAACCAGTGATTGTTCCTTACGTCGCATCTGTATGGGATATAGCACACTTGCATGTCCCTTTTTTTCCTGAAATGTATAATAATGAGGAATGGGAAAAAAGAGAAACTATGTATCAGCGTTATCTTAGAAAAGCCAGTTATGTTGTTGCAAGCACTAATCCGAGCAAGAAATTAATTTCTGAGTGTTATGTTGTTCCTGAAGAAAAAATAAAAGTAATTCCTACCCCTATAGCAGATGTTTTTTTCAAAAATAAAATTACTAATACTGCTGTGTGCAAAAAATACTCTTTACCAAAAGATTACTTTCTTTATCCAGCACAGTTATGGCCTCATAAAAATCACATTTCAATTATTCAAGCATTGAAGCGGTCAAACCAGGTTTATAAGAGAAAAATTCATGTTGCTTTTGTTGGCTCAGATAAGGGGAACCGTGATTATCTTGAAACAGAAGCAAATAGGCTTGGTGTGAGTAATCAAGTTCATTTCCTTGGTTTTGTTCCATCCTCTGACTTAATTGATTTGTATAAAAATGCGGTTGGGACACTATATGTTACATTTGTGAATGCTGAGGGCTTGCCTCCTGCAGAAGCTTTTGTTTTAGGATGCCCAGTAATTGCTTCAAATATAAGTTGTTTAACGGACCAGCTTTCTGATGCAGCAATCCTTGTTAACCCACTTGATTCAAATGAACTTGCGGATGCAATGGTATCGTTGTCTACAAACTGTAATTTAAGGAAATCTTTAATAAAAAAAGGGACTCTTCTTGCGAAAAAGTTGCACAAAGAAGAATTTGCAAAAAAAATTATTTCTTTGTTTGATGAATTTTCTGTTTTAAAAAGAAGATGGGCTTAAGTATGAGATCAAATTTTAATGTTAGTATTATTACCGTTTGTTTTAATGCTGAGTCAACAATTGAAGAAACTTTTTTATCAGTGTTTTCGCAAAAATTCAAGAATTTTGAGTATATTGTTAAAGATGGTTCTTCGCGCGATGGAACAATGAGTATTGTTTCAAAGTACAAGAAAAGAATTGCAACAATTATTTCAAGCAAAGATAAAGGGCTTTATGATGCAATGAATATTGCTGTAAAAAAAGCAAAAGGAGAGTATATTTGTTTTCTTAATGCTGATGATATATTCAAGGACGCGAAGGTCCTTCAAAACATTTCAAAGTATTTGGATGGAAAAAATGATTTGGTTTTCGGGGATGTAGAATTCTCTTATCCTTCAGAGAAAAAAAAAGTAAGAATCTCGAGGATAGCTTCGATTAATGAATTAAAGAAAGGAAATATGCCTCCTCACCAAGCTTCATTTGTAAGAAGAGAACTTTTGCTAAAAAATCCTTTTAATACAAAATACAGGTCTTCAGCAGATTTTGATTTCTTTTGCAGGATTTTGCAAAAAGGAATAATAACAAAAAAAGTTCCCCTTATTGTAGCTGTCATGAGAATGGGGGGAGTTAGCGCAGGCAGTGTTTCTTACAGAGAAACTGAGCAAATAATAAAAAAGTACTTTGGTTTTGTTCCATTTGTTTCCATTAAAGCAAAACACTGTACATTTAATGCTGCTAAAAGTATTTTCCACATCCTTGGGCTAAAAGTTCACAAGGGTTAAAGGAGCTTTGCAATTTCTTTTGCAAGAGAAGAATTTTTTCTGTTTATATGCCCTACTTTTTTTTCCAAAACTGATTTCAAATCATTTCCAGTAAAATAATTGATTTCATATTTTTCTTTGAATGCTTTGCATATTTCAAGCTGGTGATCATCCACAGCCTCCCCATATTTCTTTAGCCTTGGAAATAAAATTAGTTTCTTATTTTTTGAGATACACTCAATTATAGTGCCTGCTCCGGCATGGCTAACAATAATATTAGCCCATTCAATTTTCTTTACCATTTCTTCATAATCCATGAATTTTGTCCACTTAATGTTTTTTGGGGCAAAGGTGCTTTCCCCTATTTGTGCAAAAACCTCATACTTTTTATTTGTATTAAGTTCATCCGCCTGTTTTATCAGTCTGTCAAGAGGGTAAGTGCTTCCTACTGTAAAAAATAATTTTTTTTTGTTCATTCAAATACGCTTCCTGCATATTTTGCTTTAGGAAACCATTTTTTTGCCTGTGGCCATTGGATATAAAAGTCTTTTACAAACGGGTAAACTAATTTCCCAGTAAGGCTGGGAGAATTGATTCTTGCTAATGATTCAATGTAAATAACTTTTTTTCCTGTAAGTGCTCCAATTACCATTACAGGATATCCTATTTCAGCCCCGGTGGAAATAATCACGGAAGGATTTTCTTTGAAGAGAATTGAGAATGTTTGTGCAAAACATATTGCAAGGTTTAATGGGTTTCTCCTTGCCGGCTTTACAAAATAAACTTTTTCTTTCTTTGCAAGACTAATTGCATTAACTCTATTATCTGATATGTAAAAGCATTGTTTGTTTTTCCATGCACTCTTTAACTGCAGCGCTTCAGCTAAATGCCCTCCTGCGCTTGCAGCAATACAAATTTTTTTACCCTTTTTAGACATTTTTTGCCTTCACTTTAAATATTTTTTCAAATTGCTTTACCAGCCTTGTTTTATCGCACCATTTGTTTGGATTGTTTTCGTTAAACCATGGCTCTTCCAACATTTTAAAGTATTTTTTATTATCCTGGTCAAGTTCAACTACTTTATCAGCAACTTTTTTACTATCATTATATTCATGCCAATTAACAAAGCTTTTTGTATTAAAATCTTTCCCGATTTCAGGGTTTCCCCAGTAAATTGGAATTGAGTTTGCAAGCATTGGGTGATAGATTTTTTCAGTTGTGTACCCTGGATAAGAAGAATTCTCAAAAGCTATTGTGAATTTATAGTTTTTTTGAAAATTAATAACATCTTCCCTCCAATTTCCAAAGTGCCTAGAAAAAAGTGAAGAAAAATAGTATTTTTTTCCTAAAGATTCAATTGCTTGCAATGGTTTTAGTAATAATCCATACTTTTGGCTCATTATTGGGGGCGAATTGTTCATTGATTTCCCAGGTGCGTCAATTTTTTTATACTTTGATAATTCGTTAAAGAAATCAACCCTTTCTTTTGCATCTTTTGAATAAGTGTAATTGCAAAACCTTGTTTTTTGTTTCATTATTTCTTCAGGATTTTTCTTTTGCATAAGTTCTTTTCCGGCACCATAATATGCGTAAAGAGGGAGTCGTATATAATTTGGAGAATTTATTTCTTCTTCGTATTCATATCCGAATGCATAATCACACTTTTTCATATCCACGCGAATATTTTCCCCTGTCCAAAAGATTTTTTCAAAGTTTCCTTTAAGTTCAGGAATATTTTTTGTTTTCTCCCCTGTAAATGTTGAGAAAAAAACAAAATTAGGTTTATTACTTATTTCAATGTTAAAGTGTTTATTTAAGAAATTTTGAAAGAAATTGTCTTCTTTAACAGCCTCTCTTGGAAAATATTTAAAATCAATTTTTATTTTATCCATATTTTCACAGTTTGTTTTATAAAAATCTGAAATAAAGCGCTATAACACATAAACAAATCACGGTTTGTGCTCCAAGTATTATTAAAGTTACTTTGCTTTCAGTATATTTTCCTTTTCCTATTTTTAAAATAAATTGGGTTGTTGATCCTCCCTTTGGATTTGCCTTTAATGTTCCGTTTTTGTTTGGTATTCCAAAGCACTCTGACTGAAATTTGTGTTTTGCTTTTATTAAGAATTCAACAAAAAATAAAGCGATTATTATTATGCCGATGCTTTCCATATTTCCTATTATGCTCATTACTGCAATGTTTGCTCCAACCATTAGTGTTAGTGAATCTCCTCCAAATATTTTGGCAGGAAACCAATTAAATTTGAGGAAAGCAATAAGCGCTCCAATCATTGCTATTCCAAGTATCGCTGCAGTAATATTTCCTGAAAGTAAAGCAATTATCGTTAATGTCAGTGTAAGAATAATTCCTTGTCCTGCTTCTAATCCGTTAAAACCCGCAAGCATATTGAATGCATTGCTTGCTCCTGTGATGCCTATGGGAATTATTATTAATGAATAAATTATCCCAAATTCAACTGTTCCGAAAAAAGGTATTGTCATTGTTGTTTGCCCTGCTTGTACTGCCATTAAAGGTAAAGCTGCTATTACTGGGAAGAGAGCGTGCTGCCACTGCCTTATCCCTTTTTTCCATCCTATTATGTCATCAATTATCCCTACAAAACAAATCATTGCTATTGTACAAAAACCGGCTAATAATAAAATTAATTCAATTGTAAAAAATTTTAAATAAGTTGAAATAAATATTGCTGCAAAAATTCCGCAACTAAAACCTAAGAAAACAATTACTCCTCCAAGCTCCGCAACTTTAGGCGCTAAATACTTGTTCATATCTTTTCCAAGAAAGCCCTGTTTATGCATTCTTTTGATAAAAGCTGGCATTACTAGTAGGATGGTAACTAGTGCCACTAATGCAGGTATAATTATTGATATCATACAAAGAGAAGCTTTTTTTTATTTTTAAATGGGTTGGTACGATTTTATTTCTTTATTTTAAATATTTTTACCCCTTGTTTTGAGTAAACATCTTCATAGTACTTGCTTGTTTCATCGCTATTAGTCCATATTTTTGCAAGATTAGTGTTATTCATTGCTTGGTTTAATATTATAAGCTGGTCATTTGTCCTGTAATAAAACAAAGGTTCTGACCCGTTTTGGAAATCATCAGGAACCTGTTTCCATTTATCTGAAAGCTTATCCCATTCTTCGCGTGAAATAGATGTTCCTTCACAGATTACAGTGGAATTATTGTCCTGGCAGTTCAAAACCCTGAAATTTGCTTTATAATATTTTTCTGAAAGCTTACCATCTATTTTGTCAGCAACATAGTACTCAAAAGTAGGTAAGCTTGCAAACATTGTAGATTCAAGTATTATGTAATCAGCCCCGGTTGTTTTTGAGGCAATTGTATATGCTTCATTAGTGTCATTTGTGGTAGCAAATTTTGCTAAAGCCTGGTTTGCTTCTCCTGAAGCATTTCTATTATCAGTTGAAAATTTTCTGTCCGTGGTAAAGGCCAATATGTGTCCTTGGTCCCACCAATTAAAGAATTTAGCATCTTGTGCAGTATTTTGGATAATCCAGCTCTGTGCGGCAACCCATTCAGGGTGCTCATCATTATAAGGAACATAATCAGGGAAAAATCTTGCAGAAGCACCTACCCCAAAAACTACTAAAAAAAACAATGCTAGCATAATAACTTTCATCTCAATTCCCTTGTTTATTTCAAACTTTTTTAATCCTTCAAGGAGAGTATAACAAACAATTGCTGCTGCAGGAGCTATTGCTAACCCAAAAACAAATGTGAATTTTAGCGTATACCAAGCCATGAATAAGGTGATTATTGTCCAGAAAAAATAAATAATTGCAGTGTGAAAGTTTTCCTTATTCCTGAATAAGTACAATCCTATTGGAAGCAATATTATTGCAAGCCAAGGAAAAATAATAAGGCTATTATATTTTGTTCCAAAGAATTGGTTTCCAACGCTTTCTTCCCCTATCATGCTCCCAATAGAGGTCCTGTCAGAAAGATCAGGTACTGTAAGGAACATAAATATCATTACAATAAATCCCACGTACAAGCCAATAATTACAAGACTAGAGAATAATTTTTTATTTTCTTTTCCTGTTCTTGAAATGAAAAATATGCTTAAGAGTATTGCTGCGATTCCTGCAACAAGAACCAAAATCAAGGTTAAGGAAGTGCTTAAATGCGCAGCTCTTGCAACGTATCCAAGTGCATCATTAATCCAATCTTCGCCGTAAATAAATGACAATACATGGAAGATAATCATTGAAATAATTACTTTTACTGCAAAGGCAAATGCTTTTGTTGATTTGAAATCCTTGTTCTCGCTTTCTTCCCTACTCGCAATCCAAACAATTGCAAAAAGAGAATATAGTATTACAATGAGAGGGATTAACAAGTACATTCTCCAAGTCATTGCCATTAACCCAAAAAATAATCCTGCAAGCGCCGCATTAACTAAAGTTGTTTTATTCAACCCGTTAGCTTTTATTGACCTAACAAAAAAGATGAATCCTATTACCATCCAAAGAAATCCAAAAGCATTATCTCCTTGTGCTCCGGCCATTGTTCGATAAGCAAAAGCAGGAGTAACAGCAGCAATAAAAGCCGTAATTAAACCAATTTTTTTATTATCAAAAATTTCTTTTGTCAAGAAATACAATAGTACACATATGAGTGAGCCAAAAATAACTGGATTAATTTGCATTGACCACATTAAGAGGGCTTTGCTGTAAGGCTGCCCGAATGCAACAATGTAATAAAATGCAGCACTTATGTAATGGTAAACACTTGCGGGCTGGGAAAGTACTCCGCCAGATACTTGGTAATAAACATTTGGATCAATTGTCGGGATACTCCCTGTTGTCACAAGGCTCTCGACAAGTCTTGCGTGGTAAAAAGCATCAAATTCAAATAAATAAGTGTATCTTAGTAAGTGTCCTCTTATTCCAAAAGCCAGCAAAAAAATTGCTATTAGTAGGATAATTATTGTCCTGTTATCCCAAATTGTTTGAGTTACTTGTTGTAAAAGATTTTTCTTCTCGGAATGATGAGCAGGATGATGTTCATGATGTGTTTGTTCGTGTTCAGTCAACTAAAACCACTGATTAATACAGAAAGCAATCCTTTTTAAAAGAAACTTTGGTTTAAAAAATAATTATTTGTTTTCAGAGGCTTTTTATTTAGTTCTTTAATATTTTTATTCATGTCTTTTCAAAAATTATTATTTGGTACTGCAGGAATTCCAATTTCTACTCCCGAACATAATACAATTGAAGGAATAAAGCATGTTCATGTTCTAGGCCTTGATGGGATGGAACTTGAGTTTGTTCACTCTGTGCATATTTCAAAAGAACAAGCTCCTGAAGTAAAAAAAATTGCTATTGAAAACGAAGTTGTGCTAACTTGCCATGGTTCTTATTATATTAATCTTAATGCGGTTGAAAGACCAAAAATGCATGCCTCTGTTTCCAGAGTGCTTTCTTGTGCAAGGCGAGCTGAAAGCGCAGGCGCTTTTTCAATGACATTTCACGCAGGTTTTTATTTAAAAGATTCTCCTGAAAAAACTTTTTCAAACATAAAAAAGTGCTTTGAAGAAATTATAAGTGAATTAAAATCAACTAAGAATAAAATAACTATTCGTCCCGAAACAACTGGTAAAGGAAAACAATTTGGTTCTCTTGAAGAATTACTTTCTTTATCCTCTCAATTGGATAATGTTTTGCCTTGCATTGATTTTTCTCATTTACATGCTCGCTCAAATGGAAAAATGAATTCTTACAATGAATTTAGGCAAATACTTGAACAATCAGAAAAAGTGCTTGGAAAGAATTTCCTAAAAAATTTGCATTGCCATGTTTCAGGGATAGAGTATACTGATAAAGGCGAACGTAATCATCTGGTTCTAAAAGAATCAGATTTTAAATACAAAGAACTTTTGCAGGCTATTAAAGAATTTAATTGTGCTGGAATGATTATTTGCGAATCCCCAAATATTGAAGAGGATGCTTTGTTGTTGAAAAAGACTTTTGAATCACTTTAATTATTTTTATTGCGTTTGCTCTTTTTTTGTTTTTTGATAATTTTTTCTCAATAAATCATAGAATCTTTTCATTTCGTTTTTTCCTGCAACTTTTAGCACATCTAGTTCCGGTCCAAAAATTTCCGTGTATCTGTCTCTTCTCCTGATTAGTTTTGTTTTTCCATCCTTATCAATTTTCACTATCGGCGCAAGCTTCAAGTTGTTAAAGTTCGAGCCCATGGAAAAGCTGTATGCTCCGCAATCCATTACTACAAGCAAATCTCCTTTCTCTAGTTTTGGCATTTTTTGGCAGGTAGCAATAATATCAATATTATCACAAGTGCATCCTGCAATATCATATTTATACAGGCTTTTAGTTCTCATTTTGTTTCCCGGTAATATTTCATAATCGCAATGAGAAATTAATACATCAGGAAACATTGAGTAACAAGAACCATTAGTAATCAAAATTTCTTTTTTATCCAGTTTTTTGTGGCTAACAACTTCTATTATCCCTATTCCTGAATTAGCTACAATGTATTTACCTGGCTCAAAAATAAGGGTTGGCAATGGGAGTTCATTTTTTTCGCACAATTTCTTTAAGAAGGGGCAGAACCTTTCCCCAAGATCCTTTGGAGTAAAAAATTTTCCCGGATGGTAAACAACCGGCGCTTCAACCGGAAATCCTCCTCCAAAATCAAGCATTTCAATAGGCATCCCGTTTTGTTTTGCAAAAACAGCTAAATAAATTAGTTTTTTTGCTGCTCGAAAATAGTTTTTTGTATTGTGCGAATAAGAACCATGGAAATGAAATCCTTTCAGCCTGATAATTGGGTTATCCCTTATTTTTAGTAGAGCTTTTTTTGCATAAGAAAAAGGAATTCCATACTGCTGTTTTTTTGTGGAATATTTTCCTTCAGTTATCATTGGATTAATCCTAAGCATTATTGGAACAGCTTTGTTAAGGCTTGTTCCTGCTTCAATTGCGGTATCAATTTCTTCAAGAGAATCAATAGTTATTGAGTTTATCCCTACACTTAATGCAAAAGCCATATCTTGTTTTGATTTATACAAATTAGTGAAAGTGATTTGTTCAGGCCCAAAATCAGCAAGTAATCCAAGAATGATTTCCCCAACACTGCTTGCATCAAAATCAAATCCTTCTTCCTGGATTATTTTTAGTACTTCCAGATTTGAGTTGCATTTGCATGCATACTGTGGTCTAAAATTAGGGTAATCAAATGCCTCTTTGAAGGATTTACATTTTTTTCTTATTTCTTCATCAACGATAATATAAAGTGGGGAACTGTATTTTTTGACAATTTCTTTTACATTAACCCCTTCTATGAGAAGATTTCCTTTTTTGTCCTGTGCGAGAAAATGTTTCCAACGTGCCCTTAAATATTTTCTCGAAATATTTTTTCTCTGGCTTTTCTTTTTTGGTTTAAGCGAAGGAAAGCTTTTTTTTTCAAGAATACTCTGTCCTGAAGGCTCAACTTCTTCTTCAGAAATTTTTTTTTCTGTTTCCACAGCTAAAATCAACTCTAAAACTCACATTACTGTACTTGTTCCACTTTAATACACTTTACAGGGCAGGCGTTTGCTGCATCATTATTGCATCCTGCTTCATTAACGATTTTTACAAAAACCTTTCCTTCCTTTTTTGCTCCCAAAATTTCGGCCTTATCTCCATTTAATACCCAATTAGCAGGGCATATTGCTGCGCATGCTCCACAACCAATGCATGCTTCTTGATCTTGTGTTAATTTGAATGGCATTATCACACCTCTATTAAATTTTCAGTTGACAAGTTTAAATAACTATTGGAAAAACAAAAATAAAAAATTATTAAAAATAATTCTTTTCAGTTAATTTGAAAAAGGAAATATTTTTTTATTTTGGCCCAAAAAAAGAACTTATTCTTTATCTTTGCTAATTTCTTTTGCGAGAATTGTTGCAACAAGATAAAGCCAAAAAAGATCAAGTGTTTTTGCAAAAGGAATAATAATTTCTTTTTCCACCCCGCTTGCCTGTGTTAAAAGCATGCTTGCAGGATTAAGCAGGAAAGAAATAAAATTAGCCATTAACGAGGAAGGAACTGCCTGCATTATTATTGATGAATAAATCTCTGCAACCAAATAAACAAGCAAGAGCCAGTACATTTTTTTCCAGCTTGGTTTGAAAAAATCCATTGTTTCCATCAAATCACCTGATTAATTTTAATCCTCGTTAATGAAGCATCTAATTCCGCCAAAAATCTGGTTATTTCCCTTCATTTCTTGTGGCACTTCATAAACCTTTACCCCGTTTTTCTTTAAAATGCTTGCCGTTATCCGTGCTCCCTTATCTATTAATATTTCTCCGTTTCCAAGAGGCAAGAAGTTTGATGGATAAGTATATTTTTCACTTTCAGGCACCGTAATTATTTTGTATTTTAAATAATCTGCCGCTTGGTTTATTTTTCCTAAATTTGCTTTATAATAATCCGGATTAACGAGGATAAGTTTTTTTTCAGGAATAGTGTTTATAAAAACATCAAGGTGTTCGAAAAAGGAGCCTTTCGCTTTTTCTCCAAGTCTTCTTCCCAGTGCTTTATATTCAAACCCTGGCAATTCAAAAACCACATAGCCTCTTCTTCTCAGCATATCCATTTCTTCTCTTAAAATTTTTTCCTGAATCGGCGCCATTGTTCTTATTTGATTAATTGGTGAAATTGAAATGAAAAGAACTTTTTTTCCTTTACTTGTCCCTGCCTGAATAAGCCTTCCGCCATCAGCAAAAAATCTTTGTTCTTTTCCTGTTTTTAATCCAAATCCTTCTGCGCGTGATTTGTTCAGAATCCTTTTTCCTAATCTGACAGAAATATCTCTTTGCCAAATATTAGCATAATAATTATTTTTATCCAACCAAAGAATCCTTATCCTTGTATTTCCAGTTGATTTTTTTAATGATTCAACAAATCTTTTTATATATGCTTTTTCCTTTTCTGTTGCCATTTTTGGCGCAGAAAGAATAATTCTTTTTTGTTTTCTTGCAAGCAGTCTTATTGCTGATTTTCTTTCAGCATTCAGCCTCAAAAATCCTTTTTTCGCTTCGGGAGATAATTTTAGGACTTCGCTATTAGCATTTCTGCGTATGCTATCCCTTGCAGCGAGAGAAGTAACAAAAAAGTTTTTCCTCATAAATAAATATTGCTTTGGATGAATAAAAATGAATGTGCTTTGCGAAAAAAGGGGTTTTTTGCTATTTAGTTGCTATGTTTAATACAAATAAAACAACAGCCTTTTTCGGCTGTACAAAAAGTGAGGCAGCGCCTGGCGGGCTCCACTCATAGAGCAGGGCCGAAGCCAATCCTTGCGAATCTTAACTTCCGGGTTCGGAATGGGTCCGGGTGTTACCTTCGCGGTTTGGCCGCCTCAATTAAGTTGCATTGTGCAAAGTTTATAAAGGTTGCTTTTAAACAGTTTTTTCCTGTTCAAAAGCAATTAAAAAATCTGGTTTATTCAATGTTTTTCTTCTTTTTTTTGTTTCTCTTGACAACCATTTCTTCAACTAATTTTAATCCTTGTTTCAAATGAGCTTCTTTTTTTGCTCCTGCGCAAATCATTTTACCATTTTTGAATAATAAGAAAGTTAGTTTAGGTTCATCCATTCTTAGTATGGCGCCGGGAAATTGTTCTGGTTCGTATTCAACATTATCAAGGTTCATTGCTACATCAAACAAATCCAGGTTAACATCTAATGAGGCAGTTGCAACGAAATTAACTATTTCAAACTCCACATTTCTCTTAATTTTTATTTCTTTTTGCACATCATGAATCATTTTGTTTGCTTTTCTAATCCCTTGTTCTATTTGCTCCTCAGAATTAGCTCCCGAACAAATAACTTTGCCATTTTTGAATAAAAGCATTGAAACCTTTGGTTCTTTTATTTTTAAAATCGCACCAGGAAATTGTTCCGGTTCATATTCAATATTAGGAATTCCTACAGCCAATGAATAAAGGTCCAGATTCTGGTCCAAAGAAGCAGCTGCAACCATGTTAACAATCGTGTATTTCATCAATACCACCCCGAACGCTTTTACAAAGCGTCCCACTATTTATAAGTAAAAATGAAGGGTTTATAAACCCCTTTAAAAAGAGGGGAAATTAATGTCCAAGAAAAAGAGATTATGTGTCCGGTAAGGGGTTTGCTTTATTTATTTTTTTCAAAAATTCTGTTTGCATAAATATTTTTTTTGGTTTCATTTTATGAGTTGCTTTTTAAAGCTTTCTTATCCAGATTTTTGTATTCTATTAAGATGGTGAGTTATTTTGAAGCAGACTGGACATCCACGAAAGCCCGGCAGGAGAGGGAAGACTAGAAGCAAGTTCAGGAAACACGATCCTAAGGTTAGTGTTAATGATATTATGCAGGAATTCGCTAAGGGTGATAAGGTGCAGATAGTTATTGATTCAAGTTATCATTCAGGGTTGCCTCATAAGAGTTTTCATGGTTTAACTGGAACAGTTATTGGGAGCAGAGGAGAAGCTTATATTATTAGTGTGTTGAAAGGAAATCAGCCTTTAACTGTAGTAACAACTCCTGTACACATGAAGAGATTGAAATAAGGTTTGGTTTATTGATTTTTAGAAATGATTTGGTGGGATTATGGAGAGCAAGGTTGTATCAATGAAGCCAGTTGCTTTATACGAAGTAAAAGAAGTCCTTAAGGGTAGGAAGACCGAAAAAGAGCTTAATTATGAACAGGACTTAACCTTTAAATTTGTTGAAAAATTTGCTAAACTGACTGAGAAACAGACTCAGGATTTATTAGCAGCACTTTCAGAAGTTCCTTTTTTGAAAGAAAATGAGTTGCTTAGGTTTGAGATAGCTAATTTGGTTCCTGCGAGAGTGGAACAGTTGCAGTTAATGCTACCAAAAGGAGTAGCTCCTCCTGAAGAGGAACTGAAACAAGTCATCGAACTCACGAAGAAGTTCGAGGAAAAGCTAGAATAATTCTTTTCCAAAGCTTTTCCTATAATTTGGGTTAAGATGTATTATTTAAAATAACAGCGCAGCATAATTATGTATTGGTTTGTAGTTGAGTGAAAGTTATGACAGCAGAAGAAAAAGTATTGGTTTTGGATTACATGCCTAGCGGCAAATCCTCTGCTCCAAAAGCAGAGCCCTTAGCGCAAGCTATTGGAGTGGATTTCTTTACTTTGCTTGAGTTAGTGCCAAAGCTTGGTGCAGGCTTAACAGTTGGGGAAGAAGTTTATGTTGGAAAAGAAGAGAGGCCGAAAATAGAATTAGTTAAGGGAAGAATTTCTTACAAAGATTTAACCTCGAATTCACTTGCAGAGCTGGAAGAAATAATTACTAAAATAGTTGAATCAAAGAAAGAAAAATTTCTTGCTTTCTTTAACACTTCAAGAGCAATTTCGTTGAGAAGGCACCAGCTTGAATTACTTCCTGGAATGGGAAAAAAACATATGCTTGCTATTCTTGATGAGAGAGAAAAAAAGCCTTTTGCTTCGCTTGAAGAAATTCTTCAGAGAGTAAAAGGAACTCCTGAGCCAGTAAAAGCTATTGTAAAGAGAATTGTTGAAGAACTTGAAGGATCAGAGGACAAGCATTACTTATTTGTGCGTCCCCCTGCTGAGCCAAGGCCTCAATTTGGTCCGAGAAGATTCTGAATTTTAATATTTTTTCTTATAGTTGGTTTGAATGTCTTTGTTTGAGCGATTGCAGGACCTAATGCTTAAGTATCGTTTCAGACCTGAAAAAAAACTTTCCCAATTTTTTTGCATCAATGAAGCTCTGCTTGTTTATTTGGTTAATTCTGCCAAGCTTGAAAAAAAGGATGTTATTTTAGAAATAGGCCCTGGTACAGGATTCTTAACTAGAAAACTTTTGGATAAAGCAGAAAAAGTTGGGGCAAAAATAATTGCTGTTGAACCTGATGAAACAATGTTTGATTTGCTTTCAAAGGAATTTGAAAAAGAACTTTCCTCAGGAAAACTGGTTCTCATTAAGGAAAGCATTCTTGACCAGGATATTCATGCGCTTGGGGTAAACAAAATAGTTTCTCTTCCCCCTTACCACATTTCTTCCGATTTGTTATCAAAAATCGGTTTAACAAAAGGATTAGAGAAAGTAATTCTTGTCCTTGACAAAGGTTTTGTTGAAAAACTTCTTGCTTTTGAAGGCTTTACTGAATACGTTGCCCTTACTGTTTTGATTAATCTTAACGCTAAATTAGAAATTATTGAGGAAACAATTGAACAGCAAAGTTTTTTTCCTGTCCCTAATTGCTTGAGCACGATTATTCAGCTTGATTTTAGTGTTAAAAATAATTCCCCTGAATTTTTTTATTTTCTCCACGAATTGTTCCGCCACAAAAACAAGGATTTGCGGCGTTCTTTGAAACAATCCTTTTCTTTTTTGAGCCAGAAATTCGGCTGGAAAGAAAAAGATTTTAATGAAAAGATTTTGAACCTCAAACTAGCCCAAAAAAAAGTGTATCTTCTTTCTCCACAGGAATTCCTTGAAGTATTTAATTATTTTAACGAAAAAGGCGTGGCTAAAAAATTGCAGAAAAAAGATAAGAAGAAAAAATAAAAAAAGAGGAAAAGAAATAATTTCAAAAGAAATAAGTTCTTTGGCTCCCTGTTACCTTATTGTTTGCATTATTATTCTCTTGAATTTGAATGGAATATTTTTGAGCGCGTATTGCTCCGCTAATTTTAATTTTTCTTTATTTTCCGCGTAAATAACCATTAAGGTTTCTCCATCTTTTACTTTGTCTCCCGCAAATTGGTGAAGCATTAATCCTGCTGTTTTATTTGATGGTGCTCCTGCATATCTAGCAATTTTTGTCAGTGTTTTGATATTCACTTCTTCAATTATTCCTTCGCTTCCTGCTTTGAATTCTTTATGATAAGGGGCAAAAGAAATTTTATCACTTGAATTTATTTTTCCTCCCTGTGCTTTTATTATTTCCTTCATTTTTTTCAATGCTTTTCCTGATGCAAGTATTTCCATTGCTTTTTCGTATCCTCTTCCGGGCTTACTCATTCCAACCATTTCAAATAATACTCCTGCAAGTTCACAGCTTTTCTGCGCCAAATTATCAAATCTTTTTCCTTCGAGTACCTCAAGCGCATATTTTGCTTCTAATGCCGAACCAAAAGCCATTCCACACGGCTCTTCTCCATTGGTGAGCACTGCTTCAACATGCATTCCTATTTCTTTTCCAACTTGAACAAATTTTTTTGCCATTCTTAATGCAAGTGTTTTGTCTTTTATTTTTACATATTTTCCTACCGGCAAATCAATTACAACATATTTGCTTCCGACACTAGCTTTTTTTGCCAGCACTGAAGCAATTACCTGTCCTTCAGGATCAAGTGAAAGAGGGTGTTCTATTCTAATTATTTTGTCATCAGCAGGTGCTAAATCAACTGCTCCGCCCCAAGCAATTACTCCTCCGTGTTTTTCTGTAATAGATTTTATTTTTTCCATTGGCAAACAAACATTTGCAAGTACTTCCATTGAATCAGCGGTACCTGCCGCACTAGTAATGCTTCTTGAACTAGTTTTTGGCATGTAAAGTCCCGCAGCAGCAACTATTGGCACAATAATCATTGTGGCTCTTCCATTAGTTCCCCCAACACTGTGTTTATCAACAATAGGTCCTTTTGTAAAAGTAACTTTGTTTCCTCCATCAATAAGTGCTTTTGTCATGGAAATTGTTTCATCAATATCAAGGCCTTTCATGTAAACCGCGCTTACAAAAGCCGTAGCCTCAATATCACTTAATCTTTCTTCAGAAATATCTTTTACTATTTCAATTATTTCCTGCCTTGAGAGTTTAACTCCCATCATTTTTTTCTTAATAAAATCAAGACTCTTTAGAGGATCAGTTGCTCTTGTTGTAATAGTGCTTCCGCTTTTTGCGCCAAGATCTTCAAGAACATCCTGGTATAATCCTATTTGGTTTTCGTTAACCCACTTTTCTGTGGTATCAACAACCGCAACGCTTTTTTTTCCGGTTTTTTTATTTAATAATTCAAGTCTGTCTCCTGGTAAAACTCCAAGTTCCTTTGCATCCAAATTATTTAACACAGCAATATGTTTCCCAGCACTAATTGGAAAAGCCTTTACCCTTAAATCCTGAATATATCCTTCGCTACCCAATCAACCACCAATACTTTTTTTAGAAAAAGTAGGGCTTTTGGGTATTTAATCTTTCTTATTGGCATCCACAGATAATGTTTGTCCAGGTTTTTGTGAATTATTTTTATTTATTTTTTTTATAGTTATGGTAGTTTATTATATTTTTTCATTAATTAACTTTTTTTCTAGTTTGGCGCAATCTTAATATATCTGCTTATCTTATAAGTTCTAATGGATGCACAAACAAAAGTGGAACTCATAAAGTCTTTTGCGGAAGAGATTGTCACTGAGAATGAGCTTTTGAACTTATTCCAAACAAATGATCATCCTAAGGTTTATGATGGTTTTGAGCCATCTGGACTTGCTCCAATTCATTTTGGTTTGCTTCGAGCGGCAAATTTGAAAATAATGCTTGAAACAGGAGTTCACTTTAAACTCTATTTGGCAGATTATTTTGCTTTTATTAATAACAAGCTTGGGGGAGATCTTCAAACAATTCAAGAAGCGGGCGAATATTTTGTTGAAGTGTGGAAAGCTTGTGGGATTGATACAAGTAAAGTGGAGATTGTTTGGGCAAGCAAAGAAATGGACAGTTTGAAATATTGGGACAGAGCTCTGAAAATTGCTAAAAAGACGACGCTTAATCGTGCTCTAAAATCAGTAACAATCATGGGACGAAAAGAAGGCGAAAACTTGAACTTTGCTCAACTAATGTATCCTATAATGCAGGTAAATGATATTTTCCAGCTTGACTTAGATATGTGCCAAATGGGAATGGATCAGCGAAGAGCGAATATGCTTGCAAGAGAGATTGCAGAGTCTTATGGGTGGAAAAAACCTATTGCAGTACATCACCCGCTTTTGCTTGGGTTAAAAGGAATACAAAATAATGGCGGTACAAAAGAAGAGATGTTGGCGGCTTCGAAAATGAGCAAGAGTGATCCGAGTTCATGCATATATATGCATGAAACATATGAATCGTTAAAATCAAAAATAAACAAGGCTTACTGCCCTGAAAGGATTGTTGAAGGCAATCCAGTAATGGATTATGCAAAGAATATTGTTTTCAAGTATGTTAAAGAAGTTAAAATTGAAAGGCCTGAAAAATATGGGGGAAACGTAGATTATGCCAATTATGCAATGCTTGAAAGTGATTATGTTTCAGGAAAGTTACATCCTGCTGATTTAAAGTTGTGTGTTACAAACGAGCTTGAAAAACTAATTAAGCCTGTCCGCGAGCATTTTGAAAAGAACAATAAAGCTAAAGCGCTTTATGAAAATTTAAAAAATGCAAAAATTACCCGCTGATTTATTAGTCTGATTTCCAAGAATATTTTTTTCAAAATCTTTCTGTGATTTCTAAAAGCTTCATCGTTTTTTATAATTTCAAGAAATCAGGGTGGTGTTTATCTAATTGCAGTTTTTTGTATAATTCTCCTGTCAATGTTTTTGGATCAAATACCCCTAATTCGCAAATAATTCCTTCAATGTATTCCGCATCAGTCCTGTCAAAAGCAGGATTTATTATTTTTGCTTTTCCTCTTAATTTTTTTTCCCATACCTCATCAATGCTTCTTTGTTCTATTGGCTCCGCTTTCCCGAAAAAACTCGCTGGTTCAAATTTGTGTGTTGAAGCAACCGCGTAATGCGCGACATCATATCTTTTGCACACAGTACTGATTTGGTTTGTTCCGATTTTGTTTATTACATCCCCATCAGCAAGCAAAGCATCTGCTCCTGTAAAAAAATAATCACATTTTTTCATTATTGTTGAAGCAGCATTATCAACAATTAATGTTGCGTTTAGCCCAGCTTTTGTTAATTCTCCAACCGTAATTCTTCCTTGATACAATGGCCTCGCTTCACAACAATAAACCGCATCAATTTTTTTCTTTGCCTTAATAAGAACATTTACCACAGAACTTGAGTGGCAGTGAGTTAAAACAATTGAACCTGGTTGAATTAATTCAGCCCCATATTCAGCAATTTTTTTCAAGGATTCCTTTCTGTTCTCCTCATAATTTTTTGCTGATTTAAAAATTTTTTCTTTTAGTTCTTCTGCATTATTTCCTTTTTCTGAAATGCTTTTTTTCAAAATTCTCAGTGCAGTTCTCAGTTCAGGTTCTGTTGGCCTTGCGCAGAAAAGTTTTTCCGCATTGCAAAGAAACTCTTTCCTGAACTCTTCTTCATTTTTTGCCTTACTTTCTTTTGATGCCTTTACAAGCGCTTCAACAGCTTTCTTCCTTACATTCGATGCGCCCTGAATTTTAAGCGAAATAATATCTTTCACAGTTTGATTCACAATATTCATACCACGAAATAGGTTTTCCTAGTATTAATACTTTTTCAAATGGTTTTGGTGAGACAAAAAATAGCTTGGGTTTTGGATATTTTTTTTAGATTGCTCCCTCCAGCGGTTATGTTTATATATTTGTTTTTCCTTAGTTTTCCAGTGTTTTTATGACATTGGCTTCCGAGAACAAAGGCAAAGGTACATTGACCGTTTTGTTTGGTTTGTTTGGGGTTATAGTCCCTTTTGGCGCTGTTTATGTTGCAACTTTCTTAGGCAAAACAGATATGGCTTCTTTTAACAGCACAATGATGATGCTTCTTTCTGTTTTATTAATAGTTTTTTTAGTAATTAATTGTTTCAGTAATTTTAATGATAATCATAAAAAAATTTTTATTCTAGGACTGCTTTTTTTGTTATTAAGCATGATTTCTTTTATTTGGAATCTAATAATTTTTGTCACTCTTTAAGTATTTTTTCTTTTTTTAATGCATAAAACCTGTTAGAATGTTGTCTTCTGAAAACAAATAGCCTTTCCTCCCTCTGCAAAAGCTTTTAAAAGACTTATTTGAGCAAATAATATAATCTATTATTTCTATTAGGATGGGTGGGTTTCATGGATCACATAGTTAGGAGTGCAATAAACAGGGCACAGGCCGAAATGAAGAGCAGAGTTGTTGTTCCTCAGAAGACAATTGTTAAATCTAAAATGGTTTATCCAAAACAAGCAAAACATGAGAAGGCAGAGAAAGGAAGAAAGAAGAGCCCTACTCATTCTGATAATGAGTTATTAGAAATGCTTGAACATAATAAGGCAAAAATAATGGTTATTGGTTGTGGTGGCGGGGGCTGTAATACTATTGAAAGAATGGCTGAAGTAGGTATTGAGGGCGCAACTACCCTTGCACTTAATACTGATGCCCAAGATTTGTTATCCACTAATTCAAACAAAAAAATTCTTATAGGAAAAAAACTTACTCGTGGATTAGGAGCAGGTTCTGATCCTTCTGTTGGTGAATCAGCTGCTAGAGAATCAGGCGAAGAAATAACTGAAGTATTGAAAAGCGCTGACCTTGTTTTCATTACATGTGGTTTAGGCGGAGGAACCGGAACAGGTTCTGCTCCTGTTGCTGCAGAAATAGCTAAATCAGTTAAAGCTCTTACTGTTGCGGTAGTAACCCTTCCTTTCACTGTTGAGGGAAAGAAAAGAATGGAGAACGCAATGTATGGTCTTGAAAGATTACAAGAACACACTGACACAATAATTGTAATTCCAAACGATAAGATACTTGAAATAGCACCTGATTTGCCAATTAACGCTGCATTCAAGGTTGCGGATGAAGTATTAACTAATGCTGTTAAGGGAATAACTGAAATGGTTACAAAGCCCGGGTTGATTAACCTTGATTTTGCTGATTTGCGTACAATTCTTTCACGAGGGGGCGCAGCAATGATAGGCCTTGGAGAATCCTCAAGAGGAGAATCATCCGAATCAAGAGCACTAGAAGCAGTTGAGAATGCATTAACTAGTCCTTTGCTTGATGTTGATATTTCAGGAGCAAATAGAGCTCTTGTAAATGTTTCGGGCGGAACAGATATGACTTTGAGAGAAGCTGAATTAATAGTTGAAACCGTTTCAACAAAAATCCACAACTCAAGCCACATTATTTGGGGAGCAATGGTTGATGAAACAATGCCTAAGAACCATATCCAAGCAATGGTTGTTATTGCAGGCGGAAGATTCCCTTACCTTGAAGACGGAAAAGGAAAGAAAGGATCAAACGAACCAATTGATTTGGGAATAGAATTCACTTAAAATCATGGAAATTTGTAAAAAGTTAATTGAGCATGGTTTGCTTTGCCAAACTATGCCCTTTATATTTTTTGTTTTGATTTAATTAATTATTGGTGAGCACATGAAGGTCATTGAATTGGTTGTAAATTTTATTGCGGATGCCAAAAGAATATTTTTGGTTTCAAGAAAACCAACTATGGAAGAATACAAGAGAATGGCGTTAATAGTAGCATTAGGAATACTTGTAATAGGGGTATTAGCTTACATTATTTATTTGTTTTTTGCACTCACAGGACTAGGATACTAAAAGAAGCATTTTTTTTAGAGGGGTAAGAGCAGGTTTTTAAATGTTTCAAAAGAGCATTTTGTATAATCCTGGCTTTAGCTGGGCGAAGATATAATGAGTTTTGATTAAAAGAATTTTTGATTTGAATTAGTTTTTTGGTGATGAAATGATTTTTCCGGTAAGAACAACAGTTGGACAAGAACAATTAGTTGTAGATATACTTAGCTCAAAAATTGTTAAAGAAGAATTGAATATTTATTCTATTGCAGTGGTACCCGGATTGAAAGGGTATATTCTGATTGAAGCGGATAACGAAGTAACTCTCAGGAGAGGAATAACTGATACACCCCACATTAAGGGTTCAGGAATAGTTAAAGGTGCGGTTAAAATTGATGAACTTACAAGCTTACTTGAATCAAAACCATTAATGAAAAGTATTCAGGAAGGACAAAAAGTTGAAATAATTTCTGGTCCATTCAAGGGAGAAAAAGCAAAAGTAACAAGAGTAAATCAATCAAAAGAAGAAGTAACTGTTGAACTCTTGGAAGCAGCTGTAAAAATCCCTGTTACAATTAAAGCTGAGAATATAAAAGTAATTCAATAAGTGTAATGAAATTAGTTAAAGGATAAAAGATTTAGTAAAAAGTTTTATTGTTACGCATAGGAAAAGCTTCTAAAAAAATGTTAAAGGTGAAAAAATGGGTGAATTGAAAGTAATGGTTGATGCAGGGCACGCTTCTGCAGGCGCTCCATTAGGTCCAGCTTTAGGGCCAACAGGAGTAAACATAGGATTAGTTGTTGCTAAAATAAATGAAAAAACAGCTTCTCTTGCTGGAATGAAAGTTCCTGTAACAATAAAAATTAACAAGGACAAGAGTTTTGATATTGAAGTTGGTTTGCCTCCAATTAGTGCTTTAATAAAAAAAGAATCAAAAGCAGCTAAAGGTGCAGCTAATCCAAAAACAGATGTGATGGGTAATTTGACAATGAAACAAGTTGTTTTGATTGCTAAAACAAAGTATGACAAACTTAATTCCGTTTCAATGAAGAAATGTGCAAAAGAAGTTATAGGCTCATGCGACTCAATGGGAGTAACCATTGAAGGAATGAAAGCAAGAGACGCACAAAAAGCAGTTGATGAAGGAAAGTTTGATTCAGAATTAAAAGACTGAATTGGTCTTGGTGTTTATTTTGGGGCAGAGATTTTTTGACGCACTCTGCTAACCTTTATAAATATTTCATCTACATTTTTATTTAAGAATAAGCCTATTTTTAGTAGGCCGTTGTTCCAGAAATGGGGCAGTTACCGCTTCGGCGGAAGGTGTTTAGAATGAGAAAAGACGAAGCATTGAGTGCATTAAAGAAGTTACACGAAATTGCGCCTAAAAGAAAATTTACTCAATCAGTTGAATTAATGATTAATTTTACTGGTTTGGATATGAAGAAACCCCAGAATCAGGTGAATGTAAAAGTTTCTTTGCCTTTCCCAACTGGAAAAGGTTCAGGAAAAGTAGCTGTTTTTGCTAAAACTGATGACTTAGCTGATTCCATTAAAGGAAAAGTTGACAAAGTAATAATGGATAAAGAAATTGAAGCACTTGCAAAAGACAGGGCAAAAATTACTGAATTAATTAATTTTGATGCTTTATTTGCTGAAGGTCCTGCAATGCTTACTGTTGCTAAATACTTAGGACAGCAATTAGCTCCTAAGGGAAAAATGCCTAAACCAATTTTGAGTGCTTCAAGTTTTGATGAAGCTTTAGCAAAAGCAAGAACACAAATAACTATTTCAAACAAGAAAGGAAAATTCATGCCTGTTGTTCATTCAGTTATTGGAAGAGAAGGAATGAAAGATGAAGACATGGTCGAAAATATGATGGCTGTTTTTGAATCAGTAATGAATGCTTTGCCTCAAAAGAAACAAAACATAAAAAATGCTTACATAAAATTTACTATGAGTGCTCCTGTAAAAGTAGGTGAGGTTCAATGACTTCACACACAAAAAAATGGAAAGCAGATAAGAGAGTAGAACTTTCTGAGCTTGCAAAATCACACAAAATAATTGCTATTGCAACACTTGACAAATTACCAGCTAGTATTGTTTCAGTTTTAAGAAAAAGATTAAGCGGCAAAGCAGAGCTAAGGGTTTGCAAAACAAGAGTTGTGCAAAGAGCTCTAAAAGAATCAGGAATTGACACTTCAAAGCTAGATGCTTATGTTTCAAAAAGCATTTTAGTTATTTTCTCAAAAATAAATCCATTTGAATTATTTTCATTTGTTAAAAAGAATAAGGGTTCAGCAGCAGCAAAAGAAGGAGACATAGCTGACCTTGATATTTTGGTTCAAGCAGGAGACACAGGGCTTCCTCCAGGACCAGCATTATCAACATTAAAAGGAGCTGGACTTGAAGTAAAAGTAGCCGGCCCAACAATTTCTATTTCAAAAGACAAAATTGTTGCAAAGAAAGGAGAAGCAATAAAGAAAGAAGTAGCTGATGTTTTAGGAAAATTAAATATTAAACCAATTAAAATTGGAATGAAAATTATTGGTGTAATGGATTTGAATGAAAACATGTTCTATCCTGCAGAAGCACTTGATGTTGATGAGGAAGAATTATTGAACAAATTTGTTCTCGCACACCAGCAAGCATTGAACTTGGCTGTGAACGCAGAAATATTCGAGGACGAAGCAGTTGAATTGATTGTTGTGAAGGCAGAAAGAGAAGCAAAGGCTTTGCAAAAAGCAGTTGATTCCAGCGCTCCTGCACAATAATTGTTTTACATTTGAGAGGTGAAAGTATGCAATACGTATATGCAGCAATGTTGCTTCATGCAAACAAGCAAGAATTAAATGAAGCAAACGTTGAATCTGTACTAAAATCAGCTAAAGTTGAGTTCGATGTAGCTAAAGTAAAGGCAATGGTGGCATCACTAAAGAACATCAACATAGACGATGCTATAGCTAAAGCAGCAGTTGCTACAGTAGCAGCTCCAGCAGCAGGCGCAGCACCGGTAGTTGAAGAAAAGAAAGAAGAAGCAAAGAAAACAGAAGAAGAAGCAGCAGCTGGTTTAGGCGCACTATTTGGATGAATAATCTGAATAAAAATGCTTTCACCAAATTGTATGCTTAATCGCAAGTTCAGTGCGGGTAAAACCGCATTGGATTAATGCGAAAAACTAATTTTAAAAATTTTAATTGAAATTTAATAAAGGCATTTTATTAGAAATCTTCGGCTTTTCCCGTATCTCTTTAAGTCACTTGTCTTAATTTTTTGACGAAAAATTTTATCTAGTGACAAAGTTTTAGAAAAGTATTTAAATAAGTTAAGCACCAATAATGCATGAAAGCAAATTCATGTGAAAGTGGAATCGCTTTCAAGAGAGTAACGGGCTTATCCGAAAAGTCGGGTAGGTTTTTGGGCTAGCGCGGGAAAGCGTGCTCACCAACGTGTGGTATGATTTGATTGCATTTGAGTTCCTGCGCCTTCGCCCATGTCATTTTGTTAAACCTAATTTTTTTGAAAACCTTTATTACTTTCAATCCTATTTGCTGAAAATTTTTATTTCACTTTTATTTTTTGTTGCTCTGAGTCAAGTTTATAAATAACTAAATTCTTCATTATAAGAGACTTGAAGTTGGTTTTATGGCGCGTATTCAGACAACTATTTTTATGTCAAGGCTTTTTTTACTCTGCCTTTTCTTAGCAATTCTTGTTTCTCCTGCTCTTGCGATTCTCCAAAGTGGGAGCATAAAAATTTTTGCGGTAACCGAAGACAACAAAGGAATGGCTGCCGATTTAATCATGTCTACTATTTCAGGAGATGGAGGGGTTGTTTTTAAAACGTCAAGTTCATTAGTTGGAAAAGACACCCAAACAACAGGAAATATTGCTCTGCACATTGCTGAAACTCTAACTAACATAAAACTTACCAATCAAGACTTAAAGTTTGATATCCGTGCTAATGCTTCTGAAGTTGATGGTCCCTCAGCTGGAGCAGCAATGACTCTTTTAGCTTATTCAATGCTTTCTGAAAAACTTTTGAATCCGGTAGTTGCATTAACTGGCACTATTAATAGTGATGGCTCAATAGGAATGGTTGGAGGGGTAGGAGCAAAATCCCAGGCTGCATCAAAAGTGGGAATAAAACTTTTTATGATTCCTTCAGGGGAAGCAGTTACCGAGGTTGAAGAAGAGGGCTCAATGGAAACAGTTAATCTCCTCGAATATGGCCCAAGAAAACTAGGAATGAAGGTAGTTGAAGTAAGCAAAATTGACCAGGCAATTGAGTATGCTTACTCAAATATAGATGACATAAAAGTTGATTCAAATATTTCAATCCAAATGTTTATTCCAAAGCCAATTGAATATGAATCTATTCTTTTTCCTATGAGAAAAATTTCGCAGAATTACATTACTGAAGCAAAAACAGTTATTGACAATGCAAAAAAAGAGCTTGAGAAAAGCAATATTACTGATGAATTAAGAGCTGATCTTTACCAAAAGCACTCAGCTACAAAACGAAATGTTGAAATGGCTCAAAGGTTCCTTGACCAGAATTATCTTTACTCCTCAGCCAATTACGCTTTTAATGCAAGAGTAATGGCTGGTGCAGTATATGAAGTAGCCCAGAATCCTTCCTTGCTTTCCTCTGATTCAACATTAATTGATTCAAAAATTTCTTCATTAAAAAAAGAAATAAGTGATTTTAAGCAAAAAATGAATTTTGTTTCAACAAGTAATTTTGAATGGCTTATAGGGGCACAGCAGAGAGTTGCTTATGCAGAAAACGCTTTGAAGAAAATTGAATCCTCAATAAACATATCAAGTGATTCTTCCTCAGGCTCATCAAAAGAACAACAGGCTGTGGAACAGGCAGTGCTTTTTAGCAAAGTATATGACTATGTTTCTGCCCAAGCCTGGGTAAGTGTTGCCACTGATTTTTTCAAACAAGCTCAGAAATCAAATGGCAAAAAAATACCTTATTTCACTCCCGATTTTATTGAATTGGTAAATTCAAAGCTTATTGAAGAAGAAAAACTGATAAAGGATTCAAATGTTTCAAGTGCAACAAAGGAAGAAGCATTAAGAAGGTATAATGCAGCTAAAACTTCTTTTGACAGCAATTTTTTGTTTGCTTCCTTGTATGATGCATATTTTGCTGAATCATTTATAATGGCTGAGAATAACAGAATTTTTTTAGACCAAAACCAGTTATTTGCTTTAGTTGAAAAAGACATTAATTTTGGTTCAAACTCTGATTCTGTCTGGGCGAATCTTTATTTTGACCACGCTGAGTTTTATTATGAAAATGCAGTGTTCAACGCAAAGCTTGGTAGAACTGATGAGGTAATTCAGAGCACTGAAACAAGCTATGACTTAATTTATTTAAGCAAAAAAATAGTTGAATCCAAAAATATTATAGAAGAATATTTGGCATTCAATAATCTTTCTAATTATGTTGATACTGAACCTGTCGTTGACATAAAGTACACTAAGCGTGATGACCCTGCCCAGTACCTAATCATCCTAATACTGCTTTTCTTAATCCTCTTGGTTACCCTTATTTTGTTGCTTGGGCTTTATTCCAAAGCAAGGCAAAGCAAGCTTTCTTATGATATAAGGAAAGACAAAGTTAAGTTTGTTTTAAGTAATCTTGATAAGGCCTTATCCAAGAAAAAAATTTCAGATGCTGAATATTTTTTCATGAAAAAAAAGTATGAAGAGGAATTAACCCAAAAACCAGTTATTTCGGTTGAAAGAAAGCGCCTTAATTTGAGCCTTGAGGATTTGCGTGCAAAACAAAGAGCGCTTGAACGCGGCGTGAATGATTTGAAAAGGCATTATAAGGAAGGCCTGATAATTCCTGAAGACTATGAACATAGTTTGAAACAGGTTAGTGGAGAGATTATTGATATAAAATCAGAGATGAGGGTTTTGCAGGAAGAAGCGCGTGAAAAGCGAAGAGCTGATTCACCCCTATCAGTGCTTATGCGAAAACTTTCAAGACAAAAAGAGCCTCCCATCAAAGGCACTGAGGAAAAAGTTGATGAGGAAAAGAAATCTGAGGTTGTTGAAAAAGTTAAACGCAGAAGAGTTCTGAAAAAGTTTTCTTATCGTGGAGAAAAAAAGTAAACTAAAAATAAATTAGAAAAGAGGTAATAAAAAAATATCTTTGTTAAAAAAGTAAGATAAATGAATTAAAGATATTATTCTTGGTATTCTTCTTTCTCTGTTTTGGATTTTATTTCCTTTAATTCTTCATCTTTCCCGTTCTTTAATTTCAATCCAATTACTGAACTATCATCCTTTCCTCTTGCAACCCCTATTATCTGGTGGGCTTTTTTTGTTATAACATCATTATGGGTTATTGCAATAAACTGGCTTTTTTCCGCAATCATTTCAACCAAGTTACTCATTTTTAAGGAATTTTCCTTATCCAGTGCAGCATCCGCTTCATCAAAAGCATAGAAAGGCGCAGGCCTGTATAATTGTATTGCAAACATGAATGCCAATGCAGTAAGAGTTTTTTCTCCTCCACTCATTGAATCAATGTTTAATAGTTTTCCTGCTTTATGTTTTGCATCAATCATAAGCCCTGATTCCAATGGCTTTTCAGAATCAGCCATGCTGAGGTTTCCTTCCCCATTAAAGAATTTGAAGAAAATATTTTGGAAATTTTTATTTACTTCATTAAAACACTCCATGAAAACATTAGTCCTTTTTACTTCAATCTTATCAATCATATCCATTACAGCAAGCCTCTCTTCAGATAATTTGTCCGCTTTTTGCTGTATATCCTCAACTTCTTTTTTCAACTCATTAAAATTATCCATTGCTTTCATGTTGACTGCGCCTATTTCACCCAGCCTTTTTTCAATAGAGCCTATCCTGCTTTTGCATTCATCAAGGCTTTTAGAAGAGTATGGTTCTGTTCCTTCAAATGCTTTCTTTTCCTCATTTAAATCCGCCTGCCTTACGCCCAATTTGCTTTTTTCAATATTAAATTCATTAATCCTTGTTTCGATTTTCTTTACTTTTCCTGATTCATTGAATATTTCTTTCTCATAACGCTCAATTTTTTTATCAGCCTGTTCTTTTTCATCAGCAAGCAAAGCGTTTTTCTTTTTAGCATGAACAAAGTCCTTTTCTTTAGCCAAAACCTCTTCCTTGATTCCTTTCAATGCTTCTTCTTTTTCTTTTATCTCTTTATCAATAAGTTCTACTTCAATCAAAAGATTATTGTTTTCAAAAGAAAGAGCCTCATTTTTTGCTTCCAATCCCTCAATTTTATTTTTTATTTCATTTAAGGAATACTCAATAATTCCTTTTTTATGTAGAAGTTCCTCATGTGTTTTGTTTATTTGGGCGTATTCTTCAAAAATATTTTGCTTTCTTATCGCACTGACTTTTTCATTCAATTTTTCTTTTTCAATAATCATTTCATTTATTTTTTCATTTAATTTATCCCTTTTCTGTAATTGCTCATCAAATGTCTTACTGTCAAGCTCTTTCTTTATTTCAATTATTTTGCGCTTTATTTCCTCAATTTTTTGTTTAGTACTCTGTTCATACACTATTTCAGCAGAAAGCCTAGTGATTTTCATTACCTTTTCCTTTTCCTCGAAAATTTTCTTCTTTATTCCTTCAACAATTCCATTTAGTTCAGACTCTTTTTTTGCATATTCTCTTGCAGAAACCTCTTTTTGCTGTATTAATGATGCTTTTCTGTCCTCTTTCAATGTTGAATCACATACAGGGCATTGTGATAAAGCCCTTTTGAGCTCAGAAATTGATTTTTCCTCATGCAGTACTTTTGCCCTAAAAAGATTTTTTTCTTCAAGTGTTTCAGAAAGCCTTTTTTCAAGTTCGCTAAGCTCTTTCTTAGGATCTTTTCTTGAGTATTCTTCAATACTCCTTTTTTTGTCCTCTATTTCCTCAATTTCATTAGCAATTAGTTTTTCTTCGTTTATTAATTCACTAAGTTTTTTTTCATTGAATGCTTTTTGTTTTTCCCAGTTCCTTACAAAAACCTCTAACTCAAAACCCTCTTTTTTTATTTCATCAATTGCTTTAGTCATTTTTTCAATTGCTGTTTCTTCCTTACCAAGATCAATATTTTTGGTTTTCACTAGCTCTTCAAGCGCCGCTTTTTTTCTGATAATTTCTCTAAGCTTTTCCTCAATTTCTTTTTTTTCTTCCAGTGATTTTTTGTCTCTTTCCTGTAATTCCTTTTTTCCTTTCTCTCCCTGATGCAAAGCCGTTTTGTTTAATTCAATTTTTTCATTGTTTTTGCTAATTTGACTTTTTTTCAAGTTAATTTTTTCCTGCTCAAGAAGCAGTTTTGATTTTTTTTCTTCAAACTCTCTTCCAATTGTTGAATATGTCTGTTCAGAGGCCTTAATCATTTGTCTTGATAAATCATCAGACATTTTTTTTGATTCGATAAGATTTTTTCTCTCTTCATTTATTCTATCCTCTACTATTTGTTTTTGTTTCTCCATTTCTGCTATTTCATTATCCGCTTCAAGGAGCTTTTTTTCTAGTGCATAAAGTTCTTTAAAAATAATTGTTGCCTTGGTTCTTTTTCTTTCCTCTTCAAGCTCAGAATATTCTTTTGCACTTTTCATTTCTTCTTCAAGCTCAGTTAAAAAAGAATTTCTTTCATTGAGAATAATTGTTGCTTCCTTTATTCTTGAATCAACTTTATCAAGTTCCTTTATTGCTTCTTCTTTCTTTTCATCAAATTCACTTAACCCCGCAATATTATCAATTATTTCCCTTCTCTCAATAGGAGACATTTCTATTATTTTTGTAATATCCCCTTGTGTTACAATATTGTGCCCTGAAACATCTATTCCAAGTTCAGTAAGGAGAGAACTTATTTCATTAAGAGTTGTTCTTTTTCCATCAAACCTGTAAACACTTTTTCCCTGTTTATCAATCATCCTGCTTATTTCGTATTGTTTTTCATTATCTTTTATTAAGAGATCAACTTTTCCATAATTTTCCCTTGCATCATTATTAACCAAATCAGTGAGTTTTCCCGCTCTTAATGTTTTAAGAGAAGTAATTCCTAGAACAAAAAGTAGTGCATCGAGGAGATTGCTTTTCCCTGAACCGTTGCTTCCAACGATTGCTGTAAAACCCTTGCTTATAGGTACCTCTGCCTTTTTGAATGATTTAAAATTCCTTAAGGAAAGCTTTACCAGGCGCGTCATTTAATTCACTTTCGTTTTGCGTAAAAGTAATTAGTTAATGCGGCAATAAAGTAAGTGGTTCCGAAAGCTTCTCCTATTATTGAGAGCAATACATCAAATATTCCTCCAACAATTACCCCTATTTGTGAAATAATTACTAATCCAACCAGTGAAATGAATGAAGCCGAAATAATTAATGCAACAGTTCCCCAAAATTTTTTGTCAGTAAATTTCCACGTTTCCTGTATTGCTTTTTTAGGTTCTCTCCCAATCAGAGCAGGGAATATGAAAGCCACTTTTACCAATACAACCAAAGCACTTACTAAAAAAATTGTTACAAATATTAGTGAAATAATTTCGTTAATTGAGGATAAAGCAAATGCTGTGCTGAAAGCAAATCCGAAAATAATAAAATATAACCAAAGAACTATTGTTAATGCTCCAGCTTTTTTCCAATCGCCTACAGAATCATTTATCGCATCAATAAATCCATCTCCTTTTATCATTCTTGAAACACTAATCATTCCAATAATTCCTATTATGCTCAAGATAAACCCAAAAACAAGCATAGAAGCTATTTCAAGCGGGTAATTTGCAAGCATTACTCCGAGCAAATTATCATTAGGAATTGTATCATAATAAAGCACAAAATCATTTAATGGTCCTTCAAGCGCCCAGGAATTAGTTATTGATATTGCCCCTGAAACAAGTAAAATAATTATCATTGGCAACAAAATCCACGGCCTAAAAAGTATTTGCATTAAAGAAGTGAACAAATCAGACAAAACCATTCAACCACCAAACCTGTTAATATTAAGTAAATGATATTTAAATTACTTGTGTTTTGATTAAACCCATACTTGTTTGGGAATGCTTTGTTTTGGTTCGCCTTGCCCTTTTTTGTTTTGACGCCTCTTGGCAAGCTTTTAAAACGTTTCCCTGTAGTTTTTTGTTATTCAGTGCAATAGTGTGCTGTATTCTGGTGAGTATTGTATGAAGTTCCCTAAGGAAAAAAAGATTTTTTGTATTAAGTGCAAAAAACACACTAAACACAAAATGAAGGAATTCAAATCAGGTGCCGCAAGAACACTTGCTGCAGGTGCCAGAAGACACGATAGAAACACAAAACACGGATACTTAGGAAAATACAAGTACACTGTTTTTGTTAAGAAACAGAATAAGAAACCAACTTTTGTTGCTGAATGCATGGAATGCCACAAAAAAATACCTTATTCTTTGGGAAAAAGAATGAAGAAAGTAGTACAAAACTGAATTATTCTTTTTTTGTTTATTCTTTTTTTGTTGACTTTGGGAGTAATTCCCTACTCCTGACTCAATTTCTTGTAATATCTTGTTTTTTGGTTTTTATCGTAAACCCAAAAGTCTTTTTAACTTTAAAACAATTCTTGTATTATGACTTTCAATAACTCTGTTTTACTTGTTGTGAAACAATCCCCTGGTATTGCTTATAATGATTTATTTGCGCGTGTGAGCGCTAGATACAAGAATCCTGCTTCTGCACGCTCCGCTCTTTCCCGTTCATTGAAAGATTTAGTTTCCTTTGGCTTATTAAAGAATGAGAATTCAAAGTTTTTTGTTACAGACAAGGGCTTTGCTTCAATGAATATTGAGATGAAGGATAAGCTTGTTTTGCGCTTAAATGAAGAAATGAAACGCCCAATGAATAATCTTGAGCAAATTGTCCGTTTCCTTGTAATACTTTACCAGCGCGGAATACAGGATAAGGATTTGTTGAATAATGCAAAAGAAAATGCCTCATTTACTATTCATGATGTTGAAGAATTAAGGACGAAAATAAGAGCTCAGAGAAAATATCTTAAGAAAATGAGTGAATTAATCCAGCAGCAGGCAGAAAAATTGCGTGAACTTGATTTTAATGACTCAATTGAATTTGTTTTTGATGATTTTTTTGCTTCAAAAGTAACAGCTTTCTCTAATTCTAAAAAAATTATTGTTGAAACAAAGGATAATGATGTGTTATCAAAAATCCCTGACCACTGGAAGAAACAATCAGTAATTTCAGTTGAAGGGGAAAGCATTCCATTAATGATACAACTCCTGATTTCTGTACCCTCCGCAAAAGCTATTCTTTATCTTCCAGGAATAAAAGTAACAATAATGGCGGGCAAAGCAAATTGTTTTGGTTCTTATAAAATATTAAAATCTTTTTCTGAAATAAAGCTTTCTGAGGCATTAAACCAGAAACAAAAACCTGTTGAAACTCAAGTGCAAGGAATTTCGCAACAATCAAAGCCTGTGTAAAGCTGATTATTTTGCTAAATTAATTTTGTTTCCATTAATTGCATCAATTGCAACGCTTCTTTCTTCCCCGGTTTTTTTCTTTAATACTCCTTCCCATACTGGAAGGAATAGATGAGTTATTTCTTTTACTATTATATTTCCCCAGAGTTTTTTCAATAATTCCGGAACTTCTTTTTCAGTAAGATTAGGGCTAACAAGTGCAGCAGTCTCTACTTCCTTGATAGGTCTTTTTCCTATGCTTGTCAGTAAATTATGCAATGGATTTGGAGGCAAATCAATCTCAAGTTTTGGATTAGGAACATATTTAGCGCTTCCATTTTGTTCTTCAAGTGCAAGCAATTCTTTTTTTACTAATCCCTCAAGTATTCTTTTTGCATTCCCTTCCTCCATTTTGAGGAATGATGCAACTTCTTTTGCTGAACGCTTTTTTTCTGCAACTAACTTAAGTACTGTTGTTTCGGGTTCACTTAATTCTTTCAACAAGAATAATCCTTTGCTTTCTCTCAATACTCCATGATCATCATGGATGAATTCCCCTGTTAGTGAATCAACATATGCTTCCCCTGTATGGAATGCTTCTTTATGGCTATAATATTTGTATTTTACTTTGTAAATTAACGCATATTTCATTGTCAGCCTGTCAAGTATTTCTTCATCCAGGAATATGAATTTTTTTGATATGTGTCCTGCAATAATTTTCCTTGCTTTTGCTTCATCAATATTTGGTAGTAAAGCCGATAGTTCAACTCTTTCCTCGTAACCCTGTTCTTCTGCTTCTTTTCCAAACTCTTTTTTCGCTTTAAGCAATTTTTCTCCGTATGTTTCTAATTTATTTTCTTTTCCTTCCTCTGCTTCTTGGAGTTTTTGCACTGCTTGTGCTTCCATTTCTTCAGCAACCCCTGCGGCAAAAATAGCTTCTTTTCCAACATTAACTCCTTTTTTTCTCAATCCTTCAAGTATTGTTTCAATGCTTACTTCTTTTTTGTAAGTATTATTCAGTGTATCAAGTGTTTCCTGGATACTCTCAATCCTAATGCTTGGATCTTTTTCTAATTGCCTTAATGCAATATTAACCGCTAATATTTCTACTTGTTCTTTTTCAAGTTCTTGTTTTACTTCCACTGTCTCCGCATCTCTTCCTTCGTGCTGGCTCATTCTTGGCCTTATTGCCATTATGAATGCCCTGCTTGTTGTTTCGCTTCTATCTCCCGTTAATGCAATTCCCACAGGCATTGTTTTAATAAAATTTGATCTCCTATATTCTCCCGGAACAATAGCGGGTGTTCTTTTGTGAATTGCTTTAATATCATCATCAAAAACAAGTTTGTGCGCCATTATTACATCCAGTTGGCTTAGTACCTTTGAATCAATTGCACTTGGCTGCTGAGTTGCAAATACTAATGAGCACCCAGGCCTTCTTCCTTGTTTTACATACTCCACTATTGCGCTGCTTGCAGGAGTTTTTTGGTTTCCTCCGGGAATTAATGTGTGCGCTTCATCAATAAACAGCCATGTTGGTGGAATATTTAGTTCAACTAAATCCTCCATATCCGTTTCTTCAGTAAATTTTCCTGCAGCCTCTCTTCTTGTTCCTAATTTTCTTGCTGCTAATAACCTTCTTGATAAAATTCCTATTACAAGTGCTCCAACATTATCCTCTAAAAAACTTGTATCAAGGATAGTCATTTGTCCTGCTCTTGAAAGCAATCCTAATGAAGTGCCTTTGTCATCAAATATTCCCCAGTGCTTTGCCGCATCAAACCTGCTTACTAATGCTCTAATTGAATCAGCTTTGTATCCTTTTTCCCTGTCATTTAGTTCCGCATCATCCTCAAAGCATTTAACTAAATCCTCTAACGAAAAAGTATTTTGTTTTCCCCTAACCTCTTTTCCTTCTGGAGTTGTATAACCTGATTTTACTTTAACAATTCCTTTTTCCATTAACAATCCTGTTGGGGAAAATCTGTCAATTCCAAAAGTTAAACACCAATCTTCTGCTGTTAAAAGTGATGGCTGGATAGAGAAAACCGCATCATAAGTGCTTTTTGGCACCGCATCCTTCATTCCTACCGGGATGAATACTTTTACATTATCTAATCCTCTTGGCATTAAACCCCATTTTGCTAATGCTTCTAATTCTTTTTCTTCTTTATTTGGGTGCTTCATTGACCAAAATACTCCAATAGGATCAACAACAATTATTCCTACATTTTTGTTTTTCATTGCGAGTTCTTCCGCTATTACTCCTAAAACATACGAGTTGTGGACTATGATGTCATTTGCCACAAAATTGGAGAAACTTGGAACACTAATATCATATACTTTTGTTTCTTGTTTTATTTCATTTACTGAAACAATTTCGTCCCAAAATATATCAGAGTTTGCTAAGAGTTCAAGTGTCCTGTTTTGTTGGATTAATGCAATTTTTTGGAGGGTTCCTCTTGAAGGAGAATAATTCACTATATTGTGGAGTGATTTTGGATTTTTGTATCCAATAGATTTTCCCATTTCTACCCAATTTTTTTGTTCAAGCAAATCCCAAGCTGCTTTTGGAATGGTGTCAACATTCGGGTTGTTTTTCTTGCTAAACATTTCCTGTAAAGCAATTTCTTCTCTTTTTTCTTTTTCGCCAAAGAAACCTATTTCAAGCATAAACTTTTCTGCATTTTCTCCGTTTAATACTAGTTCAAATGCTTTTCCGGTTTTTTCTTTTAATTTTCCATAATGAGTTGTTTTTGTTCTAAGTTTTGATAATACTCCAAATCTTAACAATAAATGCTGTAATTGTCTAATCATTTTTTCTGAAATTGAGCAATAAGAAATTTGCCAGTTAGATGTTTTATTTATTCTGTGAATTGATCCATCACAAGAAAATAACCTGTTTATGAATAAGACAAGTTGCTCTTTTTTAAGTTTCATTATTTGTTCTGGAATAAATTTATCTTTTGAGCGTTTTTCATACAAATTCATTGCTTGAAGCCATTGCATTAAAGAACTTTTTTTGCATATTATGTGGCCTTCGTTTGTAAATTGCCCCTTCCTGTTGCGTTTAATTGCACTCAAATCAGTTAACTTGAGTTTCTGTGATATTCTGTAACTATATTTTCCATGGGACAAGATTTTTAGATTTTCATCAAATTCTTTTACTGCAGTTGTAAAATCGTTAACTATTTTTTCATCCGAGTTAGTAAATAAAACAAATTGGTTTCCTAAATGCCCTTCAGCTATCAAGTAGGATAACAATTTTATTTCACATTCACTCATTGTTTCCTTTCCAAAGGAATTAATTACTCGTGGAGTAGCGATTCTTTCTCCTATAGGCAATTCTTCTGCTGGTTTCCATCCATTAATTGTTAGTAAAGGATGTTCAGGAGTCAGTTTTATTTCTTTACCACTTCTCATTTTTATGTGTAAAATCTTGTTTACGCTTCTCTCATAGAAACCAACTTTTTGCAGGGACTTTATTTTTAGTTCATTATCAAGACCAAATACTTGCTGTTCATTGTTCTCAAGTTCGGCAATAGGCAAAACTGTTCCATCACTCAACGATATTAAGGTATCTCCTGTAACACACTTTCCTGAACCCCTTGCTCCGCAAACAAATACAACGTGTGGATTTAATCCATCAAGATAAACCTCAGTTCCTTCATTATCCTTTTCATTTACTTTTCCTACAAACAATCCTGCTTCTTCTCCATATTTTCCTAAAACACTTTTTTTTCTTCCAATAAACGCATGTCCTTCTTTACTCATTAGGAATTCTAATTGTGGAAAAATTTTTCCTTCCCCTGAAACATTTTCGGTATTTTCTTCTTCCTGTGCCCTTGCTATTGGCATAACAGTTTTTCTTGTTTCTCCTGAAACAGGTTCTATTTCTTCCTCCTCTTCAATTCCTTCTTCTTTTGTTCCCTCTTCTCTTAGTAAAGCATCAGCTAATTCATCATGATCCTCATCTTTTCTGTTTGCTAAGGAATCATCACTTATTTTTTTTCCCTTATTTAAATTTACTTCACTTTTTGCAGCCATTAATGCTTTATTTTTTATTACACTTTTAATTATTGTTTTCTCCACAGGGTGAGTTGGAGTTATTTCCTCTTCTTCTTCCTCTTCTTCCTGAATTACTTTGAGATCAAGTTTTCCACCCATTCCTTTTCCAGAACCATTTTTTCCATTACCAGAAATGCTTTTCTCTAATCCTTCGTTTACCATTTCATCAAAATTATTCTTTGATTTTTTTCTTTTTCCGCCCGCATCAACATTTTCAAAAGCTTCTTCCTTTGTTTCAAATTCTTCATCCTCTGCTTCCCCAAAAATCACAGGCTCAACACTTGATCCAGGTTCTTCTTCAACTTCATCCCCATCATCATCTTCATCCTCTTCCTTGGCTTTCTTTTCAGTAGGGGCTTCTTCTTCCTTTTCTTCGCTTTCTTTTGCGCTTTCAGCACTTTTTTCTTTTTGTTTCCTTAATTCCCCTGCTTTTTCTTGGAGTTTTTTCTTTGCTTGCTTTTCATCCTCATCTTCCCCAAAAACCTCGCTGAACATGTCCTTATCTTCAGTTTCGATTGTCTTCTCTACCCTTTCTTCAGGAACAGAATTGTTTTCTTCAACCATAAAAGCCACTTAATGAATATAGTTCGATAAATAGAGCATTTCTTGGTTTAAATACTTTTTGTGTTGCCAGAGTTTTGAATGCCCCTAACCTTTTCAAATTGCAAAATCTACTAAAAACCATTATTTTTCCAAGAATTTGCGAGAAAACTTTTTTTGGTAGCTTTCAAGTTAAGTATTTAAATCAAATGATTCAAATGTTTTCTCGTGTTGGGAGTTACTTTACAAAGCAGCGCTTTGTGAAGCACTAAACAAACTTCGGTTTGTAAGGTGAAGGAGGCAGACCATACCGCATTGCGAAGCATAAAAGTTTCGCGAGCCTTTGCTAAAGGCTCTTGTCGGATCCCTGGTTTGCTTCTTTAACACTTATTCCGCCTTTTCTCTTTTTGGGAAAAAGAGAAAATGTAGGTTGCCAAAAGAGAAAAAACCTACAGGATATTTTATTGCTTTTTTTGTTTTTGGTGAAATTATGATTGAACTTGAAAGAACTTTTTTAGCTAAACAATTGCCTTCTGATTTAAAGCAATGCAAATCAAAAGAAATAATTGATATTTATCTTCCAAAAGCGGTTGAAGTGCATGCCCCAATAAGGATACGCAAGAATGGGGATAGTTATGAGATAACCAAGAAAACGCTTGTAACGGAAGGGAATCATTCTACTTTCAAAGAGGAAACAATTGTTCTTCTCAGAAACGAGTTCATGATGCTTGAGAAAGAAATTCCTGGCAGAAGAATAAGAAAAACAAGGTATAATTACCCTGTTAATGGAATGATTGCTGAATTTGATGTTTTCCAAGACGCTTTAACCGGCCTTGTTTTAATTGATTTTGAATTCAAAACGGAAGAAGAGAAAAACTCTTTCAAAGCGCCTTTCTTTTGTCTTGCAGAAGCCACTAATGAGGAATTTCTTGCCGGCGGAATGCTTTGCGGGAAAAGATACGCTGATATTGAAAAAGATTTAGTTAAATACAATTACCAGAAACTATTTTTGAAATAATTTTTAATTCAAAAGAGAATTATCTCTTATCCCCATTTCCTTTTAGTTTCTCTCTCTCCATTCTGTTGTAAAGTTTCTCAATATTCATTTCCGCTACTTCTTCTAACGTTAAACCCAAATTAGAGCATAACTGGCTCATATACCACATTACATCCCCAATCTCTTTAGCAATCTCTTTCTTGTATTCCTCAGTTAATTCTCCATTATAATCCCTGTAAAGCTTCTTTATTTTCCCAGCCACTTCCCCTGACTCATCCGCTAAACCCAAAGCATAGTAAGCTAACTTACTATCATTAATCACAACCCTCAAATCAGTTTTCTTTGATTTTTCCTGGTAATCTTTGAAATCCATTCAACCACCTGACTAACCTAGCTTCCTCAAACTTAAAACCCTTTCTAAAAGAAACCAAAATTCGCTTCAAAGCAAGCTTTAAAAACAAGCATTCCTCATTTTATATTATTGACAAGCAAAGCAAGTCAAAACTAAAATAAGCGGAGATGGCAGAGTGGTCAAATGCGCCTGGCTTGAGTCTGCCCTTTTTTTCTTTTTCTAAAAGAAAAAAAGTGTAAGTTGCCCAAAAAAAGAAAACTTTGGACTACTAGCAGATTGTTACCAGGTTTCCGAAAGGAAGCGGGGGTTCAAATCCCTTTCTCCGCGTTATCCTTTTTAGTCTAATTTTGGTTTTGTAGGCAGCTTATCTTTTACCCCAATTTTTAAGGAAATCAATTATCGTATCCGTTTTGCCTAAAATTAATAAAAATGCAATTACCAATATAAAAATTACAACTATTGGATCTGGACGAAGAAGAGGCGTAGGCGCAAAGTAAACGTATGCTACAAAACCTATGACAAATAAACCGAGCAAAATGCAAAATATTCTTTTATTTTTTTCAAAAAATTTTCTTAGTTTTGCTTGTATGCCTTCATTATCATGCATTTTGTAGTTGGGCATTTTTTTGTTATTGGATTTTACATATGCAGTTACAATTGAGCCGAGTATTTCATTAGATTTTAGAATTTCTTTCTCATAAATTAAAGGGTCTTCATTTTTAAAATCAAAATAATTAATTTTATTATATAAGTCGGTGCCTTCTTTTACTGTTTTTAAAATTGTTTCTTCATCGCCCACAGAAACTAACCAAATAAGTGATATTTTTATGTTTTCCCAAGCCAGCGAAGCTTCTTTCATAGAGGCATTATATGCCTCAGGCATGTAGTCATCTTTATACAAAAAATTATCTATGGCAGCATATTGGCTTTCAAATAATTTAACAAGAAGTCTCTTTGTGTCAATTTTTCTTAATATTGTTTTATTTGTGGTTAGTCTAATTAGCAGACTCGAGGTTTTTTTAAAAAATGACTTTTCTATTGGCAGATCTTTTATTGGAAACACTCCACAATACATACCATAAACACCAAAAAAAAGCAAATAAATAATAATAATTAGTTCAAAAGACAGAACCAATAATTTATCTACCGAAAACAAAATGCTGATTAGAAAAATGCTGATTAGAATTGAGGCAAATAATACAAACGACGGGATTGGATTTGCTATGACCATTATAAACTTATATTTATTCAGTGTAGCAATGCATTTTGCTTGTTTTAATGAATTCAAGTCAGAACTACCATCTTTGCTCTTTTTAGTTTTATCCATGATTTTACCCGACAAATAATTATTTACTTTTGATTATAGATTGTTTCTCCAAAACCCATCACAATAACGCCATACCCAACCAGTGTTGCAAAAGTTCCAAATGTATTAAACCATTGTGGAGTTGATAGCGTATCAATGTTTTCGGCGAATCCAATACAACCAAACACGACGTAGATTAAACCAGTAGCAAGCAAAATTGTTACAAAAATAGGTTTATGATTCACTACAATACCACTTTTTAGTTGAGAATACACAAAGCACGCAATGACTATAGATAAGCCAATTATTATCAGCATCAAAATAATACTCATAACTTATCACTAATATTGCATTTCTTCAAATTCTTTTATCTTATTTTTATTATGTTCTTGTTTTAATAGATTTAATGTGTTTGTGAATTGGTCCAATCTATGGGAGGTAGTGTCTATTGCAATACTTGACTTTGTCTTTTCTGTCGCCAACGTATGCAATATGCTCTTTTTGTATCTTAAGTTTTCAAGTTTTTCTTTAGCTTCTTTTACAAGCTTTTCGTAAATATCTACTTTGTCCTCAGCTTTCTTTATCCAGATGGGATAATTTGATAAAAAATTGTTGTATTTTGATACTGCGTCATTGTATTTCTTTTTTTCTTCTCTTATTTCTCTTTCCTTTACATCAATTTTATCAGTGATGTTTTTGAATGAGGATTTGTTTTGGTACTCGGGGTATTTCTCCAAATATTTCATCATCGAGGCAAATTTCATCTCATTTACTTCAGAGTCCTTTAGTCTTTGTTTTATGTTAACTGATTTTGCTTGTTGGTTCTTTGAAACATCTTTATACATTTTTGTTGTTTCTTTATACATTTCCTTCTCAAAATCAGTTTCTTTGTTTAGTAAGTTTCCTAAATTAGTGTATAATTTTTCTCTTTCTACTTCATGGGCTTCAATGTCTCGTTTTATTCCTTGTGCCTTGTTGTAAGATTCTTTTAGTTCATAGCTTTCTGATTCTATGTAGTGCACCATGTTTACTATTGCCGACCACGCGTTATCAATTTCGGTTTGGTGTTTATTTCTCAAATAGATTGCATCATTTTCTCCTGTTAATTTTCCAAGTAATCCTTTTTCTTCCACACGAGTTGTTGTATCAAATTCTGCATGTTTAAAACCCATAATTTCACCCTCATTTAAAATATTCTTTATTGTTGATGTTTTTTGGTTTTATTTCTACTTCAAAGTATTGTATCATTTTCTTTATTGCTTCTTGCTTGGTTTTCATTTTATTGGATAGCTTATATAGTTCTACTAATCGGTCTTCTTCTTCTGACAAATCGAGTTGTATTTTAACCATATAACACCACGATATACTATATATTGCAAAGGTATAAAAAGCTATTGTTTACCCATTTTATGTAAATTCTAATTCTACTTTGCCGCACAATTTTGTAGTACTTTTGTTTCGATGTTTTATTCAAATCCAATTTTTCTAATGAGGGTTTGGTTTCTGTTCTTGTTAGTGTTTGGTGAATGAAGTTGTATGTTATTTCTTTTTTAGTATTACCAAGCTCGGCGCGCCTTTGATTAGTTTTTGTCCGTATGAGTAGTATTTTTTGTTTTTGTCTTGCCATTCGTATTGTTTGTATTTGGCTTCGTGGTATTCGCTGGGCAGGCCTAGTAGTCCTAGTGTTGGTAGGCGGGGCATGTTTTCGAATACTGTGTTGTGGGCGTATTCGTAGTTGTCTGCGGTGAGTTCAGACCATTGCGCTATGTGAGCAAATCTATTCACTGCTTTTTGTCTGAGGGTAGTTAGTCCTAAAATGGGGGTTGCGCAAAACAAAGCGTTTCTATTCGAAGTTAGGGAATTAACCGCGCTTTTAGCTATTCTGTGTGAATTAAGAGAGTAAGATATAGCGTTTTCTTTGAAACTTTGTCCGTTTTGTCCTCCTACGCCTAGTACTCCTACTGCAATAATTAAATCAAATTTTTTTCCGTTAAATTCTTTAGAAATATTCATGGCATTTCCACGCACTGCTTGAACCCTGTTTCTCTTTAACCGCATTAATCTTTTCTCGCCAAAATGAGTATCAATTACATTTAATTGGAGCTTTGCTGCTCTTGCTATCCCGCTGTCAATAAGTAAATCAATTACTCCTCTCCCGCTTGGACCAATCTCTAAAACGCTTTTAATTCCTTGTTCTCTTAACAAAGCTGGCATTGTTCGTGGAAAGTTTTTGAGAGGAACAAACCCTGATTCTTTAGCAAGTTGCCCAAAGATTCCCGCAATTGCCCTGGTAGAGGATAATTCAGGGAACTTTCCTTTTGAAACAGTCTCAAAATAAGGCATTCTTACTTTTTTCTTTAAAAAAAACCAGTAAAACTCTGCACCAATTTTATTTACATATTCATCAAAAACACGGGGATTTGAAAGCTGAGTTAAAAATCTCTTGTTTTGTACTCTAAGCTCGTTTTTTTGCCTTCCTTGCTCTAACTAAACTTTCCCGGCGCTCTTGGAGGCGTTTTTTCTGCAAAGCTAATTGCTCAGCACTACTCAAGACCCGCTTTCTTGAAGCCAAATTAAGGGGGTTCATAAATGAATTAATCAGGGGTTAAATATAAGCATTCGTTTAGCTTGCAAAAATCAATAAAAAAGTTTAGGCAAGTTATCTTTGAATTATTTTTTCTATTTCTTCGTAGAATTCTGGAAAGCTTTTGTCTACTGCTCTTTCGTTTTCGATTGTTACTCCACCGAGTTTTAGTCCTGCGATTGTGAAACTCATTGCTATTCTGTGGTCATTTTGTGAGTTTATTGTTGCGCCGTGCATTCCTTTGCCGGAGTGTCCGCGAATCAAGATATAATCTTTCCCGCCCTCAACATCCGCTCCGAGTTGTTTTAAGGCATTAACAGTTACCGTTAACCTGTCAGATTCTTTTATTCTTAAGTGTTCAATGTTAGTTATTTTTGTTTCCCCTTCAGCAAAAGAAGCTACTACTGCAAAAGGCATTACTATATCCGGATAATCATTCATATCAATTTCTCCAACTCCTTTCAAAGTATTGCCTTGTAATGTAACTGAATCTTTTTCCCAAGTTACTTTACAACCCATTTTTTCCAGTGCCGAGATAAAGAATTTGTCCCCTTGTTTTGATTCTTTGTCCAGTTTGTTTACAGTTACTTTCCCATTTAGTATTGCAGAGGCCGCAAAAAAGTAAGCTGCATTACTATAATCCCCCTCTATTAGTAATTCTCTTCCAATATAGGATTGACCGGATTTTACTGAAAATGTTTCATAATTATTGTTAGTTGCAGTTACCCCAAAGTCCTTCATTGATTGAATTGTAACATCAATATATGGTTTTGAACTCAAGTGACCAATTGTTTCTATTTCAACATCTTTTTTTGCATAAGGTGCTGCAACCAAAATTGAGGAAAAATATTGGGAACTCTTATCCCCTGCAAGAGGAGCTTTTCCGCCAACAAATGAATCACACTTTACTTTAATTGGAGGACAACCATTCCCATTAATTGAAATTGCTTCAACCCCAAGCGGTTTTAATGCATCAAGTAGATCTTGGAGGGGTCTGCCGGTTCTCATTCTTTCCACCCCATCAAGAATTACAGAGTCCTTTCCATTTTCTCCCAAAGGGTATTTTGCAAGACCTGCAATTGAAACCAAAAATCTTACAGCTAACCCGGAATTTCCAATAAATATATCTTCTTTTGGAGCAATAGGTTTTCCATTCGCCCCAATTATTTCTATCTCATTTTTTTCTTTATTAACTTTGATTTGTGCCCCAAGCTGGCTCATTGCTTTCATAGTATATTCTTGGTCCTCTGCAATTAATCCTCTTTTGATTATTGTTTTTCCTTTTGCAAGAGAAGCAATTATTATTGCTCGCAAAGTATGTGCTTTTGAGGGAGGAGCAGAAATTACTCCGCTAATAGATTTTGCTTTAATAATTTCTTTCATTTATTTTCACTCTCAATAAAAGCTAATTTCACTCTTTCTCAGAGAATACTTGAATAAAATAATATTTAATTCAATCGGACAATGGTTTTGGGATTTACTACCTTGTCTTTTGCTATTATTTCAATAATTTCTTCCTTTGCCAGCATCTAAACTTATTTTTTTGTTTCTTGTACAGGTCCAGTTAGGAGAATTACTTTTTTCTTTGGGGTATAATGATGGATTTTGTTTGTTCTTTGTTTTTGCTCTTCCTTGCTTTTTGATTCCCCTATTGTCTGGAATTCTGTTCCAACTGGTTTAGCTATTTTTGGGGTTCTTTGTTTTCTTTGAGGTCCAACCATTTATTCTCACATTTATTAGTAAGGTATTTGCTGTTTTTAATCCTAATCAGAGTGCTTTACGAGAGTTCTCTTTTGAGTATTTTGTGGTGATGATTTAATTTCTTGAATTTCTCAACATCCCCTGTAGGCATATCAGGGTGCAGGGTTTTAGCCATTTCTTTGTATCTTTTGTTTATTTCATTAATATCCTTGTGGTCATGCTCTACCCCGAAGAACTCGCGTGCTTCTGCTCTTTCATCATGCACATCTTCGTCTTCCCTAAACTCCGCGATGAATTCTTCTAAAGGTTTTTTTTCAGAAAGAACTAAATCCACTTCTTTTTCAATAACCTTTGATATTACAAAAAGATTATCCACATATTTTTTCTGGGAAGCAATTTCGTAATACATTCTGTTTCCTTTAAAGAACCAAGTAACATTTGCCTTTGCTTCTCTTCCGCAGTACCCATCAAGCTCTAACTCAACATCATCTCTTTGCGCGCCCAGTTTTTCAAGCGAATTAATAATTCTGTTTTTGTATTGTAAAGCCCTTCGATTATAAGAGTCTTTTGCGCTTGCAAACGGTATATCATGCCCCTTGATTTTTAGCTTTTCCATAACAATTACTCTTAAAATAATTCCTCAAAGATGCCCTAATAAATGTATTTTTTGTAATTTTTGATACAAACACAGGTAGGGATCTGTTTTACTATCACTGTTTTTTAAGGGTTAAAATTTGTATAAAATAATAGAAGATTTGATTAGTATCAAATTAGTTTGCTTGTTATTATTTCAATTTTTGTATTTTTATTGCTTTTCCTTTTATTATTGCTTCGGCTACTTTTTTTCTTGCAGTTGAGAGTATTCTAAAGAAGGTTGGTTGGGATATGTGCATTTTTTTTGCGGCTTCTGTTTGTCCTAATCCTTCAACTTCTTTTAATCTCAAACTTTCAATTTCTTCAAAAGAAAGAACAACTTCTTCAAGCGTGCGCATTGGTATTCCTGCGGGTTTGAAGTAAGTTGTCCCGGGTTCAAAGTTAATTATTCTTGGTATTCTTGGTCGAACCAATTAATTCACCTGTTATTCTTTTTTTGTTCAAGCTCCTTAATAGCTTTATCTATTTCTTCTCTTTCAGCTTTTAATTCACTTAAAAGCTCTTTTTCAGTAGGTTCTTTTACAGCTTGAATCATTTCTTGTGGTGTTGTCCAGAATCTTCTTCCGAATCCTCTGCCTGCACCAAATCCTCGTCCGAATCCTCTTCCAAAGCATGGGTTCATGTATCCAGGCATATTGTAGCCTGCGCAATAACCCATTCCTCTTCCTGTCATTGGACCTAATCCTGCTGGTCCTGTTCTATCTCCTCTTGGCATATATTCTCTCCTCCTTTTATATTAAATTTTTTTATTTGCATTTTCCTTTTTTTCTTCCTGTTTTGGGTCCTTTTCCTTCGGGTCCTGTTCCGTCTCTTTGAGGCATACATTTCACTTCCTTTCAATTATATGTTATGAATACTTATCCATAACATAATGAATATATATTCATAACTCTTTTTAAACCTATCTATGTTTTGTTACAAGTATAATTATTTAGGATTGGAAATTTACTTTTATCTTGTAATTTTTGACAAAAATTTGAAAATGTAATCATTTAATAGCCTGTTTATTAACAAAATAAGTAAGGGCATTGCAGAGGTGGCAGAGCGGCCAAATGCGGTGGGTTACTAACCCATTATCCGAAAGGATACCTGAGTTCGAATCTCGGCCTCTGCGTTTTTTTTTTATTATTAAAGGTAGATTTTTTTTTATAAAAAATTTTTAGAACTGGTGGTGTATAGTTCTTTTAATTGCCCTGGCTTTTCTTAACTCTTGTACTCTTTTTTCTCTTAATTTTTTTTCAAAACTATTAATTTCTATTCTTTCTAATTCTTGCTGCGCATGCCCTCGTTTCATTAGTTGTTGCAGACGGAAAATTGTGGGGTCTGAATGCACTATGTGTGTAACATTAGGAAAGTATTTTCTGGCTACTTGCACTAACCTTGTTTCAAGAGCTGAAGCTATTCCCAACTCAGTAAAGGGTCCTGGAAATACTCCTGCTTGCAATTTAATTGGAGGATGAGGATAATAAGCCACAAAACCTAGTTCTTTCTTTACAGGATCATGAACCAAAATGAATCTTCCAAAATCAAATCCTTTCTCAAAGTTTGCTTTCCTGAGTGCTTCACTTATTTCGGGCGAAGTAATAAAATCCCTTGATTTTACTCCTCTTTTAACTTTAGCTAGGGCAAACATTACAACATTATTAGGGTTCTTTTCAGAATATTCTAAGGCTAAGCCTAATTGTTCTTTTCTCATAAATAATTTAATTGTATTCACCTATTTATACTTGTAGTGGGAACAAAATTAGTGAATTTTATTATTGTATTAATTCATATTCGATTAATTCAATATTATTGATTGGTTCGCCGGTAGTATTTTCATTAGTTATTTTTACAATGAATTTGTATTTTGAACCTAAGTTGAACTGGTTAATATCCAAGTTACCTGTAAATATTATCATTTCTTTTTCAGTAAGCACGTAGGATTCAAGCAAAACATTGTTTTCAGAAACTACTATATTTGGTTGCATGCATGTCTTGCATAGTGCTCCTTCTGGGCAAGGCGGGCAAACATATATTTTTACAACATACCCTTCAGTATTGAAATTTCCTGAAGAAAAATTATTTTCCTTAATCCCGCTAATAGTATAAAAATTATAATCAGGAACATTGTAATCAGGAATATTACTGTCAGGAACATTGTAATCAATTGGAGTTGTAGTTGGAGGAATTCCTATGTTCCCAATAATAATTAAGCCAATTATTAGGGCAACTAAAATAATTACAACAATAATATAATTGCTTGATTTCATGCAATGATTATCCTTTTCTTGTATTTAAGGTTTTTTGCTATTAGAATTAGCAACTTTTTATTAATCAAGGGTTAGTTTTTGCTTATGCGTAATATTTATATCTAAAAAAATCTTAGTAACTATATGATTTCAAGTTCAAGGTGGATTGTTTTTCTAGTTTGTTTAATGTTTTCCTTGCAAACCGTTTTTTCAGCTTGTGAAATTGATGCGCTTAATGCGAGTCATTTTGATTTGAATTTTAATATTAAATCGGATGGATTAGCAGATGTTTCAGTGCTCCTTGAAGTACCCTATTCACAGGAGTGCTTCAATTTTCTTGGAGTTTCTTCCGATTCATTTGATTGTCCGACGGCAATGCTTGTTGTTCAGGATTCCTTATTCCAAAATCTAGGCTTTTTTTCCAATGAAGGTTCTTGTAAAGGCTCTTATGCTGATAATTCTCTTAAAATGAATTTTTTTGCAACAACAGATATGATTGTTAATCAGCTCCAAAATAATACTGTTGAGGTTACTTTTCGTCAATGGAATTTGGTTGATGCCAAACAAGAGGACTTGTTAAACAATTCACTTACTATTATTGTTCCTTCTGGCACTAGATTAGTTTCTTTTTACCCTCTTTCTGATCCTTATGCTGAAGCTGATTTTGACAAAGGAATTGTTGTCTGGGACCCTATTCCTGGTTCCTCAAAAAAACCCAGTGTAAGATATTCAACTGAAAGTAATTTTGTTTTTGTTGTACTTATAGCTTTAGCAGTGATAATTGTTTTTGGGGCAGGAATAATTTACTTATTTTTTATTAAATCAGGGGAGCATAAAATTGTTTCTGAAATAAAATTATTAAAAATGAAAATGTCTATTCTTGAGCAAGATTACCTAAAAGGCAAAATGGATGAAACAACTTATAGGAGATTAATGGAGCAATACCAGATACAGTTAAATGATTTGAAAACAAAGTATTCTGCTTCAAAAGGAACACTTGAAAAAAAAGGGTAATGTCAGAAACAACTATTTTTCAGTATCTTTTTTTGTGCTTGAATTTTTTCTTATCGTTTTTGTAAAAATGAGGCTTTTCATTGTTGTGGAATGATTTGTTTTTGTCAGTTGGATAAGATGGTTTGTGTATTCTTGCCGGTCTGAACTGGCTATCTTTTGGCTCGAAATCATTTGAATAAGTATTTTCCCTTTTTTTGTATTTTTGGTAACCAGGATTGTAATGAGAGGTAGGGAATAATGGTTTCATTGTTCTTGGTGTTCTCTCATGTCCTCCAGCTACGTGTTCTTTTTGTTCATGAGGGTGCGCAGAAAAACTATTTTTCTGATATTGTGGAGCATCATTCTGATACCTGTTTTGACTCTGATAATTATTTTGCCTATAATTGCTTTGATTCCCTCTATAATTAGAATTATTTTGGTCTCCTCGGTAATTAGAGCTATAAGGCGACCTAGTCGGGGGATATTCGCTTCTCTGTGAATAATTTCCTTGTGAATTCCCTCTATTAGAAGAATAATTTTGTCCACTATTTCTGGGTTCGCCATATTGAGAGCTTGAACCGTGCCTGTGTTCTCTTCCATGCCAGTTTCTGTTTTGATTATCTCTGTCGTACCTATTTTCGCCAGAGCTTCTTTCTTCACCAAAATCATGTTTCTTAATTTCTATTCTTTCAAACGGAGGAGTTTTTTCCTGCTGTATATCAAATTTTCTTTGTATTTTGCTGAAATTCTCATAATCTCTTTCTGAAAGCAAAGTAACTGCATCCCCTTTTTTTCCTGCTCTTGCTGTTCTCCCTATTCTGTGAGTATATTCGTCAGGGGTGCGAGGAACATCATAATTGTATACATGTGAAACATCTTTTATGTCTAGTCCGCGTGCAGCAACATCAGTTGCAATAAGTACATCAATTTTTCCTTGCTTGAATGAATTAACAGCGAATTGTCTTCTTCCTTGGTGCAAATCACCATGAACAGGCATTACTTCAAGTTTTTGTTTTCTTAGGTTCCTTGCCACTCTATCAACTTCTCTTTTTGTTCCACAAAAAACAATTGCTGGACCAGAGGTTTTATTTTTTAATAAATGAACTAATAAAGAAAATTTTTCATCTCTTCTCACACTGTAAAAAACTTGTTTTAAAAGAGTTTTATCAACATGAAGCTGGTCTTGAACATAAACAGGGTTTTTCAAATATTTTTTTGCAATACTTTGTGCTGCTTTAGGCATTGTTGCACTGAACATTACTGTCTGCCTTGAGTGCGGTGTTTGTCTTAATATTTTGTCAATATCCTCTTCAAAACCCATATCAAACATTCTGTCTGCCTCATCAAGGACAACAAATTTTATTGTTTTCAAATCAACATTTCTTCTCCCCATGTGATCAAGTAGTCTTCCAGGGGTAGCAACAATTATTTCCGCAATCTTAATATCCTCTATTTGTTGGAAAAAACCTACGCCTCCATAAACACTTTTAACGTTTATAGGCAAAAATCTTGCCATTTGCTCTAAATTATCCCTTACTTGAACGCATAATTCTCTTGTAGGAGTAATTATTAGTGCCTGTAATCCGTTTCCTGGAACAATTTTTTCAAGTATTGGCAAACCAAAAGCAGCTGTTTTTCCTGAACCTGTTAGTGACTGACCAACAAGGTCTTTTCCTGCTCTTAAATCAGGAATACATTTTAATTGAATAGGAGTAGGATCCTTTATTCCCATTAATTTTAATCCTTCAATTAGTTTGTGGTTTAAACCCATTTTTGCGAATCCCATTCTATCATCTACTCAATTTTTTTCATTAATTTTTTCGTATTTTGGTACTATAAATTACTAAATCCAAGCATTTAAGAAGGCATTTAGCACTCAAATTTGCGTTTATAGGGGTTTTACAAAACCCAAAGCTGATTTAATCTGTATGAAATATTACACTAATTTCCCGCATTCTTTTATTAACACTCATTCAAATATTATATAGTGTTGTAATATGAGTGATTCAGCCATCAGATACTAATTTAGTTCAAAATAATTTTATTGAAGTAATGGATACAACTCTCCGTGATGGGGAGCAAACAGAAGAAGTTTCTTTTTCTCTTAACGAAAAACTTGCTTTAGCAAAAAAACTTTTACTTGAAGTAAAAGTGGATAGAATAGAAATTACTTCAGCAAGAGTTTCGCAAGGAGAACAAGAAACCTGTAAAGAAATATTTTCTTGGGCAAAACAAGTTAATTGCCTGAACAAAGTAGAAGTCCTAAGTTTCGTTGATTATAATTTGAGTGTTGATTGGATTAATGAAGCAGGAGGAAAAGTAATTAATCTTCTTTGCAAGGGAAGCAAAAACCATTGTACAAATCAATTAAGAAAAAAACCCGAAGAGCATTTTGAGGATATACAAAAAACAGTGGCTTATGCTCTAGAAAAAGGATTTATAGTAAATGCCTATTTGGAAGATTTTTCCAATGGAATAAAAGAAGATGAAGAATATGTTTACTCAATAACAAAAGTTCTTTTTGATTCAGGCACTACAAGAGTAATGCTTGCAGACACTTTAGGAGTACTAAATCCAAAAGAATCATTTGATTATTGTTCAAAAATGGTTCAGCATTTTCCGGGGAAAAAATTTGATTTTCATGGGCACAATGATTATGGATTAGCTGTTGCAAATTCTTTGCAAGCAGTTCTTGCAGGATGCACAGGGGTTCATTGTACAGTGAACGGATTAGGAGAAAGAACAGGGAATACTCCATTAGAAGTAATGGTTCCAGTGTTAAATGATTTTTCTAAAGAAAAAACTTGTGCTTCAGAACAATCCTTATCAAGAATCTCTCACTTAGTTGAGTTATTCTCAAGAAGAAGAATTTCAAAAAATCATCCAATAATTGGTTCAGTTGTTTTTACTCAAACAGCAGGAATACATGCTGATGGCGACAAAAAAGGAAATTTATACAAAAGCAAGCTCTCTGCCGACAGATTTGGAAGATCAACAAGATACGCTTTAGGAAAACTTTCTGGAAAAGCCTCAATAGAATTAACTTTGAGACAATTTGGAATTGCTTTACAGCCTGAAGATTTGAAAAAAGTTCTTGCAAGGGTGGTGGAACTTGGTGACAAAAAAGAATTTGTTTCAAAAGAAGATTTATTATTTATAGTAAATGAACTCCAAAAGAATGGTTATGCAAAGAAATTTGAATTAAAGGATTACAAAATAGTTTCTAAGAAAAACTCTAAACCTATTGCACAAATAAAAGTTTCCCTAAACGGAAAAGATTATTCGGCAAAATCCTTGGGCGATGGGGGCTATGATGCTTTTGTAAATGCATTGCAAAAAGTATTCAAGAAAAACAAACTTTCTTTTCCTCAACTGGAGGATTATGAAGTAAGAATCCCTGCCGGTGGAAAAACAGATGCTTTAGTTGAATGCAAAATAATTTGGAAAAGAGGAAACAGGCGAATAGAAACAATTGGAGTAAGCACAGACCAAGTAGATGCCGCAATCAAAGCAACAGAGAAAATGGTTAACATAACACTCATGCTAACCGTTGATTCGAAAGAATAAATTTTTGCAGGTATTTGTAATTATTTCATTAAGTGCTCCAATAATGCCATTCTTGCATATAACCCGTTTTCTGCTTGTCTGAAATAAGCTACTCTTTTATCATTTTTCTCAATCTCTATTGGGAGCGAGATTTCTTCTACATGAGGCAAGGGGTGCATTATTCGGGCATTAGTTCTAATTTGTCCTAAATTATGTGTATTAATTGTGTATTTACCTTTTGCTTTTTCATAATCCTCAGGAAGCATTCTTTCTTTTTGTATTCTCGTCACATAAATTATATCCGCAATAGGCAAAACTTTTTCCAAATCATTTTCTTCTTCATGCTTTACTTTATGTCTATCTAAGTAATCAGTTATATCTTTGCCAACCTTGAGATTTTCAGGGGAAACGAAAATAATTTTTACTCCTCTAAATTTTCCAAGCAAATAAGATAAGGACCTAATTGTTCTTCCATTCGCAAGGTCTCCTACCATTGCAATAGTTATATTATCAAGCCTTCCAAGCTCACGATAAATAGTGTAAGCATCAAGCAATGCTTGGGTAGGATGCTGTCCTCTTCCATCTCCAGCATTAATAAAAGGTTTTGTTGTAATTAATGAAGCTTTTTTTGCAGAACCATCTTCATAATGCCGCATTACAATGCAATCAGCATAACCGCAGACAATCCTTATAGTGTCCTCAAGAGATTCTCCCTTTATTGCTGAAGAAAACTCTTTAGCATTCTCTGTGCTGATTACTTGTCCACCCATTCTCATCATGGCAGATTCAAAACTAAGTCTCGTTCTAGTACTCGGCTCGTAAAACAAAGTAGCCAAGATTTTGCCCCTCAATGGTTCTTCATGTTTATCACGCAACTCATCAGCGCGCTTGAACAAAGAAAAAAGAAGAACCTTACTGAGTTGCTGTGATTCAACCAAATAAGGCAATTTGTCCATTCAATTATAGTATCGTTCCTTTGAAATATTTAATACTATCTAAAAGACAATTTTTGTTCAAATATTATTGAATAACTGTGAAACAATCCTCATCGAAGATTATTTAAGCGGTAATAATGTTATTTTGTGCATGTGCGGAATACTCGGATTATACAACTTTTCAAGCAATGATGAGTTGTCAAAAAAAGCCTTGGAATCAATAAAATACAGGGGAAGTGACCACTCCAAAATTATTTATTATAACCAATTTGCTTTTGGGCACAATTTGCACTCAGTGATTGATTTCGTTCCCCAGCCAATTGAATCCGAAAAAGGAATTTTGGTTATTAATTGTGAAATATTTAATTGGAAACAATTAGCAAAAAAACACAAGATAAGGGCAAAAAATGATGCTGAATTAGTAATCAAATTGCTTGACAAGACAAAAATTTCCACTGCAGATAAAACAATCCAGTCTTTTGATGGGGATTTTGCTTTAGCTTATTATTCAAAAAAAGAAAACAAACTAGTCCTCGCTCGTGACATTATTGGAGTCAAACCCCTGGTTTATTTTTTCAATGAAGAAAAAAAGCAATTAGCTTTTTCTTCAGAAAAAAAAGCCCTTAATTCAATTGGATTAAATGCTGTTCATTTAAACCCCCGACAAATGATTGTTTTTGATCCTGTAAAGAATAAATGTAAAGAAATTTCATTAAAAATTGCTTTGAAAAAAGTTTCTTCTTCAAAAGTATTTCCTGTTTTAAAAAAGTATTTTTATTCATCTGTCAAAAAAAGAATTCCTTTCGGAAACTTTGGATTATTGCTTTCCGGTGGTTTAGATTCTGCTCTAATTGCAAAAACCCTTTCTTCTTTTAAGAAAAAACCAATTTGTTTTTTTTCAGGAATTTTTGACCATCAAAACAATTTTTCTGATCCAAAAGATTTTGAATCAGTACAAAAAGTTGCTAAAGAATTGGGGTTAGAGTTGGTAGTTGAAAAAGTTTCTTTGCAAGAATTTGAAAAAGAATTAATTCACATAATGACTCTGATTGAGTCCTCTGATCCGATAAGAGTTGGAGTGGCTTCAACAATTTATTTTGCATCAAGATGCATTTCTTTCAGAGGAATAAAAGTAGTATTTTCAGGGTTAGGCGCAGATGAACTATTTGCTGGTTATCATAGATTCAAAAATTCAAACAACATAAACAAGGATTGTTTTAGTTATTTGATAAAAATGTATGAAAACGATTTATATTTTGAGGATATTATTACCATGAGCAATAAGGTTGAATTAAGGGTTCCTTTTTTGGATAAAGAATTTGTTGAGTTTTCACTTGTCTTGTCATCCAAACTCAAATTAATTGAGACAAAAGAGGGCATTGTTAATAAAAAAATTCTTCGTGATTTGGCTGTTTCCATTAAGCTTCCAAAAGAAATAGCTTTTCGTGAGAAAAAAGCAGCTCAGTATGGAAGCAATTTTGATAAAGCAATTGAGTTTTTGGCAAAAAAACATGGGTTCAAATCAAAAGCAGATTATTTGAAGACATTATTGGAGAAAAAGAATTTTGTTGAGCACACTGTTTCTCTTTCCCAGAAAAATATTCCCCTAGCAGCGCTTATTTCTACAGGAAAAGATTCTATTTATGCTCTTCATTTAATGGAAAAACAGGGTTATGAAATCAGATGCCTTATTGCGATTAACTCTAAGAATAAAGATTCTTTCATGTACCACACTCCTACAGTTGAATTAGTAAAATTACAGGCTAAAGCGATTGGAAAAAGACTTCTTTTAATTAATTCAAAAGGGGAGAAAGAAACTGAATTAGCGGAACTTGAAAGAGGGTTAATGCTTGCAAAAAAAATGTTTGGAATAGAGGGTATATCTTCAGGAGCTCTTTTTTCTAATTATCAGAGAGAAAGAATTGAGAGAGCTTGTGAGAAACATGGTTTACGCCATTTTGCTCCTTTATGGCAGATAAATCAGGAACAATACCTTAAACAATTAGTGAAATTAGGTTTTAAAGTAATTATTACAAAAATTGCTGGTTATGGGTTAAATGAGAAATGGTTAGGGAGAGAGATCGATGACAAAGCGATTGAAGAGCTTGTTGAATTAAGCAAAAAATATGGGGTTAATGCAGCTGGGGAAGGAGGAGAATACGAATCATTAGTTCTTGATTGTTCGATGTTTAAGGAAAAAATTGAAATTATTTTTGAGAAAAAAATTCAAAATGAATGCACCGGAGAAATTGAGATTAAAGAAGCAAAATTAGTAAAGAAGTAATTTTTTTTTATACTTTTTATTTAATTATTTCAATTCTTTTCACTCATATCTTAGTGCTTCTATCGGATCAAGGTTTGCTGCTCTCCAAGCAGGGAGTGCACCGGAAAGCATTCCAAGTAACATTGAGAAAGCAAGTGCTCCTAAAGTAATTTCCCAATTAATTGCTGCTTCGAGTGGAAAACCTGATTGTGAACCAATTATTACTATAATAATTGATAATCCATAACCAATTGTTATTCCAATTATCCCTCCAATTATTCCTATGAATCCTGATTCGAGGAGAAAAATTGCAAGTATTTTGAAATTTGATGCTCCTAATGCTTTCATTATCCCTATTTCTTTTGTTCTTTCCACAACAGAGGTAACCATTGCATTCATTATTCCTATTCCTCCAACAATAAGAGAAATGCTTCCAATTCCTACTAGGAAAATAGTGATTAATCCAAATATTGCGTTTACTTGTTCAAGTAATTGTTCGGAAGTAATTACATAAGCACTTTTTTCCCCATACTTTTTGTCAAAGTAACTTTTTATTTTTTCTGAAACCTCTTCTACATCACTTGCACTTGCAGTCCTAATCCATGTTTCAGAAGGACCAATGCTTGGCTCAAGTTTTTTTATTGCCTCAACAGACATCATTATTAATCCGCCCATTCCTGTTGAAGACATTATTGAGTCATCCACTATTCCTGCAACCCTGAATTCTTGTTCATTAATTAAAAGAATTTTTCTTACATTAATCGGTTTATCAAATGCTTCTTCAGCTACTTTTTCTCCAATTAGGATTGAAGAAGAATCTCCTTTGGATACCCATTGCCCCTCAACAAGTTCATAATAACCCATATCAGTAAAGACTTTCGCATCTTCCATATCTAATCCCATTGCTAGGGCTCCAAAATTTTCGTTCCCAAACTCAATTGTAATGGGCAACATGTACATAGGAAGAACATCTGTTACATTAGTTATAGCTCGTATTTTATCCAAATCGTATTCAGTGATTGTAATAGTTGAATTAGCGGTTACACTATAAGGGTCTCCTGGGTAAAGATAAACAATGTTAGAACCAAGTTCTTCTAACTCATTTTCAACTGCTTGGGTTAATCCTTGCCCTGCAGAAAGCAATGCAACTATTGCTGCAATACCAATAACTACCCCTATGAGGGTTAAGAAAGTCCTTATTCCTTCTCTTCGAAGATTTTTTATTGATTGAATAATTACATCCATCATAAATATCAAGTCATTTTTTTTTCTTTAAATTTCATATTTTTTTGTTTTCATTCATATCTTAATGCTATTACAGGATCTAAATTCGCTGCTCTTATTGCAGGAATTAATCCTGATATTATTCCAATTATCATTGAAAATGCGAGTGCTCCAAAAGTAATTTCAGGGTTAATTGCAGCAAATAATGTAAAACCTGATTCTGTTCCAATAAATGCAATAATAAAAGATAATCCATATCCGAGGAAAATTCCGATTATTCCTCCAATCATTCCAATAAAACCCGCTTCAAGAATAAACATTATTAATATTCTTTGGTTTGATGCTCCTAATGCTTTCATTAAACCAATTTCTCTTGTTCTTTCAAGTACCGCAGTAACCATTGAATTCATTATACCTATTCCTCCAACAATAAGAGAAATTCCTCCTATTCCTGCAACAACAAGAGTGATTAATCCAAGCATTACATTAACTTGTTCTAATAATTCTTCCGAACTCGAAACGTTAATACTTTTTTCCCCATACTTTTTATCAAGCATATCCTCTATTTCATCAGCAGCATAACCCACATCGTTTCCTGAACCAGTTTTAACAAAAATTATTGCAGGAAAAATGTTTGAAGTTATTTTTTTGAAAGCTTCAAGTGACATAAAAACAGCGGCACCCATATTAGGTCCCCCGCCTATACTTTGTGCCTGTGGTTTCATTATTCCTACTACAGTAAAAGGTTCTCCTTCAAGAGTAATAATTTTTCTTAGATTAATTTCTTTGTCAAAATAAGTTTTAGCAATTTTGTTTCCTATCATTACCCCTGAAGAATCATTTTTTGTGAGAGTCCTTCCCTCTGAAACATCAAAAAAACCTGTGTTCTCAAACGCACTTGCTTTTTCTCCATCTGCTGAATAAATCTGAACATTTATTTTTTGGCCATTGAACTCCAAAATAGAAGAAGAAACATAAATAGGAATAACACTTTCAACTCCTCTTACTCCCTCCATTCGGGAAATATCATTATCAGTTAGTTTTATTGGAGAATAACCCATTGAAGAGGCGCCAGGAATTACAAAAATAGTGTTCGAGCCAAGACTCTCAAATTGTTTTTCAACAGCAACATTCAAACCCTGTCCAATAGACAATAAACTAACTATTGCCGCAATCCCTATAATTACTCCAATAAGAGTAAGAAAAGTTCTTGTACCTGCTTTTCTTAAATTCTTAATAGAATTTTCTAAAACATCAAAATCAATTTGCATAAAAATAAAAAAATATTAGTCTAATTGAGATACTTTTTTTCCATCGCCTTTGCTTCCAACAACTTTTCCATCTTTAAGAAATATTCTTCTTTCAGCCTGTTTTCCAATGCTCTCATCATGAGTAACCACAATAACAGTTCTTTTTTCATCTTCATGTAAATGTCTTAATATTTCCATTACATGTAACCCAGATTTTGAATCAAGGTTCCCTGTGGGTTCATCAGCAACAATAATATTAGGATCCATTGCGAGTGCACGAGCAATCGCAACCCTTTGTTTTTGTCCACCTGATAATTGATTAGGCCTGTTATGCATTCTGTCCCCAAGGCCAACTTCTTCAAGCAAGTTCCTTGCCTTATCTCCCCTGTCCTCTCTCGGCACTCCATTAATCCACATTGGAGTAATTACATTTTCTATAGCAGTGAGTTTTGGGAGCAAGTTAAATGTCTGAAAAATAAAACCAATTTTTTTTCCTCTAAAAGTAGCGAGTTCCGTATTACTCATTTGAGTTGTTGGAACCCCTTCAATAAAAACCTCTCCTGAAGTAGGTTTCATCATGGTTGTAATAACATCTAAAAGAGTTGTTTTTCCTGAACCAGAAGGACCCATTATAGAAACATATTCATTAGAATGAATAGACAAATCAACATTATCCAACGCACTTATTTTCACTTCTTCTATTCCATATATTTTTGAAACCTTGTGTAATCTAACCATTTCAGCTGATTTCATAAGCACCACGTTTTGATAAAAAATTGATTACTTTTGTTTTTAAACATACGTTTGTCTTTTCACGAATAAGGTTTTCTTTAAAAAGAAAATTTTTGTTTAAAAAAAGAATAGGCGGCTCTCGCCGCCCTAATAATTTATTGTATTTCTTCATTTTCTTGAACTACATCTGTCCCTGTTGAAATAATGCTCCAGAAAGGTTTTTCGTAGCCAAGTACTTTTCCGGTTTCTGCATTAATTCTTGCTCTTTCTATTGTTTGTATAGGGATTAAACCAAAAAGATTTCTTGTGTTTTTTATTTCAGCACTATACTCTGCAACACCATTATTTACTTTTAATTGTAGTTTTTCGAGTTTAGTTATTTTTGTTTTTATTTTTGATGGAGTTACTCTGATTGGTTTCTCTTCAATAAAGAGTCCATTATCATCAATCATCAAAGAGCCTTCTTTAATTTCAGCAACTACGTTTCCATCAACTAACTCTATTGATTCTCCGATATTTCTCATTTCCATTACATTATTCATTATTGTTGCCCTAATAGTTCTTCTTGCTTGAATAGTGTCATTTGAATCAATAAGTATCTCAGTGGTATTCATAATAATTCTTTGTTGAAGTCCATTAATATCATCAAAGCTTATTGTAGGGTTTTGTCTGACTGCTTCACCTAATACCCTTGCGATAGACACTTTAACTGCCCTTACTTGTTCTTTTGCAAATTCATTATTATCTTGTGCTGCAAGAACAAAATCTTGGCTAAGAGTTTTTCTTAGCTCTTTGATAGAATTAAAATCCTTTATTTCATTTTGTGCATTTTGTAGTCTCTCAACTCTCTGAGCTGTTATTTGTTGTTGAACTTGTTCCATTTCCTTATTTGGTTCATTTGTTGTTATGTTTGAGTTGTTATCTCCATTACTATTTGCGTTTGAATTATTATCATTATTTACTCCTCCATATTGGGGACCAGTTACTTCGTTGTTTGCATTTAAATCATTACTATTCATTATTCCACTTTGAGAATTAACTCCTTCGTTTTGCGCAAAAACAAGCGAAAAACAAAGGATTAATCCTATAATTACAATCCCTATTCTTTTCTCCATGAATACACCTCTAAAGTTATCTATTTTTAAGAAAAAAAGCTTTTAAACCCTATTAGCTTAGTACGTTTTCATTTTCAAAAAATAGTTACTTTGTTTTTGTTCTTTTAAAAAAATATTTAGTCTTATTTTTTTTAAACATTTTTATTTCAATATTTCTTCTATTATTCTTTGGAATTCATCTTTTTCAGCATTCAAATCATTTTGTTTTTCAAACTGGTTCCCTATCCTGTAATACCTGCACCCAATTACAAATAAAGGTACTGAGCCATTTGGGCTGAATTGTAGGAAAACCTTTTCCTCTGAAGAAGGAACAATACCCTCAAAAGGGGGTGTTAAAGTATTATCCCCTGTTGATGCTCCTGTTTTCTCATCATAACCCCATTCCCAGTGGTAAGCAATAATTTTATTTTCATCAACATATTTTTTTACAACTTCCTCAAAAGCAGGTTTTACCCATTGGCAGTGAGGGCAGGAAGTTGTAGAAAACATTCTAACAATGGGCTTGTTTTCTTCTTTACACAGGCTTCCCTCAAGTTCAATAAATTTGTTTGAGGAGGAATTATTTTGAGTGCATCCAAAAAAGACGAAAAATAGGAATATGAGAACTATTATACAAAATATTTTTTTCATCTAACTCACTTATTTTATTTAAACTCAATTGAAATAGATTAAATGGATTGTTTAATAAACTTATTTTGCTTAAGAAAAATCAATTAAAGTTTTGACGGAAGCATTTTTCATTTTGTTTCAGCAAAAGCAAATCTCCTAATGGTTTTTTCTTTTTTTACCGCGTGTTCAATAATTTTTTTCAATGCCTTCATTGATAACACAAAAGGGAAGGAAGCAAAGAAACAAAAAATAAGGAAAGCTGTTACCTGCCTGCTATAAAGAAGAGGAATATTGAATCGTGGTATTGCGTTGTACAATAAAACCGTTACCCATGCAAGGCAGAGAATAATAAACAAATTTCCTACAAATTTTTTTAACTGAATCATTGTTTCAGGAGTATGTTCTTGTACAATTGTTTTTTGTGGCACAGGGGCAAAAAGACTTGGAAGCATTCCAAATATTTTTTCATGTAATTTTCTTAAATCATACAAAGGCTGGAAAATAATAACTGTTATTAGGATAAGCATGAATGCTATTGGGGAAAGCAAAGTGCTTTCTGTTCCACTAAGCGCAGGTAAAGCACTTGTCGCAATAATTATTACGAATTCTCCTAAAGGTAAAAGCATTATTGACATTAAAGTTGAGTCTTCCCTGCTAAGCCCAAATTTTGCCCCAAAAAGATGAGTTACTGTGCTATGCATTAATAATGCGCCTAATGCAATCAACCCAGCTACCGTGAGAAGGAAAAACAAAACATTTATTTCAGGTATTTGAACAGTGTTAGTGGTATTATTAAAGAAAAGAGTTGTGCCGAATGCAACAAAAAAGAAAACAAGCATAAAGTCACGCAAAAAACCAACATCTTTTTTTATTTTATCTCCTGATTTGGTTTCAGCAAGCGCAAACCCTGCAAAATAAGCTCCAAGAGCCATTGATAATCCAAGAATAGTTCCAAGAGTAGCAACTATGAGCCCTATTCCTAACGCAAACAAAGTTACTTCAGTATGCCCAAAACCATTATTGGTTAACCAGTCTTCTACAATTCTTGAAAATTTTGAAACAGCAAAAAAAGCTGACACAGCGAAAACAATTGCGGCTATTCCTAATCCAAGCGCATTATTTGCTGTGGGCGAGGAAAAACTTGTAAGAAAAACAAGGATAACAATTCCAAGAAAATCCTGTAAAATGAGAATAGAAATAGCAAGTTTTGCTGCGTTGTACTGAATTATTCCTTTATCCAAAGCAAATTTGGCTACAACCGCAGTACTAGTAGAAAAAGCCATCATTCCTAAAACAATTGAAAACAATAATGAAAAACCAGAAAAATAAGCAATAATAAATCCAATTCCTGTCGAAGCAATCATATCAATTATTGCTAGGCCAATGGAAGTTGAACCCGCTTTAAGAAAATCCTTTAATGACATTTCAAGTCCAAGATAAAATAGTAATATGAATAAGCCTAGTTCTCCAAAACCAACAACAAGCGGATCATGAGGATTTAAGAAATTCAATACCATTGGTCCAAGAATAAAACCTGCAATAATGTATCCAATAACAGCGTTTTGCCCAGATTTTTTAACTAAAATACTAAGCACAATGGCTATGACCATTATTATTCCAATTGAGGTTAGAGGCAATATCTCAGACATGCTGGAAATATAGTTTTACTTGAATAAAAAGATTGCTTTTGGTGTTTCGGCTTTAGCCTAATTAAAAACAAAGCCTTTTTATTGCAGTGAACGCTATAATATAGAGCACTAAGAGTGTTTAGCTGGGGAGTTGATTTTGTGGCAAATATAAGTTCAAGTAAAATGGAAAAAAATGAATCAAAATTTGTGGTGATTGCATTTTCTGCAATTGCTTTAATGATAATAGTATTAGCTGTATTTTCTATTAATACTCCGAAAATAATTCAGAATGAAGCAAAACCACTTGAGCACTTTCAAACATATGAAGAATTAGTTGCTTATTTTGAGAAAGGACAAAACAATGGCTATTACGAAAGAGACTATGCCATTATGCCAAACCTAGCAACAGGTGCCCAAAAAGCAGTTGCTGAAACCTCAAATGCTGCAGATAGTGCAACAAGTTATTCTAAAACCAATATCCAGGTTGAAGGAGTAGATGAAGCGGACATAATCAAAAATGATGGCAAATATGTTTATGCTATAGCAAAAGGAAAAATATTCATTATAGAAGCTTATCCTGCTGAAAATGCTAAAATAATTTCCTCAATTGATTTGAATACACAACTATCTCCAATTGAATTATTTGTTTCAGGAAACAAATTGCTTTTGTTCAGCAACCAAAACAATTACCCTTCATATTATTACTCTTCTGGAACCAATGAAAAGAGAGTTTCATTTTCAGAAGTATCAATGCCTTACTATTATGGTTCTTCAAAAGTTTCAATCCAATTATATGATATTGCTGATAAATCGCTTCCAAAACTGGAAAAAGAGGTAATAATTGAGGGCTCATACTTAACTTCACGCCTGATCAACAATAATGCATACTTTGTAATTAATTCTCGCCCAAGGTTTTATCCTTGCGGTTACGAAACAAAATGCACTAACCCTGATGAAAATAATATTATCCCAATGATGAGCATTAATGGTGTTGAAAGCAGAATAGCTGAGGCAAGAGATATAGCAATAATGCCAAGAGTAAGGCCTCAAAGCTTTGTAACAATTGCTTCAATTAATTTAGAAACAAAAGAATTGAATAAAGAAACTGTTGCGGCAACAGCACAAAATGTTTATGCCTCACAAAATAATCTTTATTTTATAGAAAATTATTGGGACTACTCTGGTTATGCTGAATCAATCCCACTTGAAATAGGGATGCTTGTGAAAAGTATTTATTTCCCAAGTTGGGCATCAACAGGAAAAACTATTATAAACAAATTCAATTTAAATGAAGGAAAAGCAATTTTTGCAGGACAAGGAATTGTTCCAGGGAATATATTAAATCAATTCAGTATGGATGAATTCAATGATAATTTCAGGATAGCAACCACTGTAGAGAATTATAATTCTGGAATTGTGAGTAATACAGAAACAACCAGGTCCACAAATAATATTTATGTTTTAAACAAAGACATGAACCTAGTTGGTTCAATTGAGGGAATTGCTCCTGATGAATCAATTTATTCAGTAAGATTCATGGGTAACAAAGGTTACGTTGTTACTTTCAAGCATATAGACCCCTTATTTGTGCTTGATCTTTCTGATGCAACAAACCCGAAAGTAATTGGAAAATTAAAAATTCCTGGTTACTCGGATTACTTGCACCCACTTGATGAAACGCATTTAATTGGAATCGGAAAAGATGTGAATGAGTTAGAAGATGCTGAAAAAGTTCATTCCCAAGGGGCTGTGTATTACACTGCTGTAAAGGGAATAAAAATGGCTATATTTGATGTATCAGATGTTTCAAATCCTAAAGAAATGTATAAAGTAATTATAGGGGACAGAGGCACTGATTCAGAAGCACTGACAGACCACAAAGCATTTTTGTTTGACAAAGAAAAACAATTGCTGGTTCTGCCAATAACTTTGGTAGAGAACAAAACAGCCAATACAGATTATTATGGTCAGGAACAATCCTTCCAAGGAGCATTTGTTTACAATGTTTCCCTTGAAAATGGTTTTGTTGAAAAAGGCAGAATAACCCATGTTTCTGCAGAAGAAGAAATGAAACGCGGTTATTACTATGGCTATGATTATGCTGTACGCAGATCACTATACATAGGCAATTACTTGTATACATTTTCAAGCAAAATGCTGAAAGCAAATAACCTGGATACTCTTGCTAATGTAAGCGAAGTTATTTTTCCAGGGCAAACAGAAGGTATTCCATTAGGGACAATAGGGATACCAGTAGTTGAATAAAATTATAAAATAAAAAGAATTAGAATTGATTCTTGGAGGGCTTCCTCCAAGAACTTTTTCTAAAATTAATTTCTTGGAAATTATTTCTTTCCTGATAACTTGTTTTTCTTTACGTATGCCCAAAGCTTTTTTGTCATTTCGCTTGGAGCTATATCTCCTGAACCGAAAACACTTTCTAAAGAGTCATCGCATCCTTTAAATGAAATACAATATCCCCCAAATGCTTTTTTCTTTGGCTTTCCTTTAATTGAATCTAACAATCCCATCAAAATCCCTCCAATTGTTTATAGATTTCATCATCGCACTGAATTAATGCGTTGTGATTGTAATAAAAAGTAAAGAATTCAAGTATTTAAATGAATACGCTAAAACAAGTGCCATAATGGTGTTTTGGGTCAAATTTACGAGGTAAAACGTTTAGTGAAATGGTTTTCCTTGTTTCTTTTGTACTTTTTTCTACAAATGCTTAGCCATATCTTTTAGTATATCATACCCTGCTTTGAGTCTTTCTTCTTTTGTTTTTGGTTCAGTAATTGCTCTCCCCACAACAAGAATTGTTGATCCATCCTCAATTGCATTTCTTGGAGTAAAAACTCTTTTTTGGTCAGCGCCCGCAGGAGTGTTTACTCCCTTAATTCCCGGAGTAACAAACATGAATTCTTTTGGGAGCTTGTCTCTTATTGCATACAAATCCGCAGCAGAGCAAACAATTCCGTCGAGTCCTGATTCTTTTGTCAGTAATGCTAAATTCAATACTTGTTCCTCAACTTTTCCACTTACTTTCAATTCTTCATTCATTATTTTTTGATCAATACTTGTTAATATTGTTACTGCAATTACTCTTGGCCTTTGTATTCCAAGTTTTTCAGCCATTTCATTTGCGCCTTGTAAAGCAGCTTTCATCATTTCTTTTCCGCCAGAAGCGTGAACATTAAACATGAAAACTCCCCTTTCAGTCGCAGCACCTGCAGCACCTTTAACCGTGTTAGGAATATCGTGGTACTTTAAATCCAAAAAAACTTCTCCACCCGCTTCTTTCACAGCCCTAATTGATTCAGGCCCGAATCTGGTAAAAGATTCTTTTCCAATTTTAAATAAACCAACAACAGGACTCAATTCTTCAACTCTTTCTTTTAATTCTTTTAAAGTATTTAATCCATCTAAAGGCAAGCAAACCTTGCTTCGTGCAATTCTTTCTTTTTCACTCAATTCAAATTCCATAAACTCCCCTCACAAGTTCAAATTAAAAGTTTTGACAATATTGCTGAAAGTGATTTTTTCAATTTCCTTTTCGCTAATTCCAAGTTTCGGCAGGAATTGTTCAATAAAATTTTTATACAAGTAAAGCGATGGGTACCCTGAAGGATAGCCAGAAAATAATTTTTCTCCTATTGCGTGAGGAGCATGATCAGTTTCAATCCAATCAATTTTTCCTTCTTTTAGGCATTCCTGCAGTGCTTTAACGTCTTCTGTATTCCTAAGCGGAGGATTCATTTTGTAAAGCAACCCATGTTCTCCGTTCATTTTTTCATTGCTCCACATTAAGTGGTGAGGGGTAACTCCACAAGTAATTTTTATTTTTTTCTTTGCTTCCAAAACAAGATCTACAGTTTCTTTACATGAAGCATGGCAAATATGCAAATTCCCTTTAAACCCTGCTTCAGTTGCAAACTTGATTTGGTCTTTTACTGATTCAATTTCCGCTTCCTTTGGTCTTGCAATTGCGTGGCTGATTGGATTTTTTGGGTCAAAGTTATTTGCCATAAATTTTTCTTTTTCACAATGAACCGGAAGTACTCCTTTAAAATTTGCTTTTGAGAGAGCTGCATAAACTTTTCTTTGATCTTCCTCTAAAAGTATTTCCAGATTTCCTACTGATTTTCCAGCAAACATTTTTATCCCGCAAACCTTTTCATTGCTTTGCACGAGTTCAACAGCTTTTTTTAATTGCTCAGAATCTTTTGTTGCCCCAATATAAGTATAATATCTGTGCTCTTCCCATTTTGGAACAAGCGCAAGCCTTCTCTTAACATCAGCTTCCAAAATCACTGGTCTTGCAGTATTAGGCATGTCAAAAACAATATCCACGCCCTGTTCCCTCGCCACCTTTAATCCGTGTGCAATAGTTTCCTTGTATGATTGTTCTTCATCTCTGAAATGTACGTGTGGATCAATTCTCATTTTACTCAACCTCAGTCCTATTTAGAAAAGGGCCATCAACACAAATTCTTTTCCCTGATTTGGATGCGCATGAACCGCAAATGCCTACCCCGCATTTGGTCACATAATCAATTGCACAATAAATGTTTTCTTTTTTTACAAATTTTTCCTCAATTGGCAAAATTGCATCAATCATTGGTTCAGGTCCGCAATTAAAGAAAACAATCTTTTCTTTGCTAATCTTGTTTTCTTTTTCAATTTCATTAAGCCTTTTTTGAAGTATTTGCGAAACAAATCCTTTTTCTCCTGCACTCCCATCATTAGTTGAAATCCAAACTTTTGAACATTTTTTTAATTCCTCAATGTAAAATAAATGATTTTTGTCCCTTGCCCCAAAAAATACCTCTGTTTCTTTGGAATTAATTTCTTTTGCCAATTGGTATAATGCTGCAATTCCACAGCCTCCTCCAACAATAATTACTTTTTCATCTTTTTTAGTTTGAATCCCATTTCCATATGGGCCTCTAATAAAAACTTCTTCTCCTTTTTTCATATTCAATAATTTTTCTGTCAAACATCCTTTCTTTTGTATTAATAACTTAAGCGGGTTGTTATCAAGAGCAGAAAAAGGTTTTTCTCCAAGCTCTGGGACCCAGGCAAAAATAAATTGACCTGATTTTATTTCAATTGGCTTATCAAGAGTGAGAACCGCCAAGTCATCAGCGAGTGTTTGGTTTTCAACAAGCTCAAACTTTCTAAATCCCATATTAATTTTTTTCTGCATTTTTTCTGTAGAATAAGTATTTTTTTCCATATCCTTTTCCAATTGTTTGAAATATTTTTTAATTTCTTCAGAATTCATCCCTGCTAAAGCGGAACCAACTCCGAAAATACTTGCTCCTGCTTTTTCGTATTCCTTTGCATCCTGCGCGGAATTTATTCCCCCGCATGCAATTATTGGCACTTTTACTGCCTCAGAAATTTCTTTTATGCATTTCAATCCTATTGGAAGAACCCCTTTTCCTGACATTCCTCCTTTTTTATTTGTGAGGATTGGTATTCCATCAAAAGTAAAATAACCAGGGCCTACTGTATTGATTGCACTTATCGCATCAGCTCCGGCTTCAACAGCTTTTTTTGCTATTTCCCCAATTTTGTCAGTATTTGGAGTAAGTTTTGGAATCACTGGTACTTTTACAGCGGATTTAACTGCTCCGACAATTTCTTTAACCATTTCTGGGTCCTGTCCTATTGCCATACCATATCCTTTTGCGTGAGGGCAGGAAAGATTTAATTCAAAACCATCTGCATAGGGTTCAAGAATTTTTGCAACTTCAACAAATTCTTTTGTATTTGCCCCAAAAATAGAGATTAACAGGAATCTTTCTTTAGGAATTTTTGATTTTATTTCGCTTAATTGCTTGGCAAATTCTTTTGCACCCGGATTAGTTAATCCTACGGCGTTTACAAAGCACCCCGGGGCGTATTGAGTTATTATTGGTTCTCTATTTCCTTTTTTTTCTTGCAACCCAATGCTTTTTGTGGTAATAACCCCTATTTGGGGAATCTCATTAGCGATTTTTAGAATTATTTTTTGATTTGTTGTTACTATTCCTGAAGGAATTGTAAATTTTCCTGAAACTTTTTTTCCCAGAAATGTATAATCCATTTTTTCATATCCTTTTTGGACTAAACTATTTTTTGCTTGATCTTGTTTTTTTCAATTTTTTTTACTTTAATTCCTTTTTATTTTACTATTCAAGTTTTATTTCTTGTGTGCCGTATTGTTTGAATTCTTCTTCAATTGCTGTGCCTATTTCTTTTCCGGGAGAAAGTTTTTTGTACATTATTGGGAGCATTTCAATTGCTGAGCTCATACTGTAAAATTTTGCCCCTTTTTTTTCAATTGCTTCCTTAACACTCAATCCGTCATCTCTTTTTTCCATTCTATTGGTCAAACTTACTACCCCTACCACATTTATTCCTGCTTCCTTTAATCCATCAAGTGTAGTTATCAATGAGCCTCCTGTTGTGGTAACATCTTCTATTACAACAGTTTTTCCTTTTGGCATTCCTACAAAAAATTTGTCTTTCGCTGCTCCGTGATCTTTTGGTTGTGCTCTGCCCATTGCAAGCACATGACTTCCTTTTGAAAAATTTGGTGAACTTTTAGCAAACTTATACTGGGTGATAACCCCTAATTTTGTTGCCCCTTCCGGAACCCCATAAAAAGTTTCTACCTCAATATTTTTGTTTTTAACAAATTCAATTAAAAAATCAGATAAAATATCGGTGAGGTAAGTATCTTCTACTACATTTCTCCAGTTGGCATAGAAATGGGATTTTCTTCCTGACTTCAAAGTTATTGCTTCTTTAAAAAAACCATAAACATTGTTTTCTTCAATAAAAGTGTTAAATTTTTTTTGCTCAAACGCCACCACAACCACCGTTATTTATTGGAAAAGAAAAAATTAAAAAGGAACTTTTTTTGTTTTTGAAATTTTATTTACCTAATGTCCAAAAATAGGGTTATTTTTTATTAAAGAATAAGTTTGATGAATTAATTTTATGATTGATTATTTTATGCCGCCATTTGTAAAGGGGTCATAGCGGAGCCCGAAGAAAAAGATAGTATTATATCATCCAACTCTTCAATTTCCTGTTCCATCATAACACCAAAGTAATTGCTTCACTTGTTTATTATAAAGCCTCCACGCCTTTAGATGTAACAAAAAGTATAGCATTATTGTTTTTATGGTTAAAAGGTGTTATTTTCTTATGAAAACAAAACAAAATCGCAATTCAAAATCAAACTCTAACCCATTACTTCAAGTAATTATTGTGTACAGCAAATCCTTTGCACTTATTGGATTAATTATTTTTCTTCTATTATCCATTTCCTCTATTTATTTTTATCCAAAGTATGATTTCTCTAACCAGTACTTAAGTGACTTAGGGGTAGGGAGTACCTCTTTGCTCTTTAATTCAGGAATAATAATTGCTTCAATTTTACTGCTTCCCTTTATTTTTTCACTTTACAAATCCTATTCTTTTCTAAGCCAAACAACTTATTTTCTCGGTTTTGCCTCAGTGATTTTCTTTGCAGGAATAGCTGTTTTTCCCTTGACTTTCCAATCAATTCACTCATTTATTGCAGGATTATTTTTCTTTTCAATGAGTTTTTTTATTTTGTTTGCCCTTTTGCTTCGATTAAAAAATTGGCTCAAAATTGAACCCAAACCAATTCTCGTTGAATCCATTTTTCTTTTATTAAGCACTTTTACAATCCTAATTACCTTCATATTTTTGTTCATTTCTTTTACTCCTTTAATGCAAAAACTAAGTATTTTGAGCATAGTTCTTTGGGTATTCCTCTTCATTTTTTTGCATAAGAGATAGCTTAATAAACGTCCAGAACTAATTATTACTTATGGTTCAACCAAGAAATGCTTTAAAAAAACCGGTTATTCCCTCTAAAGGAAGAACATGGATTAGGCGAATAGGCACAGGCGCTGCAGCTTTGATGCTTGGCACAGCTCTTTCAGTAGGAGCATTCAAAGCGCTTTCCCAGAAAAAAGTTGCTATTGAAAGGGAAAGGCCTGCTATAGCCAGAATTTATGGTTTAAATGAACAAAAAGCTGTTGATAAAAAAGTTCTTGATTTTATTGATAATACTGCAAAAAGAGAAGGCATTTCAAGAAGAAGATTATTAGAAACATTAGAAAAAAATTATCTTGATGACCGCCAATTAAAAGCACTTGATATTCGACTCAGAACACAGAAAAATCCTGTTGAAAGGCAAAGACTTTTGAAAATCAAGAGCATACTTGAAAGTGCTTCACGAGACAAACAAGTACAACAAAGAATAATAGAAATGAAACACCAGGATGGTACATTAAGAAAAGTTTCAACCAATCTTAAATAATACTTTTTTTTGAAAACTTTTTCTATTCATTTAAAGTAAATTTTTTCTTTAAATAACACTCAAGTACTTTAATACTTGGTGGAAAAACCTTCGCAGGCAATTTATCCAACTCAAACCATTTCCACTCCGTAATCTCATCAGGTTCCATAACTATTGGTTCGCCTGAATAATCTTCGGCAAAAAAACCAACCGTAACAAAATGAGCATACTCATTCTTATCATTATTAACACAAATAACTTTTGCTTTCTTCAAAATCATTCCAGTTTCTTCTTTCAATTCTCTTGAAGCACCCTCTTCAAAACTTTCTCCCCACTCAAATTTTCCTCCAGGCATAGTCCAAGTTCCCTCTCCATGCAACTCAGAATCAGCTTTATCCGCATCCTCATGCCTCTTGCCCAGCAAAACCTTATTGTTTTTCAAAACCATTACTCCAAAACCAGTGCCTACACGCTTCTTTTCCTCAGCCAACAAAACCACCCAATCTCTTTTTCTTGTCCTTCTATTAAGAAAAATCTTTTCCAAACAAATTTTAAATGATTCTAGTAAAAAGTATTTTTGATAAAGCGGAGATGGTGGAGTGGTCCAACACAATAGTCTCGAAAACTATGCCTGAAAGGGCTCGTCGGTTCAAATCCGGCTCTCCGCGTTGATTGAAGAAAATTTTTAAAGCTTCCTTGTTTTGGGAAATAAATTAGTATTAATTCAGTAAGCTGAATTATTTATCAGATATTGTATATATTCTTCTTTAGTGTTTTGAATTTCTTTTTCAATCTTTTTTACAAATACTTCTTTATTTGGAATATTTAATGTGCGTAAAGTATCTAATTCTTCCACTCTCTCTTTTAGTACCGAAGGAATTTTTTCAGTAATACCTTTTGGAAACCATAGTGAAAATACGCCGTGAAGAGAATCTATTTTTGGGTAAATATTTAGGAATGCATCACTTTCTTTTTGAATTTTTTGTGACATTTTTGAAATATTTCTTGCTCTTTCTGAAATGTGTTTTAGCACCTCTTTAGCTTTAGAGGATCCATTTTTTCCAAAACTGTTTGCTAACCTCAAAAACATAAATTCGGTTGGGGGTCTTAGTTGAATATTTGTTCCTGGAATTGTTTGTGTCCTGTGGGAAATAATTTCTTCCACAATTCTTTTTTGAGTTTGATTCAGTTTTTTGTATTCTAATCCTTTCATTAAATAACTTTGAGATAACCTCATTGTCATATCAGTCGCACTAACTCTTATTCCTTTTCGCATCATTATGTTATCCGATGAACTAATATAAGGAATTTTTTCTCTAAGGCGGGTTTCTTTTTTTTCCTTTAACCTATTAAGAACCTGAAGAATTTTTTTCCTTGTCATTCCTCCCTTTGCACCAAGGAGTATTACCGGACCATCAAAACCCGATTTTCGAACCTTCTTTCTCTTAGCATTAAGCCTAGTTTGTATTTCAACTCGTCCTTTTGGTTTATAAGGCATATAATAAATTTGTTTATTTCTATTAAAAAATCTATGTATTTTTTGAAAAATAATTTTTGATAGTTTTTGAGTAAGTGTGCTGAAATGGATTTGATTCTTTTATAAAAATTTTTCCGGATTCTGCAACTGCTTGCATTGCATTTTCTTCAAGAGCCTTGCATTTTGGGCACCCTGTTCCAAGTATTTCTATTTTTACATTCATCAGCCTGCTCATTTTTTTAAGTAAAGAAGCTTTTTTTAAGGTTATATTACCTGTTTTTTTAATGAAAGAGTTTTTTGGGCAAAGCGATAACCTTTTTTCCAGCGGGTTGACTGACGAGAAAGCAGTTGAAAAGATAAAATTATATGGTTATAATGAAATTTCTAGGGAAAAAAAGAGAAATATCTTTGCAATAGTTAAGGATGTTCTCAAAGAACCTATGTTTTTGATGTTAATTGCGTGTGCAGTAATTTACTTGTTTTTTGGAGAAATATCTGATTCATTAATGCTTTCCTTTTCCGCGCTCCTTGTAATAGGAATAACTGTTTACCAAGAAAGAAAAGTAGAAAGGGCTATTGAAGCGTTAAAGGATCTTTCCTCACCTAGAGCACTAGTTGTAAGGAATGGGGAACAAAAAATGATTCCCGGGCGGGAAGTTGTTGTTGAGGATATAATGATTCTCGCCGAAGGAGATAGAGTGCCTGCTGATGCAGTAATTCTTTCCTGCTCAAATCTACTTGTTGATGAATCACTGCTTACTGGAGAAAGTTTGGCAGTGAGAAAAACAGAGTGGGATGGAAAAAGACAAATAACTCACGTTGGTGGAGAAGACACCCCTTTCATTTATTCAAGCACATTAATTGTCCAGGGGCATGCTATTGCAAAAGTCACTTCAATAGGAGCATTTACTGAAGTGGGAAAAATAGGGAAAGAAATTGAAAAAATTGTTCCTGAAGAAACGGTTTTGCAAAAAGAAACCTCGAAATTAATAAAAATTTTTTCAATAGCAGGAATACTAGTTTGCTTAACCATAATTGCATTTTACATAATAGTTAAAGGGGATTTTATCAATGGATTCTTGGTAGGGTTATCAGTAGCAATGTCAATGCTCCCTGAAGAATTTGCAGTAGTATTAACAGTATTCCTTGCTCTTGGAGCATGGAGAATGTCAAAAAACCATGTCCTTACAAGACAACTAAATGCAATACAAAACATGGGGGCGGCGACAGTGCTATGCACTGACAAAACAGGGACATTAACAATAAACAAAATGACTGTGAGAAAACTTATTCTTCAAAATGGAAAAGAAACAGAAATACAAGAGCACATGGATATTGGGGGTGAGTTCCACAAAGTAATTGAGTATAGTATTCTTGCCAGCCAAAAAAATCCATTTGATCCCATGGAAAAAGCAATTATCCAACTAGGAAACATGCATTTACAAAACACTGAACACTTGCATAACTGGGAATTAATGAAAGAATATCCTTTATCCAAGGAATTACTTGCAGTTTCAAATGTCTGGAAAACATCAGATACTAATAAAATAATAATTGCATCAAAAGGAGCGCCTGAAGCAATAATTGAATTATGTAATTTGGATAAAAAAGAGAAAGAGAAAATACTTGAGCACGTAAAAAAGCTTTCCTCAAAAGGGCTTAGAATACTAGGGGTAGCAAAAGCAGAACTGTTAATTAAACAGTCAATGGAAAAAAATTTGCTTAAACAAAATCAGCGTGATTACAAGTTTTCTTTTATGGGTTTAATAGGTTTTGAGGATCCTGTAAGAAAAAGTGTTCCAAAGTCACTCCAGGAATGCTATAGTGCGGGGCTAAGAGTAATAATGGTAACAGGGGATTATGCAGGCACGGCTCAGCACATAGCTAAAGAATCAGGGTTAAAAAATTATGAGGAAGTAATTACGGGCCACGAATTAGATAAAATGAATGATAATGAACTAAAAGAAAGAATAAAATTAGTAAATATATTTGCGCGAGTAGTACCCGAACAAAAACTAAGAATAATAAAAGCACTAAAAGCTAATGGCGAAATAGTCATGATGACAGGAGATGGAGTAAATGATGCTCCTTCACTAAAAGCAGCTGATATAGGGATAGCAATGGGTTCAAGAGGCACTGAGGTTGCAAGAGAATCTTCAGCCCTTGTTCTGCTTGATGACAATTTTTCTTCAATAGAACAAGCAATCAGGTTAGGGCGAAGAATTTATGATAACATAAAAAAAGCAATGTCTTACATAATATCCATTCATATTCCAATAGCAGGATTAGCCTTAATCCCAGTACTACTTAACTGGCCCCTAATATTTTTTCCTGTTCATATAGCTTTTTTGGAACTAATAATTGACCCTATATGTTCAATTGCTTTTGAAGCAGAGGCAGAAGAAAAAGATATTATGAAGAGAAAGCCACGCAAAAAAAATGAGCCATTGTTTGATTCAAAGACACTGATAAGAAGTATATTACAAGGAATAGTTGTTTTGGTAATAACAATTAGTATTTACTTTTATGCGCTAAACAATGGGATTCATTCCTCCGAACCCCTTTCAGTAGAAGGGGCAAGAACCCTTGCTTTCACAACCTTAGTAATATGCAATGCTTTCCTTATTCTCTCTTTAAGGTCACCAACAAAAACGATATTTGAAACATTAACACAAAAAAACCGCTCGATGTGGGTTGTTTTATCTATTGCAATGGTATTACTTGCATTAGCAATATACAATCCATTAGTTAATTCAATCTTCAAATTTACTCCCCTACATATTATTGATTTAGGGTTATGCGTTACAGGTGGATTGTTAAGCGTAATTTTTTTTGAAGCAATAAAGGTATTCCACAGAATGAAACTAAACGATAAAAACAATTTGCCTACACTGACGGCCAATTAAATCACACTTAAGTAACTTACTTTTCGCTTGAAGAATCCTTGTTTTATATCATAGTGATTTTTGTTTGCCCTGGCTGGTATTGGTGCTTTAGGAGATCCTTCAATGTTAGGTGTCTCCTTTGAACTTTCCTGTTTGTTGTTCCCCAATATATCCAGGTTTTTTTTACTTCGTTAAGTTTCTTGTGTGTAGAGAGGAGTTTGTGCCACGCGTTCTCCTTTTTTCTTTCCACACTAAGCTCCTTGATTTTGAGCCTAATTGCATCCCTAACGAAATCAGCTTTTGTATGATAGTGGAACTCATTAATAGCCCCGCCAACTTGTTTTTCAAGTTCTTTCCCAAGCCTAATGCTAATATGCGCCATGCCTTAGTATTGTAACACAATCTTCGTAAAAGCTTATCGCAAGAAAGAGGAATTGCTGCTCAGGATATTAGCCAATTAACGAGGATTATTGAAAAAATATTTTTTGTTAAACTAATTTTCTTCCTTTTTTATTTAATTTAATACCCTTTGGAAACGAATGCTAAAAGAATAAATACCTCTTTTACCTAATTTTTGAATGCAAAAAATTATTCCGAGAAAAGAAAGGGGCTTTATTGGGCTTGCTTTTGATGCTGAAAAAAGGTATAAAAAACAAGTTTTTTTGGTGTTTGAAAGGCTAAATTTTTTAAAATTCAAGTACCCAAAAGTGCTTTTGTTTGTGCTATGCATTATTGCTGCTTATTACTTTTTTAGCAATGATTACTTGTCATGGATTATTTCTCATTTAGGTGTAATGAGTTACGCAGGTGTTTTTATTTGCGGTCTCCTTTTTTCATTTGGATTCACAACCCCTTTTGCCATAGCAATATTGCTTAAACTTAATTTTGAAAACATTTTTTTAGCCGCAATAATAGGTGGATTAGGTGCACTTATTTCTGATTTAATCATATTTAGGTTTGTAAAATTTTCTTTTGAAGATGAATTTAGAAAAATAAAGGGTGAAAGACCTTTTTTGTTTTTAAAAAATGGGGTACAAAAAGTTTTTCCCCCTAAATTAACACATTATCTGTTACTAGCTTTTGCAGGAATATTATTTGCTTCCCCCCTTCCTGATGAAGCGGCAATACTCATTTTGGCAAGTTTATCGGAAATAAATGAAAAAAAACTCGCAATAATTAGTTATATATGCAATACACTTGGAATTCTTATTATATTAATGATATAATTGTAATTAAAAGAAATAAAATGCTGTAACATTATATATAGAGTATTACTCAATTAACTCTTTTTTCAACACTATTTTGTTTGTCAATCCATATTCATGTTTTTCTATTAATCCTTTAGTTTCAAGTCTCTTGAGTACCCTATGCACCTGAACCTTAGTTAAACCTGATTCCTTTGTTATTTTGTTTTGTGGCAAAGAATAATCATTGTATTTTAATACCTCAATCACTTTTTTTTCATCAGGTAAAAGCAAATACTCTGCTGTTTCTTGTTTGATTTTTTTAATTTCTTTTTCACGCGTAATATTCCAAATAGTGAATCCAGCTGAAAGCGAGATTAAACCGCTGATAAGAATTAGAATTGAAGAAGGGGAAGTAATTATTCTCAAAGGATTAAACATTGGAGGGCCAGAACGCTCTCGGTTAAAATCACTGCCAAAGTTAGCGTCAATTGAAGTAAATCTGTTTTGATCAAATTCTCTTTGTTGTGGATTTGTTGAAAAAAAAGTTGAGCCAGACCAAACCAAAGAATAAGCATCCAAAGCAAATAAAAAAATAGCAAACCCTCCGTAAAGAATACAAAGCCACATTACTAGTTTATGCTTTTTCTTTGAATCCAAAATGGTTTCAATTGGTTTCATGTTTCATCACGTTTCATTAAGGGTTAATATATGTTTCATCCTGTTACAAGAATACTTATTAACGGTTGCAATACAATTATAAACATTATGCAAACAAAACGAAAGACGCAAAAAAGCGTTCTTGAAGTGAAGAACGCTTGGAAGATGTACAAGATGGGTGAGGTAGAGGTTGCCGCAGTAAAAGGGATTGATATGCGAATAAACGAAGGAGAATTTGTTGCAGTAATAGGAGCCTCCGGCTCAGGCAAATCAACCACCTTAAACATTATGGGTGCGCTTGATATTCCAACAAAGGGAGAGGTGTTGCTTGATGGAATGGATATTACAAAACTTGATGAATCAGCACTTGCAAGAATAAGAGGCGAGAAAATAGGCTTTGTTTTCCAGGCCTTTAATTTGTATCCATCACTTAATGTTTTTGAAAATATTGCCCTCCCAATGCGAATACATGAATTTTCAGAAAAAGAGATTCAAGAAACTGTGCCAATGTTAATTGAGAAAGTAGGATTAAACCATAGAGAACATCATTTGCCTTCTCAGCTTTCAGGAGGAGAAAGACAAAGGGTTGCGATTGCAAGAGCCCTTTCTACAAAGCCTTCAATGATTCTGGCTGATGAGCCAACAGGAAACCTTGATACAAAAACTAGTTTTGAAATAATGGGTATGTTAAGGGAATTGCATGATGAAGGAAAAACCGTTGTTATAGTTACGCACGAGCACGATATAGCTGCTTTTGCTGAAAGGGTGATCACTTTGAAGGATGGAAAAGTAATTTTAGATAAAAAACAGAGGGTGTTAAATTGAGTAAAAATTGGTTTAATCTAAATGCAATTTTTTTAGGATTACTTTTGTTATTGTTAATCCCCCAAGTAATGGCTTCAACTGCCCAGCAGGCTGATTATCTTTATCCCGCGGAAATAACTGATTACAGATTTTTGCCTGAAACAATAACAGCTGGGGATATAGTCAGCATTGCCATTGATGTTCAGAATAAAGGAACATTAGTTTCCATGAATGATGTTAATGCTTTACTTGATATTGGGGACTATTTTGAGCCAGTTGAAATATCAAATACTATTACTTCAATAGCGGCAGATTCAACTAAAACAACTGTTCTCAAGTTTAAAGTAAAAGACTCTACTCCATCAGGGTACTACCAAATATTCCTAAATTTATTTTTTAAAAGAGTAGATTACATGGGGAATAGTATTGATGTCAATCAAACAAAAGTATTAACCGTCCCAATTTCTACATCTCAAAAAAATATTGAAATACAGGTTAATCCTTCAGTAATTAGTCCAGGAAATCAAACCCCTTTGACAGTAACAATACTAAATAATTCTTCAACTCCTCTTTCAAATGTTTCTTTCTCTTGGACAGAATCAACAGGAGCAATACTCCCTCTTGGTTCAGATAACAAGCGTTTCGCTTCATATATTGGGGCTAGAGAAAAATTTGATTTCAACTATTTAGTGGTTGCTGATCCAAGCATAGTAACAGGAATTTATCCCATTTCAGTTTCATTGAGTTATAATGATTCTAATGGGCAAAAAACACAAACCTCTCAAGTAGGAATTGTTGTTGGAGGAAAAACGGATTTTCAAATAAGTTCAGATACTCTTTCTTCCGGACAAGTTTCTTTTAGTATTGCAAATATTGGTTCAAACAATGCAAGTGCGGTGGTGGTAAAAATGCCTGCACAAACAGGATTAACAATTACTGGCAGTGATACAGTAATTATTGGGACAATCAACAAGGGAGATTACTCCGTAGCAAATTTCACTGTACAAGCAACTGACCAAAATACTAATTCACAGAAAAACGTTACAAGAACAGGAAATCAAATTCCTATAAATCCTTCAGGTCAACAAACACTTGGAATTTCAAAAGATTTTAATGCTCTTGATATGAATTCAAATCCTGCTTTCACTCAAAAACCAAACCAAGGCACGTTCATGGTTGATATCTATTATACTGATACAACTGGTGAAAGACAAACAATTCATTACCCCTTCCAATTAGGAACTGCAAAAACAATCGCGACTGGCATGGTAAGTGGAAATGGATTTTCTTTAGGACGACAACAAGGAACTGATAATTTATTGCTAATAGGAGTGTTTGCAGTAATCCTCGTTGGTGGAGCAATTTTCAATAAGTTTGTTGCAAAAAAGGATTGGAAAAAATTTGGAATAGTTGCATTAATTGGAATAATTATTCCTGCAATTATTATTTTCTTTGCACCAAGTTCGCTTTCTTCAGTAATTTTTGCTACAGTATTCTTCATTGGAATACTTGCAGTATTTTTTAAGATTTGGAAAAGGGGTAAAGAGTGAAGATAAAAGATTCCTTCAAGCTGTCCCTTAACAGCATTACCCATAGAAAACTAAGGGCATGGTTAACTCTATTAGGAATAATCATTGGGGTGGCGGCGGTTGTTTCCATAATCTCAATTGGAAATGGGGCACAAGAAAGTGTTAATGCAAGCCTTTCAGGTTTTGGGGCAAATGTACTTACCATTTCCCCTGGTTTTAGTAGAGCTGGAGGATTTGGAGGAAGAGAATTTAATTTTCCAGGAGCAGGTGGTGGGGGCAGTGGACAAACTAATCCAAGAACTACCACTACTACAGCAACTCCCACACTCACAAATGCAGATGTATTGGTAATAAAGAATAACCCTGATGTTATAGCTGTCAATGAAATAGTCTCAGGAAGAAATTCAGTTACATTTGGGGATAAAAAAACAAATACAACTATTGAGGGAATTAATCCTCTTACTTGGCTTTCAACGACAAACGTTACTCTTTCTTCAGGAAGAATGCTTGGAACCTCAGACACAAGAAATGTTGTTATTGGGTACAATCTTGCAACAACAACTTTTTCAAAACCAATTACTCTTGGAAGACAGATTGATATTAATGGAATTTCATTTAATGTTGTCGGAATACTTGCTTCAAGCGGCTCAAGTTTCGGAGGAGGAGCAGATTCCACAATTTACATGCCTTATACTTCCGCTTGGGATGTTACTGATGTAAACAAAAACCAGTTCTCCTCAATTCAAGTAGCGGTTTCTGATGTAAGCAAAGTTGATGAAGACCTTAATGTTTTAACAGAAAGCTTAATGGCATCAAGAAGAGTTACTTCAAAAACACAAAACTTTTCAATCACTTCCTCTCAAACAATAAAAGAACAAATTGCTTCAGTTACAGGAACGCTTACCTTATTCCTCGGAGCAATTGCGGCAGTATCCCTTCTTGTTGGAGCAATTGGAATAGCAAACAGTATGTTTACCTCAGTACTTGAAAAAACAAGAGACATAGGGATAATGAAAGCATTAGGAGCAACAAACAATGAAGTGCTGATACTTTTTGTAATAGAATCAGGATTATTTGGATTAATCGGCGGAATACTCGGGGTGTTAGTAGCATTTGTACTAACAAGCATACTAAATCTGCTTGGAATAAACATTGGAATTGGAATGGGCCCCGGTTCAAGAGGGGGAAGTGCAGGAATGATAATTACTCCAGAATTAATAATAATGGCGATTATTCTTTCAACAATAATTGGAATAATTTCCGGATTAATGCCTGCAATGAATGCTTCAAAAATGAAACCAGTGGATGCTTTAAAATATGAGTAAAAAGAAATAATGCAATAGTGTGAGATTTATTCTTTTACAAAAACTTATAAGCCCTTTTTGTTATAATTGAGTAATGGTTTATGCAATTCTTAATGGGCAAATAATTGATGAAAAACAAGCAGTTATCCCTGTAAGCGATAAATCCTATTTTTTTGATTTTGCTGTTTATTCATCCGTTAAAGTAATTCAGGGAAAAATATTTTTTCCAGAATACCATGTGGAACGCTTGTTTGAATCCGCAAAAATAATTGATTTAGGACATAATTTTGCTAAAAAAAACGTTCTTGAAATGTTGGAGAAATTAGTTGAATCAAATCAACTAAAAGATGCTTTTTTGAGAATGATTTTGATAGGAGATTCAAAGGAAAACAAAAATGCTAATCTCTATATATTTCCATTAACAGGGGTACATTACTATCCTGAAAAATTTTACAAAAAAGGGGTTAAGGTAATTACTTATAGTGGAGAAAGAAGGTTTCCCACTTCAAAAACAAAGGACTTGCTTTTGAGTTTCCTGGCAATGAGAGAAGCTGAGAAAGCTAGCGCAATAGAAGCCCTTTTGGTGGATGAAGAAGGAAATATAAGGGAAGGCACAAGAAGCAATTTTTTTGCAATAAAAGGAAACACCCTTATTACTTCCCCTTCAGAAAAAATCCTTGAAGGAATAACAAAGAAAATTATTTTTGAATTATGCAAAAATAAATTTGAAATAAAAGAAGAAGATGTTTCTTTATCAAAAATAAAGGAATATGATGAACTATTCATTACAAGCACCCTATTTAATGTTCTTCCAATAAATCAAATAAATGAGGTTATACTTGAATCAAGTTTTGAAAAAACAAAATTCATACAAAAAATGTTCAAGGAATACTATAATAAAAAAGTGCTGGTCAAATAATAATCTAAATAATTTTTTCTTAAAATTTACATCATAAGTTTTTTCTTGTAATTTAGTTCTTCTTTTGCTTCAGCTTTTATGTATTTTATGTGCGCTTGCTTTGCTTTTTGATTAACAAAAATGTGTTCTTTGTTCTTGAATTCGCAAATTCTTTTATAAAAATGTTCTATTCCTCCAAGATTAATCATTGAAACATAATTAACTCCGTTCTGGTAGAAATCCAGCGAATCATAAAAATGACTGGCCGTGGCAAAAATCGTAAGTTTAGGGCAATTCTTTTTAATTACTTTAACAAAATTAATTGCCTCTTTATGATTAGGTATTGTAATAACCATGAGTTTTGCATCCTTCAAGTCAAGTTGGTGAAGCAATTCATCATCCTCTGAAGTACCATAAACAAAAGGCAGATTTTCTTTTTGGCCCTGGCTTACAACCTCGGGATCAGAATCAACTAACAGAATTTTATGATTTATTCTTAGCTTTCTAGCAATCTTTCTGCCAATTAACCCAGCTCCCGCAACTATTATATGATTATCAAGTTTTTTCTTATCAGGAATATTCCTAAGCTCCTCAATTTTTTTGTTAAACAAAACAATTTTTGAAATATTAAATAATTTGTTAAGCCTCATTGTTATATTATTTGAAATCCTTGGGGAATAATTCATCAAGTGCGGAGTCATTATCATTGAAAAAGCAATAAGGGTTATTATAAAAGAAAATAATTCATTGGAAATAATTTTTGATGATAACCCCATTGAAGCTATTATGAAACCAAATTCAGATGCTTGTGTTAAGGTTAAACCCATTTCCATGCTTAACCTACTCCCATACCCTGAAAGCAATCCAACAGCAAAGAAAACAAGGGGCTTGAAAACAAATATTATAATGAGCAGTATCACCATGAGTATTAATGGTAATCCGCCGAATTGAAAACTCAATTCAGCTCCAAGTGATACAAAGAAAATTGTTAAGAAAAAATCCCTAAGAGCCCTGATTCTCGAAAAAATTGCTGTATTATAAGGAAGATTGCTTAAAGCCAATCCACCAATAAAAGCTCCAATACTTATTGGTATATCAAGCAAAAAGCTTAGCCCAATAAATATTAGTGCAGTTGAAATGCTTGATAAGAAAAATAATTCATTTTCTTTTGAAGCAATATTAAAGAGTTTTGGAAACAAAAACCTATTTGCAAGCAAAGCAATTGCAACAAGTGCAACAATCTTAAAAATTATTGGAGCAAAAAAAGCTGGTTCAAGTATTTGAGAAAAATTTTGGAGCAAAGGAACCAATAATATAATTAAAAAATCCTGTATCAGTAGAATAGAAATTATTATTCTTCCTGTTAATGTATTAGTTTCTTTAGAATCAGCTAAAAGTTTTATAACAATCATTGTTGAAGAGAACGCAAGAATTGCTCCAACAAAAATTGCTGCATCAAGAGATAATAAACCCGTAAAACTAGTCAAAAGAACTGTTACTCCAATAACTCCTATTACTTGAAGAAAAGTTCCTATAAGCAAGGGTTTTCCTGTTTGTAAAAGCCTTTTCACTGATGTTTCTATCCCTATTGAAAAAAGAAGAAAAGCTGCCCCCAGATCAGACAATAATCGTATTTCGGGAGTAATTGCTTTTATTCCTAATTGAAAAGGAAGATTGAGAAAAGATAAATCAATATTTCCAAGTACTAATGGGCCAAGAATCATTCCTGCAATAATATACGCAAAAAGATTCGGCTGATTAAATTTTCGTAAAACCGCACTCATTATGGTTGCAGCAACAATTATTTCAACCAAACTAAAAAAGAATTCAGGAGCAATCAATTTAATCACGCAAAAAGGCTACAAAGTTAAACTGTAAGTACTTAAAAACTTTTTCTGCCCAAAAATATTTTGAATATAGTGATTAAATGCAGAAAAAATTGGTTTTGTTGTTTGATTCCCTGCGTGATCCGCGCGATTTAGCGCAAATGATTCACTTAGGCTTGGCTGCGGGCATAGAAATTGAATTAACAGGAAGCTCTTTACCCCCAACTCACCAGAAAGTAATTAACATAATTGACTCTTGGATTCACAATTTTCGCGACAATCAAGAACTAAGTCATGTTTCTATTCACTCGGATTTTGAGAAAAGAATAAAAGCACTAAAAAAACAAGGGTACGGAATAATGGGCACTTCTTCTCAAAAAGGAAGCAACTTGTTCCAAGCAGATTTGAGTAAAGGAAAACATGTAATTGTTTTTGGCACGGAAACAAGCGGTTTATCAAAAGAAAAAATGGATTTAATGGACAAAATACTTCGTGTTCCCATGCAAAACAACACAAAATTCTTTACAATAAGCGCAATAGCCCCGGTATTTGCCTATGAAGCATTGAAACAGAAAAAACTTGTTTGACTTATTTCTTTATTTTGCGCGTTTTGAAACTAATATTATTGATAGTACCAGATTCGGGCAAATGCTGGAGCCAAGTACTGACTCTTATTGAATGAATATTTTTTGCTTTCAAAATTTGTTTAGCTCTTTTAGCTGCTCTTGCTGATGCTGCATTGACATCACAAAGCGTCATTATTGAGAGCCCCTGCTTTTTAGCTTCCCCTTTCATCCTAAACATCATTCTTGCACCAATACCTTTTCCTCTAAACTCTTTTTTTACAAAAAGTGCGTTCACATGAAACTCATTCAACCCAAATTCTTCTCCAATGGCAAAACCTATTAACTTGCCATTAGCAAAAACCCCAATTTTCACAGGATCCATTTTTATTGCATTGAGATATTGCTCATTCGCGTAAGAAACATCTCTTTGATACTCTCCAAACAGCTTATCAGGTACTTTGGATATCCTATGTATCTCAATTTTTTCCTTTGTTTTCATAGAAAAACAATAATTTTTGATACTTAAATACCTGCTTATTTTTGAAAAATGATTCTTATTAAAACATTAGCATTTCAAATTTATTAATGGCCTGTCAAAGACAAACCATTTAATTTATGCGGAGGTGGCAGAGCGGTCTAATGCGCACGCCTGGAAGCTCTAAAATGGGCTCGTTAGCGTGTTCCTTCACTGGAGCGCGAGTTCAAATCTCGTCCTCCGCGTATAATATTTTATTTGGTAGTAAGTTCAAAGCAAAAGCTAAGTATTTTAAACTATAAAAATAATCTTTTGTAGTGGTTTCTATAGAAGAAAAAAAAATTAAAAAAAACAAATTAAGAAACGTTGAAGTGATAGCTGTTTTAATAGTTACTTTTGTTGTATGTATTTTTATTTTAAATTCTATTGGTATCCAACCACCTTTGATATTAGCCTCTGATCCGCAAGATGCTTTGCAAGAGGCAATCACTGCGGCTGTTCCTTCAGGGGAAGCAACATCCTCAATTTTTATTTTGACAAAAAGTACTATTTTGGATATGGGGCAATTTAATAGTGAAACCGGACTCTATTCGACCTCGATGTTTTTTCTGGTGATGAAGCGCTATGAAGAGGACAGTAATCTTGTTGTAACAAATTATGGAAAAACTTTGGAATACCTTGGGCAATCTCAAGGGATAATGCTTAATGCAAGAGTAGTGTGTAATCAAACAAAGGAAGGACTAAAAAAAGTATTAGACTGGAATTTTAATTTGAGTATCCCTTCAGATGTTTGTGATAATGGCATGATAACTTCCTGTTGTGCCATTATAATGAGAAATGCAGGACATCGAATTTAGTATCTTTAGAAAACTTTTAGATTTTTCCGCCCGAACTAAAAGGGTCTTCTTCTCTTATTTCTTCATTTTGGGAATCTTCTTCATTAGTTTCATTATTATCTGTCCCGGATATTGTGTCTTCATTTTCTTCAAGTTTTTTTTCTCTCATGCTTGGTGATCTTGGAAGAGTAGCATTTAGCCAGTGTTTTAACTCACCCATGCATTGTTCACAAATATCCCTGTTACCAACAGTCCTTCCTTTCGAACCCCCATCTCCGTTCGTTTCCCCCACAAATGCTCCGCAAAAAAAACAATCAGCCATTATTTCACCTATTCTTTTCATGAGTATTAGGTATTGGAGGAATAAAAAGGTTTTGGATTGGCAAAATATTTTCCAGCCTATTTAGATTGCTTTTCTAAAATTGGAAAGTATTTTATATAAGTTTTCAGTTGCATAGTTATGGCACAAGATATTTTCTCAATGATTAGTCAAATAGATTCTAAAGAAGTTGTTCTAATTAAGAGTGATTTACTTTTTTTATTCAACAATGAAGTAACTGCCCGAGACACTTATTTTCAGGAACTCAGAAGATTTGAAGGGGCAGCATTTGAAACAATAAAATGGCTTTGCGACCAGGAAGCAAGGCATATACAAGTAATTGAAACAATCCTCAGCAAAGCAAATATTTTGGTCAAAGAACCAGAAACAAATATTTTGAAGTTTAGTCCAAATCAAAAAGAAATAATGAAATATGATATTTCTTTTGAAGTTGAGGCAGTAAAAAACTTTAAACAAGCAGCAGGCAAAACAACAGGAGCATTAAACCAGATACTTGTGACTCTAATGGAAGAAGAAATGGTTCACGTTGAAAGATTGAAAAAATATATACTTGATTAATGCAGGGGAAGAGGATCGAACTCTTACAGCCACTAAGGCCCGGAACCTCAATCCGGCCGGTTTTCCATTTCCGTACCCCTGCGGGTAAGTAATTTAGAATTAGTTAGTTTTATATTTGTAATAAATTGGCTGATTAATTGCTTAGCCAACCAAAAAATAACTTATTTTATGTAAGCAAGCCATTGTTTAGAGAATTTATGCGATCCGTGAATTGCTTTGGAATATTCTTCTTGTAGTTTTGCAGTAATTTCTCCTCTTATTCCATTCCCGATTTGTTTGTTATCAATGCTTGTAATTGGAACTATTTCTGCTGCGGTTCCTGTAGCAAAACATTCATCAGCCTCAAAAACCTCTTTTGGGGTAATTTGTTTTTCTTCCACAGTATATCCAAGCGAACTAGTTATTTCCATTACGCTATGTCTAGTAATTCCTTGAAGACAATTATTTATTGTAGGTGTAATTAGGGTATTATTTTTTACCATGAAAAAGTTTTCAGCTGAACACTCTGCAACAAATCCTTTGTCATCAAGCATTACTACATCATCAAAACCAGTGTTAAGGGCATCCATTTTAGCCATAATACTATTAGCATAATTTCCACTGACTTTTGCGGTTACCGGCATGCACTTACTTGATGGACGCAAGTAAGGAGAAATTTTTACTTTAATTCCCTTAGTAATGCTTTCTTTTCCAAGCAATGCTCCCCAACTCCAAGCAGCTACACCCACATCCACTTTCATGTTTGACATATCAAACCCAAGTGAACCATATCCATAATATGCAAGCGGCCGAATATAACACTCCTCCAATTTATTATTGAAAATTACTTCAATAATTGCATTACTGATTTCTTTCTTTGAGAAAGGAATAGTCATTCCAAATATTTTTGCTGAATTAAACAATCTATTTACATGATCATTCAACCTAAATACAGCAGGACCCTTTTTGGTATCATAACATCGGATTCCTTCAAACACTCCACTACCATAATGAAGTGCATGTGAAAGAAAATGTGATTTACTCTCTTGCCAAGGAATTATTTTCCCATTAAACCAAATATGCTCAGATTCTTGCATTATTACTCACCCCAACAGAGTTTTCGTTTGAACAAGCATTGATTATTGCTTGTTCAATATCCTCATTTTTTTCAGAATTTTTTACTGCATTAATTGCGTTAGCTATTGTGGTGTCATTAACAGGAATTGATTTCTTTTCCATGAAACTAATTATTGCATGTTTCCCTGAGTGCCTCCCAATAACTAATTTTGTCTCTGTACCCATTGATTCAGCATTAATTATTTCATAACACAACGGATTAGCTATCATTCCATGTTGATGTATCCCTGCTTCATGCGCAAAAGCATTAGCCCCAACAACCGCTTTGTTTTTTTGGACAAAGATTTTTGTTGCATCACAAACCATTTTGCTGGAAGAAATAATTTCTTTTGGATTAATCTTCATCTCAAATGGATAATAATCTTTGCGCGTATTAATCGCCATTACTACTTCTTCAAGTGCAGCATTTCCCGCTCTCTCCCCGATGCCATTGATAGTGCATTCTACCTGTCCAGCACCGTTCTTGATTCCAGAAAGAGAATTAGCCACGGCTAAACCTAAATCATCATGGCAATGCACACTAATAGTTACTTCATCAAACACAGGATTTGATGAAATTGCCTGAATAATTTCCCCATATTCTTTTGGCTGGGCATAACCAACGCTATCAGGAATATTTATTGTATTAGCTCCGGCCTTAACCGCCTCGTTAAGAGCCATTTTCAAAAAACTAATTTCTGTCCTAGTAGCATCCTCTGCAGAAAATTCTATATTTGGGCAAAGCGATTTTGCATAAGAAACACTTTCCTGGATTCTCTTAATCGCTTCTTCTTTGCTTATATTTAGTTTATGATTCAAGTGAATATCGCTTGTTGCAAGGAACACATGAATTCTTGGTTTTTTTGCTTTCTTTATCGCATTCCAAGCAGAATCAATATCGCTTTTTGAACACCGAGAAAGAGCACAAACCTCACATTCATTAATTTCTTTAGCTATTTTTTGCACTCCCTCAAAATCCTTCTGGCTAGAGGCCGGAAACCCTGCTTCAATTATATCCACCCCCATTTTTTCCAATTGCTTGGCAATCACAACCTTTTCTTCAATACTCATTGTAGCACCAGGGCTTTGTTCCCCATCCCTAAGAGTAGTATCAAAGATTTTTATTTTCTTATTACCATTTCCATAATTCAAAACAACCACCTTTTAACAAATTTTTTTTCCAACACTTCACTAATAAAAAATAAAATTTTTCTCCACCTTGCTCCCATAAGGAAAAATAAAAAATTCATAGGCTATTTGAAAAAGAATAATTAATTTCTCACTTACTTATCCGGCTTCTTTAGCCAAATAAGGTCTTTTCAAAAAACCTTTTCTGAAAACCCCTCGGTTGCAAGCCTCGAAGCTCTCTTTTTATGCCAAAAGTAGTAATAATGCTAACGCTGCAATAAAACTTGATTCGAACGAACCAACTGCATTTTTGTTAGATTGCATTAATATAACACAGGTTTTTGTCTTTAAAAAGGAGATTTTGATTTAGATGTAACAAAAAGTATAGGTAATTTTAGGATTCTTTTGTTTTGGGGCTTTAGAAAATAAATCCAATTAGCGTTTCTTATGATTATATTCCTTTTTTTTTCTTTTCCTTATTAGGGGTTTCTAATAGAATTAATTTGTTCCAGTCAATTGTAAAGAAAAGTATTATTGCAAGTACCCCTATAATTTCAATCATTATCGTCCAAAGAGAGGCATTTCCTTGCATTGTTGATTCAAGGGATGAAAAAACTTTTTGGGTGGTAAAAATAAGGAACAAGTAACTTATTGTTCTCCCAACAAAAAATCCTGAGAGTACTGCTCCTAGTTTTGTTTTTGTTGCACCAAAAGCAATGAATAATGCATTCGAAGGCAAAGGGCTTAAAGCATAAACAAGAGTAAAAATAAATTTTTGCATTGGTTTTCCTTGAAGCTTGTCTTTTATTGCATCAAATTCCTTCTTCTTTTCCTTGCTAGCAAATTTCTCAGTAATAAATCCAGATATTTTTGCTAAAGCATATCTCCCGCATGTTGAAGCAGTAACCCCAATAATAACCAAAGCCCAAATGTTTTGGGGAGCAGTAATGTAAAAAAAAGAAAGCACTGCCCAGGTGGGAGGCATAAAAGCAGGGATTACGTTAATCAGAAAAACAATTACCCATTGGGCAAACACTATTGAAACGAAATCAAGCGCATCAAACCCAAACAAAAAAACTCACTTAATTAATTGAAATTAACTTATTTATATACTTGTTTGTTTAGCCAAAAGGAGGAATTTATAAAAACAATTTACAATTTGATTTAATTAGAGCAGTGATTAAAATGAAGAAACTAGAAATTGGTTCAGGGGCAAAACCCAAGCAGGGTTATTTGCATTTTGATTTACGAAAACTAGAAGGAACTGATGTGACGGGAGATGCAAGGAAATTGCCTTTCAAGGATAAGGAATTTGAGGAAGTTTATTCCAGGTTTTTCCTTGAACATTTGCTAAGGAAAGATGCTCTGCTTGTGTTAAAAGAAATATCTCGGGTTCTTCAAAGCAAAGGCATTATTGAACTAATTGTCCCTAATTTAGCTTATTTTTGCAGGCTTTTTATTGAAGAAAAAGGGCAGAAAAAACAATGGGCATTGAATAAGATTTATGGATTTGAAAACTATAAAGAAGACCACCATTACTTTGGTTATGATGCCCAAACCATTTCAGATATACTAAAAGAAACAGGTTTTATGGAAATTGAAATAATTCCTGAAGAAGAACAATACTTGCATATAATAGCAAAAAAACCCTAAGCCTTGTTTTGTTTTTAAATTGTTCTGGTCAAAATATTTTATTATTGGTGAATAATTAATGAATAAAACAAAGTTGTTTACAATAGCACTGGTTTTGGCTTCATTGCTCTTACTAGGGTGCGTTCAACAACAAAATGACTCAAATAATGTTGGAAGTGGTTTAATGACTTTAGATACAAACAAAGGAGATTCAAATTCAGGAGCAAATATTTACAACAATCTTGATACTTTGCAAGCCAAAGTAAAAATTGGTGACAATGTAAAAGTAAATTACACAGGAAGATTAACAAATGGAACTATTTTTGACTCAAGTGTAGACAAAGAACCATTGGCTTTTGAGGTTGGCGCACACCAAATGATTTCCGGATTTGATAATGCAGTTGTAGGAATGAAAGTGGGAGAAACAAAGACAGTGGAATTACCTCCTGAACAAGCATATGGAGAATATGATACAAACGACGTAAGGACTATTAATTCAACTTCATTTGAAAATTTTTCAAGTCTTGAAATTGGTATGACAGTAGTTGCAAATAGCGCTTGGAAAGGAAGAGTAATTGAACTGAATGATACCAATGCAGTAATTGACTTCAATGTTTATTCAGCCAGTGGGATTTTGCTGTCTGGAAAAACATTGATTTTTGAAATAACTTTAGTTTCAATAAACTAAAGAAAGGTGTTTTTTTGGGAAAAGCATTGATTGTTTATTTTTCATCATCCGAAAAAGGAAAACAAGCTAGCGAAGAAAAAGTTGTTTTAGAGCTTGAAAAACTTTTTTCTGATAAAAAAATTTCTGTGAAAAAACTTTTATTAGAACCAAAACAAAAACTTAGCCTTAATGAACAATTCAAACAAGAAAAAGACCTTGAACTCAAGCAAAGTATTGGACAGATAAAAGAATTTGATTTTGTTATTATTGGCTCGCCAATAGTAGGTTCATTTACATCCGCACCCCTAATTAATTTATTCATTAGGACATTACCAAAGTTTTCCGAAAACGAAAACAAGCCATTATTTGTTTTATTTGCTACAGGAATAATCCCTGGTTTTGGAATAAAAAAAATGCAAAGTTTGTTATCAATGAAAGGAATAAAACCTGCTGAAAGCACCGCTTTTACAAGCATATTTGAATTTGATGATAAAAAAATGGCTGAAGTTAAAAAGTTTTTCGAAAATATTTTTAAAAAAAGTTGAAATCACTGAGTAAATAAAAAAATCAAACCTTGAATTAAATCATTATTCCAAAAGAGCTTCTTCCATTTCTTCCTCAATGCTTTTTGCTCCCCTTTGAGCTGAAACCTTTTTCTGTTTTGTTATCTCCATCGCACCCTCTTTTAAAATTTCTTTTAACTTTGCAATTTCTCCGCTCTCATGAATAACCCTTATTTGGGATTCGATTGAAATAATCTCTTTCTTTATATCTGAAGAGATTTTTTGAAAAGTTATTTCATCAATTTTTCTTTTCAGGTAACTTTGTTCTGAAAGCTTAAGTTCATGCACTTTTTTTTGCTTCTGTTCAAGCAACCCTATTAAAACTCGCCTCTTATCAGCACTCAAATTCTCCGCTTTCTTTAATTCTTCTTTCGGCAAAGCCTGTTTTTTTTCAGCATCAATATCTGCTTCCACCTTTATCAATGCAGCATTTTTTTCCTTTGAAATTGAATCAAAAGTATTTTTATCAATTTTATGCTGAAGGAACTGTTTTTCAGCTTCCTTTAACTCAGTAGTTATTTTTTGCCTTTCTTCCTGAATCAAACCAACCTTTGTCTGCTTATTTATAACAAAAAAAGCTATAAAAAGAACAATTATGATTATCACAAGCGGTGCTAAAAGAACCGGCCACCCATATTGTTCCACAATCTCCTTAGGGACAAAAGGAACCAAAATAATTAATAAAATAGCAATAATTATTATTGCAACTGAAGTTACTTTCCTATCCATGCAATACCAACTCAATTCAAAAATAAAAACCTTGCTAAAGGCAATCCAATACTTTTAAAAATGCCTTTTGCCCCAAATTTGTTGCTGGTAAACAGTATATCAAATAAGGGCCTATAGCCCAGTGGATAGGGCGACTGCCTTCTAACTTTCGTAAAACAGGGTTGCAAGCAGTAGGTCGAGGGTTCGATTCCCTCTAGGCCCGTTTTAGTGCCTTTTAAAAAAACTGCGTGCATAATTTAATCATGCATATACTGGTTATCGGCGGTTCGGGTGCTTTCGGCTCCTTTTATGCAAAACAATTCCATGAATATGGATTTGATGTCTCAATAACAGACCACGGAAGACCAGGAGCAAAAGAATTCAGCGAAAAATACTCTATCCCGATTTATAATGAAGAAAATTATTCAAAATTTGATATTATTATAATTTCTGTCCAAAATGAAAAAGCGGTTGAAGTGGTAAAAAAAATTGCCCCCTTGCTTTCAAAGGGAACTCTTCTCATAGACTTTTGCTCTGTTAAATCAGAAATAGTAAAAGAATTAATCTCATTGAAAAAATCAGGATTAGAGTTAGCTTCAATACACCCAATGCATGGACCAAGAATACCTTCTATTGAAGGAGTTCCCGTGGTTTGTATAAAAATCGTTCCCGGAGAAAAGTTTTTACTTATCCAAAAATTTTTTGAATCAAAAGGAGCAAATTTCTTTTTCTCAACAGCTAAAGAGCATGATACAACACTTGCTGTTGTGCAAGGATTAACCCATTACTCTCAATTTGTTTCTGCAGGAGTAATAAAAGAACTTGGAGTCAATGTAAAAGAAACAATGCATTTTGGTTCACCAAATTACTCTCTCTTTTTGAGTTTAATGTCAAGAGTGGTTCTGCAAAACCCTGAATTATATTCACAAATACAATTCTCTAACCCTTATAACAAAAAAATGAGGAAAATTTTTGCAAAAAAATCCAAGGAACTTGAAAAAATATGCAATAAATCAGATTCGAATGAATTAACAAAAATAGTTATTGAAGAAGCAAAATTATTCAAAGAACCAGAGGCTTTTTTGATTGAAAGCGATAGAGCTGCAAATGTTTTCAGTTATGCTCTTTCTGTTTTAAAAAATAATATGGGGAAAAAATTCCTTGTCGAAAACATGGTTACTCATTCATTCCATTATGGTATTATTAAAGAAGTGAACAATAATGAATTGGTTTTGCTTGAAGGTCACAATGAAAAAAAAATGTCTCTTTCAAAACTCAGAATAACAACAAAAAAAGAGATGCGTGGATGGAAGGAAAAACATTTGACACAAAGGCACCTGGATTATAGTTTCCTTGCTCCTGAAATATGTAATACAAAAAGCATTTTGAACGCAGTTAGTTTTGTTAAAGAATCCTCGTTTGAGATAATTGATGAATTTTCTGGAAAAAATCTTCCAGCAGGCAAAAAAAGCATTACAATTAGAGCAAGTTTTTTTGAGAATGAAGACAAAAAAGAAATTGATGAAAAAATACGTTCAGTACTCGCAGGATTAGGATTTATTTTTAGATAAGCAACTCAGCCAATTCAATCAATAATCCCTGTTTTTGTAGGATAACTTCCAAGAACATTCAAAAAATCACAATACTCATGCAATTCCAAAAGAGCTTTTTTTATTTTTTCATCTTCCTTATGCCCCTCAAAATCAATAAAGAAAACAACTTCCCAAGTTTTTTTCTTTGAAGGTCTACTCTCAATTTTTGTCATATTAATATTATATTTTGAAAAAATACCAAGAACCTTATAGAGTGCCCCGGGAACATTTTTTGTTGAAAAAAGAATTGTAGTTTTATTCTTATTCCCTGCTTTGGACTCTTTTTTCCCTATAACAAAAAACCTTGTTTGATTATTATACTCATCATTTATTTTTTCTTCAATTACTTTTAGTCCAAATTTTTTTGCTGCAAGAATTGAAGCGATTGCTGCTGAGTTCTTTTCTTTTAAAGCAAGCATGGCTGCGCTTGCAGTAGAAGCACATTCTAGTATTTCTGCATCAGGAAAGTTTTTGGCAATATATTTTCTGCACTGTCCTATTGCCTGTGAATGCGAAAAAATCTTACTAATCTTACTTTTTTTTGTATTCCCTATAAGACACTGGTTTATTGGAATAACTATTTCTGCAGTAATTTTTAGTTTTGATTCAAAAAATGAATCAAGTGTATGAGCAACGCTACCTTCTGTCGAATTTTCTACAGGAACAACCCCAAAATCAGTTTCATTTTTTTCAACTGATTCAAAAACTTCAGCAATACTTTTCTTAGGAGCAAAACTATTTTTTTCCCCAAAATGGCTAATCGCCGCAATATGAGTAAAAGTAGTTTCCGGCCCAAGAAAAGAAATATTCATTCAACCATATCCATAAATAATTATTTTACATAAGTAAGCCATTTCAGATACTTTTTTTCTTTCCCGCTTACAGCATCATAAAATTTTTTCTGAATTTTTTGAGTAATTTTTCCCGGTTTGCCTAAACCAATTGCCTTACCATCAATGCTTGTAATAGGGGAGATTTCTGCAGCAGTCCCAGTCATAAATGCCTCTTCCGCCTTAAAAAGTTCTTTTGAAGGAATAATTCTTTCATCTACTTTTACTCCAAGATCCTTAGCAATTTCTATAACTGATTTCCTTGTTATACCCTCCAGGCAATTCTCAGTACTTGGAGTTATAAGCACTTTCTTTTTTACCATGAAAAAGTTTTCAGCTGAACACTCCGCAACATTCTTGTTCTTGTCAAGCAAAATAGCATCCTTAAATCCAGTGTTAAGGGCATCCATTTTAGCCATAATACTATTAGCATAATTCCCTGTAACCTTTGCATTGGTAGGCATTACATCCCTTGAAGGCCTAATGAATGGAGAAATTTTAACTGAAACTCCTTTCTCTATTCCCTCTTTTCCAAGATAAGCTTCCCAAGGCCAAGCAGCTATCCCTACCTCAATTTTTGCGCCAATAGTATCCAAACCCATTTTTCCATAACCATAAAAAACAAGGGGTCGTATGTAACCTGATTTCAATTCATTTTCCTTAATCACTTTAATACAAGCCTCAATTAATTCTTTTTCAGTATAAGGGATTTTTATGCCAAAAACACTTGCTGAATAAAAAAGTCTTTGAATATGTTCATCCAACCTGAATATTGCAGGCCCTTTCTCAGTATTATAACACCGAACCCCCTCAAACACCCCGCTACCATAATGAGCTGTGTGAGTCAAAAAATGCGTTTTGCATTCATGCCAAGGAGTCATTTTATTATTCATCCAAATAAGCTTTGTTTCTTCCATACCCAATCCCTTCAATACTTCACAATACAATATACTTCCATGTTATCTTTAATAAATTAATGCTAGCATAATTAATTAATGAATAAAATCAAAGCCTTGGATATTTCTGAATTAAGGATAAAACTTGATCAAATCAATGAACAAATAATAAGCGGGCTGAAAACACGTTCAAAATACCCTCTTAATTCCAATGTTTTTACTGAAATTTTTGCTGATAATAAAACCTGGTTCATGTATCGTTTGAAAAAAGAACAAGACCTTGATTCTGAATACGGAAGATTCCTTTACAATGACCAAAGCCCGATTATTTATTCTAAAAAAGAACTAGCTAAATCACTGGTTAAGGCTCCTGCAAAAAAAGAAGGGATTCCTCCAGTAAGGATTGATTTTTCTAAACGAATTATTGAAGCATATAAAAAAATTCTTGTTGATTTATGTGAACACACAGAAGACAGGGCAACTTATGGTGAAACAACAAAACAGGATGTTGAAAATATTTTGCTTTACAATGAAAGAATAATTGGGGTTGGAGAACAAGTAGCAGGATACAAAATGCAAAAAAATCCTAACCTGATTAAATTAAAGGACCCCGAAAAAATCAGAAAAGAATTAGTTGTAGTTGAACGCGAAAAAGAAGTTATTAACAAAACACTCGCTGTTGCTGAAAAATATGAATTAAAAAATAGTTCATCAGTAAAAAAATTTTTGACAGAATTAATCAATATTACAACTGATGCGGAAATACAAATGATTCTTCACGCAAATAAGGTTTAATGAGAATTAATAATTGAATGGTTAATTATTTTTAATAATAAAAAGTGATTTGAATGAGTGGAAATACTTTTGGAAAATTATTCAAAGTAACCAATTGGGGTGAATCGCACGGAAAAGCAGTTGGCGTAGTGATTGATGGCTGTCCCCCTTTGCTTGAACTAGTTGAAGAAGATATACAAAAAGAATTAGACAGAAGAAAACCAGGAACAAGCAATATAACTACCTCAAGAAAAGAAGAAGATAAAGTTGAAATTCTTTCAGGTACCCTTGAAGGAAAAACAACCGGTACCCCAATATCAATGGTGATTTTTAACAAAGACCAGAAACAAGAAGCATATGATGAAATATCACAACTTTATAGACCAAGCCACGCTGATTTTACTTATCAACAAAAATATGGGATAAGAGACCCTTTCGGGGGTGGAAGAAGCTCTGCAAGAATGACTGCAGGGAATGTTGCTGCAGGAGCAATAGCAAAAAAAATTTTGACAAAAAACTTTAATGTTGAAATAATTGCTTATGTAAAAAAAGTAAAAGGAATTGAAGCTGAAATTGATTCTAATAAGGTTTCTTCAAAAGAAATTGAATCAAATATTGTCAGATGCCCGGACAGCAAATCAGCAGAAAAAATGATTAAACTCATAGAAGAAACAAAAGAAAAAGGAGATTCCGTTGGAGGAGTAATTGAATGCGTTGTACGCAACATGCCAATAGGGTTAGGCGAACCAATATTTGACAAATTAAGCGCTGATTTAGCAAAAGCAATGATGAGTATTAACGCATCAAAAGGATTTGAAATAGGCTCAGGCTTTGCAGGAGCAAATCTTACAGGTTCAGAACACAATGATATTTTTTTTGTTGAAAAAGGAAATGTTAAAACAAAAACAAATAACTCCGGAGGCATACAAGGAGGAATAAGCAACGGGATGCCAATTATTTTCAGAGTAGCTTTTAAGCCAACCGCAACAATAGGAAAAACACAGCAAACGGTCGATAAAAAAATTTCCTCTGTGGAATTTGCCGGCAAAGGAAGGCATGATCCATGTGTATTACCACGAGCCGTACCAATAGTAGAAGCAATGACAGCAATCGTTCTCTGCGACCATTACTTGCGCCACAAAGCACAAAACGGAGAACCAAATGCAAAAGCAAAAAAGTTTTAATTTTGAGTAAAAAAAAGAAGGAAATAATTTTTTAAAGTTTGAAATGATTTATTTTAAAGTTAATGCCCTCTAATTAAATTATGGAAATTGATTCAAAAACTAGTTTATTTGCGGTATTAGGAAATCCTGTAAAGCATTCAAAAAGCCCGTTAATACACAATATTGCTCTGAAAGAAGCAAATCTAAATGCAGTATATCTGGCATTTGAGGTAAAAAAGGTTAAAACCGCAATAGAGGCAATGAAAGAATTTGGAATAATAGGGTACAGTGTAACTATTCCACACAAAATAGAAGCCATGAAATACTTGGATGAAATTGAAACAAAAGCAAAAAAAATTGGTGCAATTAATACAGTGCATAACAAAGATGGAAAATTATATGGTTACAATACTGATTGCTTAGGTGCAATGAAAGCGCTAAAAGAAAAAACAAATTTAATTGGAAAAAAAGTTTATCTGATAGGAGCCGGAGGAGCAGCAAGAGCAATAATTGCAGGGCTTGAGGAAGAAAAAGCAAATATAACAGTGTTTGATATTGAAGAAAAAAAAGCTATTCAGCTTGCAAAAGAATTCAATGCAAAAACAGAAAGTATTTCAAAAATTGATTCAAACGCTGACATAATAATAAACGCTACTCCTATAGGAATGTACCCCAAAACTAATGAAACCTCTTATCCAAAAGAACTCCTAAGAAAAGAAATGCTTGTTTTTGATGTAGTATACAATCCACTGGAAACAAAATTAATCAGAGAAGCTAAACAAAAAGGATGCAAAACAATTCAGGGAATAGAAATGTTTTTAGGCCAAGCATTTGAACAATTCAGAATATGGCAAGGAACAGAACCGCCAAAAGAAAAAATGAGAGAAGCCCTGATTAAAGAATTAAAAAAAGAACAGGAAGAAAAGAAATAATTTGCAACCATAAGGGAATTATCATGGCTATTACCAAAAAGAGCTCCGTTGCAATAATAGGTTCGGGGCCCGCAGGGCTAATATGTGCTATCCAATTAGCGAATAATGGGTTTAATGTAAAAGTGTTTGATGAATTAAAAGAATTTGGAGGAATGCTTGCTTATGGGGTCCCTGAGTTCAGGATTCCATTAAAAACTATTCAAAAAAAAATTAATGATGCAAAAAAACTAGGTGTTAAATTTGAGCACAAAAAAATTTTTTCAATCAAATCATTACTAAAAAAATTTGATTATGTTGTCATTGCAATAGGCGCTGGCAAAGGCATAAAGGCAAGGATAGAAGGCGAAAAAAATAATAATATTATTGATGCACTTGAGTTTTTGTCCAAGGCAAAGCTTGAAAACGAAAAAATGGTTTCAGAAAAAGATAATGTTGCCATAATAGGTGGAGGAAACTCAGCAATTGATGCTGCACGAACCGCAAAAAAACAAGGGGCTCATGTAACAATAATATACCGAAGAACCGAATCAGAAATGCCTGCACTCAGAACAGAAATAGAGTCAGCAAGAAAAGAAGGAATTCATTTTGAATTCCTAAGACACCCTTTAGAGTATAACCCTAAAGGAAATAAAAAAATTAATGTTACCTGCGCTGAAATGATTCTTTCAGGAACAGATGAACAGGGAAGAAAAAAACCTGTTGAAACAGGAAAAACTTGTTCCTATGCGCACACAAAAGTAATTCTTGCAATAGGCCAACAACACAATTTTTCATGGCTAGAAAAAGAAGGAATCAAAACCAATGGAAAAACCATTACTGTAAACGAAAACAATGAAACTTCACTAAAAAAAGTTTACGCATGCGGGGATTGCGTAACAGGTCCAAAAACAATAGCCCAAGCAACCCTCTCAGGAATCAAAACCGCACAAACAATAATTACAGAGCTAGTTTTGGAATAAACCTTGTATTGCGTTATTCGTATTTTTGTGAGTGTTTTTTAAACATTTTCGTTTTTTTCTATTGCATGCCTAACATGCCTAAAACAGTTGTTTTGAAAATAGGAGGAGGAATCCTTAGAGACAAAGAATCTTTTAGTAGGGTAGTAGAGATTATCCAAAATAAAAAGAAAAAAAATGAGAAACAAATAATAGTAATATCTGCACTTTATGGGGTAACTGATTTTTTAATTGAAAGCATAGGAAAATGCTGTTTATCAACCAAAAATGTTACTCCCACAATAAATTCATTGAAAAAAATGCATAAAGATTACCTTGCACTCATAAATGATGCAAAGGTAAGGCAGAATGCTGAATTTTATTTGAATGACAAAATCTCTTTGCTGGAAAAATTTTTATATGGAATAGCTTACTTGAAAGAAATAAGCCCAAGGAGCAGAGATTTGGTCCAGAGCTTTGGAGAACGCTTAAGCCCAATTATTTTAGAAGCATTCCTCATGGATAACAAAATTGATTCAGAATTTATTGATGCTGAAGAAGCGGGAATAATATGCAAAGGACAATTTGAAAATGCTTTAGTCGATATGGAAAAAACAAGCAGTAATTTGCATTCAAAAATGGATTTACTGCTTTCAGAAAAAGTAATTCTTCTCCCAGGATACTATGGGGTTGATGAATCAAGGGATGTTAAAACATTCGGTAGAGGAGGTACAGATTATAGTTCCGGATTTATTTCAAACATTTTTAATGCAGAACTAGAAATATGGAAAGATGTCTCAGGTTTCATGACGGCTGACCCAAGAATAGTGCCTGAAGCAAAACAAATACCTTTTCTGAATTATGAAGAAGCAGAAGAACTAGGTTATTTGGGTGCAAAAATTCTTCACCCAAAAACAATTAGTCCTTTAAGGCAAAAAAACCTTTGCGCTGAAATAAAAAATATTTTTTCTCCTGAGGATAAGGGAACAATTATTGGTCCAATGAAACAAATGACTGATGAGGTGGTTAAATCAATTGCCTCAACAAAAGATGCTGCAGTCATTATTGTCAAAAGTAGCAGCATGATTAATACGCCTGGTTTTGCTTCCACCATTTTTTCTTTGCTTGCAAAAAATGAAATAATAGTTGATTTAATTGCAACAAGCGAAATAGCAATTTCTTTCAGCGTGGAATCAAAAAATCTTTCACTTGCATTAGAAACCCTTCAGGAATTAAAAAATAATTCTGAATGCGAAATAATTAGCATAACGGATCTTTCATTAGTTGGGGTTATAGGGGAAGGAATCAAAGGCACCCCTGGATTAGCAGGCAGATTATTCACAGCACTAGGAAATCAAAACATAAATATTGAATCAATAACACAAGGAGCTTCAGAAATAAACATCAGCTTTGTGGTTAAAAGAACTGACTTGGATAAAGCGATAAAAGCTATTCATTCAGAATTCATTGTTTAATTATTTTTGGTGATATGAAATGAAGAAACTAAGGGCAGGAGTACTTGGAGCAACAGGAATGGTTGGCCAGAATTATATTAGATTACTTGAAAATCACCCATGGTTTGAGGTAACTTACCTTGCGGCCTCCCCTAACTCAGCAGGAAAAAAATATTCTGAAGCAGTGAAAGGAAGATGGCACATGGCAACACCAATACCTGGAAAAGTTGCTTCAATAATGGTTGAGGATGCTAATATTGTTTCAAAAGCAATTGGAAAATGCGATTTTGTTTTCTCAGCACTTGAATTAGATAAAGAATCTACAAAAAAACTTGAAATTGATTATGCTAAAACAAATATTCCTGTTGTATCAAATTGCTCAGCTCATAGATTTACTCCTGATGTACCAATGCTAGTACCTGAAATAAATTCTTCTCATTTAGAAATAATTCCTATACAGAAAAAAAATTATGGATTTGATAAAGGCTTTATTGTGGTTAAACCAAATTGTTCTATTCAGAGTTACTTAACCCCCTTATTTGCTCTTGAACAAAAAGGATACAAAATTTCTAAAGTAATTCTCTCCACAATGCAAGCAGTGTCAGGAGCAGGTTACCCTGGAGTTGCCTCACTAGATATTGTGGATAATATAGTACCATTCATCTCTGGTGAAGAAGAAAAATCAGAAAAAGAACCATTGAAAATACTTGGTTCAATAAAAGAAAACAAAATTGTGAATACTGATGAAATAAAATTTTCTGCACACTGCAACAGAGTACCAGTTGTAGATGGCCACACAGCATGCGTTTCATTTGAATTTGCTAACAAAAATAAAAAACCATCAAAAGAAGAAATTATTAAAATTTGGAGAGAATTCAAATCAGTTCCACAAGAACTTGATTTGCCATTTGCGCCAAAGCACCCAATAATTTACACAGAACAAGAAAACAGGCCCCAGCCAAGAAAAGACAGGGATACAGATAAAGCCATGGCTATTACAGTTGGAAGGCTACGCGAGTGCAATGTATTTGATTATCGCTTTGTCGGCTTAAGCCACAACACTGTCAGAGGAGCAGCAGGCGGCGGAATACTAAACGCTGAATTACTAAAAGCAAAAGGAATTCTTTAATCCTTTTTAGCCAAAAGTTCACTTTAAATAGTTCTTTATCATATATTTTACACTAAAAGTGTACTTGATATGGGACTTATACTTGATTCAAAAGCCCAAGGAACAATTGAATATTTAGTTACTATTGCAGTTATTATAGTTATTTCTTTACTTGTTGTTGCAGTAGTGTCAAACAATTTTGATTCTTTTACTGGCATTAGTTCTACATCTTCAAAAATTTCCAGCAGTTCCGGGCTGATTAGCATTTCCGAAGCGGTTTTGGATAATAGCGGAGACGGTTTAATTAGTTTGGGTAATATTTCCGGTGGATTACTTACTATTACAGGCATTAATGTTAGTGGAAAGGATATGAACTATGATAATGTTAATATTTCGCAAGGTGAGGAGAAGTATTTTTCTTTGAGTGACGCTGGTTCTGGTTGTTCTTGTGTAGGTTTGGAAGGCAAAACAAAAACATGCGAAGTTATTATTTACGCTGAATCAGAATATGGTTTAGAGAAGCAGTTTAGTGCTACTGTTTCTGTTGATTGTGTTTCTGATGCATCTCAAGTTACTCTTTCTTCAGGTACTCAATTAGTACTTAATTCTAATGAAATAATAACTGGTTTTAGTTTTTCCGGTTTGGATTCAGGAGGCACTACAACAATTAATTTAAGCACGCACATGATTGATATAACAGTTCCTTTCAATGCTGATGTAAATAATTTGAATCCAATTATTTCAACCATTCCTGGAGTTACAATAGATCCTCTTGGGTCACAGAATTTTTCTAACCCTATTGTATACACTATTACAATGCCAAGTGGTTCAACCCAAACTTATACTGTTTCAGTAAGTGTATTGCCTAGTACATCCACTCAATTGATTACTGATTTTAATTTTGGCAGTTTTGGTTCAAGTATTATTAATCAAAAAAATCATACTATTGTGGTAACGGTTCCTTATGGAACTGACATAAGCAATCTTGACCCATCAATAGGATTAGTTTCAGGAGTAACTATTGAACCTACTGGTCCACAGAATTTTTCCAGCCCTGTTGATTATAATATTACTGCTAACGATGGTTTAAGCCAAATCTACACAATAACTGTTATTGTGTCACTAAACACAGCAAAAGCTATTACTGCATTTGATTTCTCTTCTCCTCCTGTTGTTGGTGATGTAAACGAAAGCACTCACACAGTCATATTAAGTGTTCCAAACGGAACTGATGTAACTGCTCTTGTTCCAACAATAACTATTACTGGGATTTCAATTAATCCTGCTTCTGGTATTGCCCAAAATTTTACAAATCAAGTAACTTATACAGTTACCGCTGCAGATGATTCAACTCAAGATTACAATGTCATAGTAAATACTTTACCTACTAGTTCATACAACATTACTTTAAATGTAAAAGATTCTTCTACAAATGAAGATTTGACTGGATTTAGTATGGATTGCAACGTAAATGATTACGATTTTATTGAGCAAGATTCACCAAAAATAATCAATTTCAACGCAGGTTCTTATTCATGTGTTTTCTCTAAAACTGGTTATGATTCAAACACAGTGACAATCATTGCTGATAACAACAAATCAATGACAATATTTTTACCCTTCCAAATAAATCTTTCAAACTGTGCTACTTTAAGCACTAATGGAGGATACTACAATCTAACTAATAATATTGGTTCTGGTGGAACTTGCCTAACAATTGCTGCAGACAATATTACAATTAAGGGGAATGAATACACAATAACAGGTAATATTGATGCTACAAATCTAACTGGACCAGCATGGACCAATTTAAGTATTAAGGATGTAACCATTAATGGAAACGTCTTTTCAAATGGAAAAAACAATAGTAGTGGAGTTGGTTTCCATGGAGGCGATGTTACTGTAAACAATTCCGATATAACAAACATTTATGCTTACGGTGGTGACACTACCTGTACTTATTTAGGGTGTAATGGTGGATTTGGAGGAAATGTTACCCTAATTGATTCTAACGTTACTATAATTGATTCAAATGGTGGGCAAACCCCACAATACCAAACTTGTGGGGATGGTGGAAGCATAACCCTAACAAATTCTAATGCAACTACAGTCAATTCAAATACTGGTATTACATGTACTTTTTATGCTTCCTCTGGAGGAAATTTTTTAGCAACTAACTCAGAAATATCTTATGTGAATATGATTGGGGGAGGAGGGGCAGTAACACTCTCAGATTCAAACATAATTACAATTAATGCACATGGCAGAAACGATAAATGGGGTAATGGATCATCAATGAATATAACAAATTCATCAGTGAATGCAATATATTCTTATGGAGCTAGAACAATGGATTGTTACCAATGTGGTGGAGGTAATGGTGGAGACTTAAACATTAGCAATTCAGAGATTTCTATAATTGAGGCTTACGGAGGAGAAGGGATTGGACAAGACGCAAAAGGAGGAGACGGAGGAACAATAATATTTAATCCTTGCCCAACACCAAAACCAAGTGTTATTATTACAGGTGGAATAGGAACACCAAACGGAGCAGATGGAACAATTACTCCAAGCGATTGCCACAACCCATAAAGAAATGAAAAAAACTAATTTTATTTTTGATTATTATTTTTTAACCATTCAAAAGTTTCTCTTAAACCTTTTTCCATGCTTGTTTTTGGCTTCCACTCAAGTTCTTTTTGTGCTAATTTAGTATCAAGAACAATATCCCTTACTTCCCCTTTAATTGAATCAACATGCTTTGCTTCTCCATTGTAATTAGAAATTTTTTTTAATTCCTCAAAAATATAATTCACACTAACTTGTTCCCCATTAGCTAGATTAAATAATTTGTGTAAAGGTTTTTTCTCAATTGAATTAACAATGAACTCAGCTAAATCAAGGACATACAAAAAATCCCTTGTTTGATTGCCATCCCCATATATTACAGGCTGTTCTCCATTAATCATTTGTTCAGAAAAAATTGCTGTAACTCTTTTACACTTAGGATCATCCCTTGGGCCATAAACATTCCCAAAACAAAAAATCAAGTAATCAAAACCATACAAATCAGAATATGCTTTAACATAATGCTCTGCTGAATGTTTGGATATTCCATAAGGTGAACTCGGATTGATTTTGTGATTCTCATTCACAGGCAAATACTCAGGGTTACCATATCTTGCTCCACCAGTAGAAGTGTAAATAATTTTTTTTACTTTGCTTTTTTTACATTCCTCAAGAACATTAATTGTTCCAATAATATTTGTCATTGCGTCAAAAACAGGCTCTTCAATTGATTTCCTGAGCATTACCTGCGCAGCAGTATGAATAACCATACCAGGTTTTTCTTTTTCAAAAACCCTTTGCATTTCCGTTCCATTGGTTATATCAGCAACAATTAATCTTGCTTTCTGATTAAGCCTCTCTTTTTTTCCAGTGCTAAGATTATCTATCACAATAGTTTCATAATTTTTATCAATCAACTTATCCACAATATGGCTTCCAATAAAACCACATCCGCCGGTAACCAAAATCTTCATTTTAACACGACTATTTTAGGTTTTTTTGTATTTAAGTACTTTTTAGTACAAAAATTTTGAGATAAAAATCCGAACTTGAACTTTAAAAACACTTTGACTCAGTTTCTTTTATGGATTTTAAGGAACAAGTAGTTGAGCTGCTTTCAAATCAAACAGGATTGTCTAAAGAAGAAATCCTGGCACTAATTACAGTTCCTCCGCAAGGGATGGGGGATTATGCTTACCCTTGCTTTGTCATGGCAAAACAACAAAAAAAGGCTCCTAACCTGATTTCTAATGAGCTTGTACACAAGATTTCAGCTCCTTTTATTGAAAAAGTGGAAGCAAAAGGTCCTTATCTTAACATTTTCTTAGCAAAAACAGCTCTGTCTTCATCAGTTCTTGAAGGAATTTTTAGCGGGAAAACATTAGGAGTAAAATTAGGCTCAGGAAAAGTAATGATTGAATATTCAGGGCCGAATACAAACAAACCATTACATGTAGGGCATTTAAGGAACAGTTCACTAGGATTAGCAATTTCCAATTTATTAGAAGAAACAGGGAATGAGGTTGTGAAAGCAAATCTCATTAATGACAGGGGAGTACACATATGCAAAAGCATGTTAGCATACAAATTGTTTGCAAGCGAAAGAGACCCTGAAAAAGAGCACATTAAAACAGACCATTTTGTCGGAGAAATGTATGTTCTTTATTCAAAAAAACTTGAAGAAGATCCTTCCCTGGAACAAAAAGCGCAAGAAATGATTCAACTCTGGGAAAAAGGAGACAAAGAAACAATAGCTCTTTGGAAAAAAATGAATAAATGGGCAGTAAGCGGATTAGAAGAAACCTACAAATTATTTGGAAGCAAATTTGATGTACAATTCTTTGAAAGTGAAATGTTCAAGAAACAATTAGGCAAAAAAATTATTGAAGAAGGATTAGAAAAAAAAGTTTTCAAGCATGAGGATAATGGGGCAGTAATTGCATTACTTGAACCTGAATTACCAAACAAAGTTCTTCTAAGAGGAGATGGGACCTCATTGTATGCAACAAATGATTTAGGGGTAACACAGGAAAAATTTGATTCATTCAAATTAGACAGAAGCATTTGGGTAGTAGCAAACGAACAAGATTTATATTTCAAACAATTATTCGCCATATTCAAAAAACTTGGCAGGAAATGGGCTGATAAATGCTACCACATGAGCTACGGAATGGTTAACCTCACAACAGGAAAAATGAAATCAAGAGAAGGAACAGTTGTTGATGCAGATGATTTAATTAATGAAATAAAATCACTCGCATTAAAAGAAATAGAATCAAGATACAAAGAGCTTTCTCAAAAAGAAAAAGAAAAAAGAGCAACAGCAATTGCGCTTGCAGCAATAAAATTCTATTTACTAAAAAATGATGCAAAAAAAGACATGATGTTTGAGCCTGAAAAAAGCATTTCATTTGAAGGAGAAACAGGGCCCTACATACAATACACTTACGCCAGAGCAAAAAGCATTTTAAGAAAAGCAAAAAACGAAAAAATTGATTTAAAGAAACTTAAAAAAGCTGATTTCTCGTTGCTCTCTCATGAAAAAGAAAAAGAACTTGTGGTTGCACTGGGCGCATTTAATGGGGCAGCACAAAAAAGCTGGGAAGAATTATCTCTGCATCCTTTATGCCACAATTTGCTTGCAATAGCAGAAAAATTTAATTCCTTTTACCACGAAGTACCTGTATTAAAAGCAGAAAACAAGGAAGAAACCCTTGCACGGTTAGCGCTAGTGGAAGCAACAACAATTCTTCTGAAAACAGGCCTTGAAATACTTGATATAGAAGCAATAGAAGAAATGTAATAAAGCAAATTACTCTAACACAGCTTTTATTCTTCTTATTCCTGCCGCAACAGCTTCTTGTTTAATAACTTTAAAATGTCCTAATTTTTGAGTGTTTTCTATATGGGGTCCTCCGCAAATCTCTTTTGAATAAATTTTGTTTCCTTTTTTTACAGTGTAGACTTTAACTTTTTCCCCATACTTTGAATCAAATACTCCGTGCGCGCCCTGTTTTTTTGCTTCCTCCAAAGGAAGAACATCCATAGTAACCTCACATTCCTGCTTTATAACATTATTAACCCAATCCTCAATTTTCTTTACCTGTTCATCAGGCAATTTTTCATCCGCATTAAAATCAAACCTAATCCTCTCAGGAGTAATGTTAGCCCCTTTCTGGGAAATATTTTCATTAACAATTTCTCTTAATGCTTGGTTAAGCAAATGAGTTGCTGTATGCAATTTAGTTGTTTCTTCACTAGCATCAGCCAAACCCCCCTTGAACTTTTGTTCAGCCCCTTTCCTAGAAAGCTCTTGGTGTTGTTTCAATAATTCTTCAAATCCTTTTTCATCAACACTAAAACCTTTTTCTTTACACATCTCTTTAGTCATTTCAATAGGAAAACCATAACTCTGGAACAAATCAAAAGCTCCTTTTGCGTTCAATTCTTTATTGGGCGATTGTCCAAGAAATTGTAACTTCTTTTCTAATACTTTTGTTCCGTTTTCTAGTGCTGCTGAAAATTTTTCTTCTTCCTTTTCCAATTCTTCGCAAACTCTTTCCTTATTTTTTTTAAGCTCAGGATAATCTTCCCTCATTACTTTTATCACAGTTTGCGCTACCTCTTTACAGAACTTTCCATTTATCCCTAATAACCTTGCATGCCTCACACTTCTCCTAATAAATCTCCTAAGTATGTATCCTTGATCAACATTGCTTGGCACAATTCCCTTTTCATCCCCAAGAATCATTACCGCAGTCCTCATATGGTCAGTAATTATTCTTGAACTTCTCCTTTCAGCCTCACTTAATTCTTCCTGGGTTTTTCCTTTTCTTCCGCTTAATTCCAAGACTTTTTCTAAAATCGGTTTCAAAGTATCCATTTCAAATACATTATCATAACCATTAAGCACCGCAACTGTTCTCTCCACCCCCATTCCCGTATCCACATTTTTTTGCTGTAAAGGAACATATTTTCCCTCAATTGTTTTGTTATACTGCATGAACACATCATTCCAAATTTCGCAGAAATCCCCTTTCTTCTGTAACTTGACAAAATCAGCAGTATTTTTTTCCTGTATATCCTTTACATGGTAAAACATTTCCGTATCAGGACCGCACGGACCTGTTTCCCCAGCAGGACCCCACCAATTATCCTCTTTTTGTAAAAAATGTATTTGGTTTTTCTTTATCCCAAGCAAAGCCCAGGTCTTATCAGCAGTATCTTCTTTCGGAGCATCCTTATCTCCTGCAAAACAAGTAACACTAATCCTCTCAATTGGAATACCTAAATACTTTTTTGATGTTAAGAACTCAAAACTCATTTCCACCGCTTCTTTTTTGAAATAATCTCCTAAAGACCAGTTACCAAGCATTTCAAAAAAACTTAAATGCCAAGCATCTCCAACCTCATCAATATCCCCAGTTCGAATACATTTCTGCACATTGCAAAGCTTTTTTCCTAAAGGATGCTTTTCTCCCATCAAAAAAGGAACCAACGGATGCATTCCTGCTGTAGTAAACAAAACACTTGGATCATTCTCAGGGATAAGTGAAGCCCCTTGAATAATTGCATGCCCTTTTGATTTAAACAAATCAAAATACATTTTTTTTAACTCTTTACTTGTAATCATTACACCACTGTTAAATAAGTTAAACCAGACTAATTTAAAATCACTGCTTTTGATTATTCACAGAACCATTCATTTTTCTAAATGCTTTGTGTGTAAACCCTTTATCAACAAGACCAGCATTCTCCATTTTAAGTACTAATTTGTAAGCATTTTGACTAAAATCAAATAACCTAGTCATTCTTTCTTTTTGATTTAATTGAATTTTCGATGAATTAGGATTCAATTCACTTTCTTTTCTAAATGCTTCATCAACTATTCCTTCAAAATACTTAATCCTATTACTCAAAACTCTTTGCTGTGCCCCACTAAGTTTCTTGTTCCTTTTCAACACAGCATTAATTACATTAAAAGGCCTTGAATACTTTGCTATTAATGCATCCACTTTTTTTTCTTGAATTTCTGTAACACTAAGAGGCCTTGTTTTCATTAAAGGCATTCCTTGGGTTTCTGCAAACTTTGGATTATACTTTATTCTCGGCACAGGCATCTTCATCAACTTATCATAAATAATTTTTGGCAGTGAGTTGTAAGCCACTTTTTGTTTCCCGGTAGTAACGCGAAAACACGTTCCGGTTGGCATTAACCTAAGCCTCCTTTCGGAGTTGCACCACAGCCCCCGTTGCATCCTTTCATTTCTGAAAGGTTCGTTTCTGTTGAGCTGCCCATCTTTTCAGATTGTCACAAAACCTTTCGATTTTGATCGGGTTGTTTCAGGTGAGCGGACTTTCCTCAGCAACCCCAGCGGGGCGCCGTGAGCCAATCCCTCACTACCATAAATATTCCTACAAAAGAAGTTTATAATACTAACCCAAAGCCGGAGTGCCTGTACTACAAGAAAAAGTTACTACCACTAAAAACGCATGTTTATATATTCTGTGGTAGTAAATTATTGTATGGTTTATTACTTTATTAAAAAGATTAGTGGAAAAAAATACCTTTATGCAGTGTATTCATTTAGGCTTGCTAAGGGCAAAGCAGCAAAAATATTTAAAAGAGTTAATTCGAAAAGGAAGACTCCTGAACTTTTAGAATATTTTTCAAAAAAAGAGATTGAATTGAGAAACAAAGAAATTTTAAGCACTTATAAAACAGATTCTGTTTTTACAAAAGAACAATTTGAAAAAGTTGAAGCAACAAGGCAAAATTATAAAAAAATATTGAAAAAATTAACAAATTCTCAATTAAAAGATTTGTTTGATAGATTTACAGCAAACTTTACTTATGAATCAAATGCACTTGAAGGAAATTCTTTAACACTAAAAGATGTTGCATTAATATTATTTGAGAACAAAATAATTAAGGGAAAAGATTTGCGAGAGGTGTATGAAACAAGAAACTCAAGAAACGTTGTTGACCTGATTTTAAAAAACAAGTTCAAATTAATCGAAAAAGATATTATCAAGATGCATAAAATGCTTGTTAAAGATATGGAAATACAAACAGGATATAAAAAAATTCCAAATTATATTGTTGGCAAAAAACTGGAAACTGTTCCCCCTGAGAACGTAGAAAAAGAAATGAAATCACTAATAGAATGGTTTAACAATGAAAAAGAAATGCATCCCTTAAAAAAAGTTGCTTTGTTTCATGGAAAATTTGAACAAATACACCCTTTTGATGATGGCAACGGGAGAGTTGGAAGATTTTTAATAAACCTTATTTTGATTAATGAAGGATATGCTCCACTCATTATAAGAAAAACTCAAAGAATAGCTTATCTAAAATCACTTGAAGATTTTGATAATAATTATACAAAAAATCTTGAAAGATTAATTTTGGAAAAATACAAAAATACATTTAAGAATTTCTTCCAAGTTTACACAACATATTTGCATTAAAAAACCAACCTGAATTCCATGCAAGGCTGCTATTGCTGTTGTACTTCTTCAAGTATTTCCTTTATTTCTTCAACAGCCGCACTCATTTCACGCTTAGTAGTTCGTTTCCCTGCTTTTAATTTAAAAATAATTTCTTTTAAAGTAGGGCTCTGGACTAATAATTGCTTTAATTGCTCTGCATTCATTTCCCTAACAGCCTCATGCCCGATTTTTGCAATAATTTCTCTTGAAAGCAATCCAGCCATTACAGGACTTAACTCTGAACGAAAAATTTCACTTACCTTTTTTCTCGCTTCCTCAACAAACTTTTTTTCCTCCAATTCATACATCTTTTGAGCATTTTTTGACTCAAACTCCCTCATCTTAGCATTCTCCATAGTCCTCTCTCTATACCTCAAAAACTCATTTTCCTCCAGTCTTTCCTTCATCTTAACTAGTTCTTCCCTTGATTTCATTGCCTGTTGGAAAACCTTTCCCATTGAAGGAGCCTTCATTCTTGTAATAGGGGCAAAACCAAAATTCATTCTTTTCCTCTGAGCCATAAAGAAATAACGATTGGATTGTATTTAAATAATTGGTTATAGACCCTAAAACTGTAATTTGTTTTAAGGTATTTTTATTTAAACATTTTTTCTAGTTCTTTTGTTTTTATTTGGCTAAATTCATCACTTTTTTGACGAAGGTGCCAAGAGAATTTAGTTTCAAACCCAATATTCATTACTTTTTTTCCTCTTTCTTTTACTGCTTCTATTGCAGGAACAAAATCACCATCAGTACTAACTAGTATTGCAACATCATAAGCGTTATTATAAGCTAATTTAACCATGTCTACAGCAATATGAATATCATCTTCTTTAACCATATAAGTCGTTTTACCATTTTGTTTTCCTTTTTGCATTCTGCAAAGTATGAGCTCAAATGAAGGTATTTTTTTTAATTCTTCAAAAAACTTTTGTTGCTTTGCATAAACTGCCGGGTCTTTGTTCTTGTCTAACGGCGCAGAATAATAATAAGTTCGTATGAGCTCTTTGTTCTGTGTTATATGTTTTACAAATGATTGAAAATCAAAATCATTCATGCTTTTAGAGCTTCCAAAAGTGCTTTTTAGTATGTGATAAAAATTACTTCCATCAATGAATATGATTGCGCGCTCAAAAGCCATTATTTTCGCCTTTAAAGAAAAGTATAAGACCCAGCTTTGCCGAAGCAATGCTGGGGAGTATATAACATAACTACAATTAAGCAGGTATTTAAATATTACTTTAACTCAAACAATTTACTTTTTTTACTTCTTTTTCACTAAAAACTTTTTGCTTTCCTTTCTTTATTTCACTATCTATTTGAATCATTTTTCTTAAAGCCAGTTTATCCTCAAGCACTTTTGCTTTATATTTTTGAATACGAACCATAAAAAAAACAGAAAAGGAAACAAGCAATTAGCTTGTCTCCTCAATTAAAACTTATTTCTTTTTATTACTCTTTCCTTGCAATAGGAAGTACCCTGCAACCAGAACAACCAGCACTAACACTACTAATATTAGTAATGACCAATCCGTTCCTGTTGTAGTTGTTCCTGTCTTACCTGTATCAGTTGTTCCTGTCGGCTTATTTGCATCAGGTGTTACAACAGTTCCATTAGTATCTGTTCCTGTACTAGCAAACGTATATTTGTATGCTGGAGAACTATACTCATCAAACTGTGCTTGAGTTACCTGCTTGTTTACAGAGTAAGTTACCTCTGATGTTCCACCAACCGCAACACTAGGAATAGTGAATTCTAGTATAGGATCCGCTAACAATACCTTATAATCAAATGTTGAAGTTATTTGTGATGCATTACTTGCAACATTCTTTGGCACAACCTCAACTATTTTCAATTCCTTCAAAGCTTTTCCAGTAGTGTTCTTGAAAGTTATAGTGAAAGTTGATTTATAGCTTATTGTTCCATCAGTTGAAACAATTTTTTCTACAACCAATTCTCTTTCAATACTCAAACCACCAAGAGCAGCCGCATCAACATAAGCCTGAATTTCATCAGCACTCAAACCAGAACCCTCTAATAATGTACTTACTTCTGCAGGAGTAATAACCAAAGCAGGAGAAGTATAAGTCCCTAAAACAGTTGTTGTACCAAGATCACTAGTAGTTGTTGAACTGCTTGAACTTGAAGAAGTTGAAGCAGGAATTAAACCCATTTTGAATCCTGAGAAAGAACTAACTCCAACTTTAACTGTTTTAGCAGTTGTATTAATATCAGGAGCACTTACTAAAGACCAAACACTATTCTTATTATGATAAACCCCTAATCTTGAAACAAGATTAGTTGCTCCATCTACCCCAGAAACACCCGCATAATACATTGTTAAATTAGCATCAGCAAAGTTAGAATCTGTTGGACCGAACGCGAAAAAGCTACCATAAGTTGTAGCAGTACTAGGATTATCTGCTATAGTTGGATCAATTGTCATTCCAACGTACTCATCAGCCGAATTAAGGTTATAATCTGTTCCATTAGTTCCGCCAACATCAAGTTGAACCCTCAAAATACCATTACTAGTACTAGGTTCAACGAATTTTAGAGTACTGTTTTGGCTAAGATCAATTAAACCAATAACCTTATCCAATCCAGCTCCACCGATTAATGCATCATTAGCATAAACTCTTGTCGCAATATAAACACCTTGATTTACATCCTCAAAAGTAAAAGTACAATCAAGAGTACCATTAGTCATACCGTAATTATCGTAACCCCAACCATAACCAGTACTAGAATAACCATAACCCAAATTATTTAGGTCACCATAAGAATAACCATAACCCCATGTATAAGAGTAACCATTTGCACTCCACATGTGGAAATATCTATCAGGATAATCTGATGTCACACAATGAACAGAATCACTAATTTCTTCATTATTAGCAACATAAATATTTGTTCCTGCTACAACAGAAGCAAGTGTTAATGACTCAATTACTGCCTCATTAGCATCAACAGGCATTCTTGATAACTTTGCACTGAAACTCTGTACAACTTCATTAGTATACTTTTGTATTTGGAGAGTAACATTAATATCTCTTGTTCCAGGAGAATAAGCTATTGTTCCTTGAGTTGATAAAACATTAAAAGCCAAACCTGGCCCCAAAATCAAAACTAAGGCAATAATCATTACCGCTAAAATAACTCCTATTTTTCTTTTATTTTTTAAATTATTCTCCGTCATCAATAATCTCTCCCCAAAAAAGTGAACAGATTAAGCGAAAACTCCTTTAAAAACCTTTCCCCTTCCACTTAATTTCCATTTTTTAAGGCTTTCTTTTGAGAAAATCTTTATGACTCTAATTGAAAATATCTTGTCTTTGCTTAAAGAACAAGATTATTCTTTTGAAGAACTCAAAGCAAAAACTGGTGCTTCTTTTTTTGATTTGCAATCACAAATAAAAGTTTTGTTAAAAGATGGTAGGATTCATAAACATGGTTTTCCTACTAAGTATTCTCTTTTCGAAAAAAAAGTTTCTTTTAGGAAAGAGTATTTGTTTAAACCTCTTTTAGCTTATAGAGAAGTTTTTTTGGTTTGTTACCTTGCTTTATTCTTGGTTTTCATTTACAGCGTTTTTTTTAAGAATCCATTTGTTTTTCCTGGTTTAGAGGAAAGAGCTTTTCTTGTTTCCTTACCTTTCTTGTTTATTAGTATCATGCTTTATTTTCCTTGGAAAAAACTCTCTGAAATTCTTCCAAAAAGCATTATTCCTAAAGAAACCCTTGTTTTCTTAGATAAATTCAAGGAACTAAGAGATAACGAGGATTTGAAAAAATTTTGTAAAGAATTCTTAGAAAAAATAGTTTACCCTTACTACCCACACTTCTTAATCATTCTTTCAGTTACCTCCTTAATTAATATTTCTTTTCTTTCTTTTTTGAATTCTTTTTTTACCCCTATAGCTATCCCCCTCATTCTTATTAGCGTTGTTTTAATCATCTTGAAAGGAAAATCCTTTTTCAACGAAAAAGAATTTACTAAATACGTTTTCCTCTTCTTATTAATACTAGTAACCTTGTCATCCCTAAAATTCGAACAAATAACTTTCATCACAAAACCATTACTAGAAACCCAACTCCAACTAACAATCATTACAATTATCTTAGGAGCAATCACTTTTTACCAAAACAAACAAGTAATCGAAGAAATTGAAGAAGAACAAACCATAGAAGAAAAAGAAGAAGAAAAAAGAGCCTTGGAATTTGATAAAAAGTATCCTAAACTAGTTGGAATACCCTTAATTGGAAAAATAACAAAATGGATGTACAAAGAAGGATGGGATTATACACTTGCATTAGTCGGAATTTTAATTGTCTTTTTAATAATTCAAATTTACAAAATTTATACTACTGGAATTGGTACTGATGAGGGCAATTTTTTATATACGGCTAAGTTAATTCTTGAAGGAAAGAGTATATATGTGGATTTTTGGGCTAGGGAATTTGGTGTTTTGTTTCTTTTAATTCCTTGGTTTAAATTTTTTGACATAACTATAATAAATTTGAGATTTTTTGTTTTTGTTACTAAAGTGGTTTTATTTTTTCTATTATTTTTTCTGTTAAAAAGCATGAATTTTAAAAATAAAAAGGATTTATTTATTTTATTTATCTTTTCAATATTAATTTCATTGGAAACAGGAATGTTTGCTGTATGGCATGGTATTTTTTATCATTTTTACTTTTTAATATCATTATTGCTCGTTTTTCTTATTTATAAAGTGTTTATTGAAAAAAAATTAAAGTATAATTTGTTTAGTGTATTATTATTCAGTTTTCTTGTTTCATTTGGAATTATTACTTATAAACCTTTATTGTGTTTTGTATTTATTTTGCTAGTTTTTGTAGAAATTACTGATAAAAGTAGAAGAAATAGTAACTATTTATTTATATCAGTTGTTTTAATAATGTTGATTTTTTTCTGGATATTTTTGTCTTATTTTTTGAAAAATAGTTATTATCATATTTTTAGAGTTTTTTTTATAGACATTTTTTTTTATTTCTTCATATTAGTAGGGGTTTATTTTTTTATAATTATAATTTTGAAGTTAATTCCTTATTTTTATAGTTTTTTTCAAAAAAATTATGTGGAATTAAATTACACAGAAATCTTTGTATCTTTTTTACCAATTTTAATCGTATTTTTTGGAATTTATGGGTTTTTTATGAAAAATGCTTTTTTTACATCAATTACATATGGACTAGCTTTACAATATTCTTTTATTTTAATAATTTTAGAATTTTGTAATATATTTCTTGTCTCTAAAAGAAAAAGATTTTTTGTAAGATTTTTTTATATAGTTTTAAACATTTTTCTTATTTTCTTTTCTTTTATTTCAGTTGATAAATATACCCTTGTAAATCTAGATAATAGATTATTTTATCTAATACCAATAATATTATTTACCTTGTTTATTTTAGTTTACAAATTCAATAATGATTTAAAAATAATTGATAAACAAAAATATTCTTTTATTTTAATCTTATTTATTTTAATTTTGTTTTTGCCAAATGTGGTTGGGGTGTGGTTTCCAACAAAATTCCAACAATTATTTTTTTGTTCAATTTTGTTGTTTCCTTTATTAAATAAACAAGTCAAACGAATTGTAATTTTGTCTTTTATATTTACTATTATAATTAATCTAAGCTATACAAATGATTATTTTATTTATGATATTAATGATTTTGATTCATCAGTAAATTATCTTAACAATTTTGATTCTAATGATTCTGTTTTCTCATCAGATCCTGCTTTACTTAGTGAAATAAATTTGAAACAAATAATTTTGTTTCAATCCCCTTCTTTTTTTAGATTTAATTCAACAGTTGAATCAAATGTCGGGGAATCAATTTATAATTATACTGAATTAGAAGATTTATTCCCAAATAGCGATGTTTCCCTAGATAAAAATTCTTTTTTTAATAAAATAAAAACTACAAAACCCGTTTATATTATAGGGTCTCATTTAACATTTAATATTTTCTCAAATAAAATTTTAAAAAATTTCTTGTATGAAAATTATGATTTAAATAACAGATTTGGTAAAATTTATATATATAAACTCAAAACACATCCTTAGGATTTTTTTTTACAATAAAGTTACTATTAATAGCTCTATTTAAAGATTTAAAATATAATTTTAAAAATTTCTTTTTTTCTTTTTTAAAAAATAATATTTGCATTAATATATATGTCGTAAAATATACTAAATATATAAAATAAAAAAATTTATTTAAATATTTTTTTCTAATAAAAATTTTGTTTCTCCACCCATAAAAGTTCTTCCATGTAAATTCATACTTTGAAATAAATCCTTCTTCATGAATTATTTTAGCAAACGGAGTTAATAAAATTTTAAATCTTTTATTTTTTAATCTAATACAATATTCAAAATCATCCGCCCAAATAAAAAATTTTTTATTTGGGTATCCAACTGACTTTATTACATTTTTTTTAAAAATTGGTCCAACAAAAGAAGTAAAATCTATTTTTATATCTTCTTTTATACTTTTCACTGATTTAAATAAAAATAAATGTTTACTAATATTACCAAAATGGTCCGTTTGAATTTCCTCTTTTTTGTTAATTTTTATTGGCGAAATAATATTATTTTTATTAAATTTTTTTGAGAGATTTTTTAAACAATTTTTTAGAGGTAGTGCATCATCATCCATTACCCATATCCAATCAAATCCTTTTTCGTATGCTCGTTTAATACCATAGTGGAAGCCTCCTGCTCCGCCAAGATTTTTGCCTAAGTTTACATAATCAAAAATTTTGTTGCTTAAATATTCTTTTTTTAACATGTCTTTAGTCCCATCAGAGGAGGCGTTATCCATTATTATTATTGAATCTAATTTTTGGGTTTGTTTAAGTAAAGAATCTAGGCATTCTTTCAACAAATCTTTTCGGTTATAAGTAACAACTACTGCCGCTATTGTTTCTTTTTTCATGATAATACCTCAAGAACTTTTTTTATTGTCCCATCAACGTCATAGTATTTGCATTCAGCAAGTCTGCCTAAAAAAACAACATTATCTAATTTATTTATTTCTTCTAAATATTTATTAATTATTCTTTGATTAGCTTCAGTTTGTAAGGTATATGCTTCAAACCCTTTTTCCCATGAAGGAAATTCTTTTGCTATAACTGTATTTTTGTTTTTGATAAAGAGAAATTTATTAAATTCAGTTATCCTTGTATAATCAAATTCATTTGGGTAATTTATAACACTATTTTCTTGAAAAGAATATACATTATTGTTTTCAAATTTTAATTCAATTTTTCTATATTTTATTTTTCCATACTTGTAATCAAAAAAATAATCTAAAGGCCCTGTATAAAATAGTTTTTTATATTTATAATTAGAAATTATTTTTTTGTAATCAGTAGACAAAATAATTTTTATTTTAGGATTATCAAGCATTTTGTTAAGCATTTCAGTAAATCCTTTTTCTGGAATTCCTTGCCATTTACTTTGAAAGTATCTGTCATCCTTTGAAACAAAAACTGGGACTCTTGCAGTAACAGATAAATCAATTTCGTCTGGCTTTAAATCCCATTGTTTAATAGTATAATTCAAAAAAATATTATTATACACATAATCAGCTAATTCTCTAATTAAGACATTATTATGTTTTCTTAATTCAAGAATTGGAACTTTTTTTTCTAAGCCAATTTCTTGTATTAAAACTTTCTTTATAATTTCAGCCTTGTCTTTACTAAACGCAAGATCTGTTGAATTTAGATTAAATGGAATATTAATTAATTTCCCTCTAATGTTACATAAAACTTTATGTGAATAGTTATTAAATTTAGTAAATTTGTTTAAATAATCCCAAACCTCTTTGTAGTTAGTATGCAAAATATGGGGGCCATATAATTGAATATAATTTTTGTTCTCATCAAAATAATCATAACAATTACCCCCAATAGTATCTCTTTTTTCAATAATCAAAACTTCTTCTCCTTTAGAAGCTAATCTCTCAGCTATTGTAATTCCTGTTACTCCTGCACCCACAACAATATTTTTCATTTTATTCGCCTTAAAAAAAGAGTATGTTTTTTTGAATTTAAATCAATTATCTCAATTTTATCTTTATATTCCCCTATAATTTTATTAATTCCTTTGGTTACTTCAGGCAAATCAAATCCATAATCATGAAATCCTATTAACCCGCCAATTACTGTTTTATTAAAAACTTTTTTAAAGTCAGAAATGACATAATCATAACTATGATACCCGTCAATAAATGAAAAACACAACTTATCACTTATTTTAATATTTTTACTATCTCCCTTTTTTATAATTACATTTTCTTTAAAAGGATATATTGTTTTTTTAAAAATAAGTTCTTGATTTTTTCCATTTAATATGTGCTGATATAATTTATTCATTGCCTTATTAGTGTTATTCTTACTTTTGTCAAAATCATAATTAAAAATGTCACAAGCATATACTTTTTTATTAAATTTTTTTGAAAATTTTGCAAGTTTATATGTCCCCCCTCCACAAAAAACACCAATTTCGCAAAAATTTCCTTCTAATTTAGAAATGTTGTTTTTTTTCATTAAATCAATAAAATATTCATATCCCACAAAATCAATAATATTCTTGTTTAAAATAATTCTAACAATTTTTTTTATTTTATTAATCATTTTTTTCAGCCTCTTTTTTTAAATAATACAAAAACGAGGCAGTTATAAATATTTCTGTAACAAGCCAAGAAATTGCGACACCTATTGCTTGATAAACAGGGATCAATAAAAGGGTTAACGTTAAACTTATTATTGCTCCAAAAATAATTATCTTTGCAACTACTTTTTGTTTATTAAAATTGAATAATCCAAGAACCCCAAAAATATTACTCAAAGCAATAATAAAAGGGATAAAAGCAAGAATTCTTAAAATCAAAATAGATAAAATGTAATCTGGACCCAAAATAATTAATACTATTTGTTCTGCAAAAATAAACATTATTGAAGAAATTAAAAAAGTCCCAATTCCAATTATCACTGTTAATTTTTTTAAAAAAATAAGAGTTTTTTGTCTTGATTCAGAAACTAATTTACTAATGTGTGGATAAAGTGCTTGTGAAATTGGGGCAATTAATCCTTGACAAGCTTTTATTATTTTTTCACTTGCAGAATAATACCCTACCATAGTATTGTTTGTAAATAACCCTAAAATAAAAACATTTGATGTAGTATATACACTAATAAAAATTGTTGAGATAAATATATGCCACCCTTCTTTAAATTGATAAATTATTTCAGTTTTAGAAGGAACTAAAAAATTTATTTTGAATATTTTTATTGCAACTAAAAATCCAACTAGTCCACAGATTAAAAAACTCAAAGAATTAATTATGGGAACTAAAATATAATCTGATTTTGTTTGTATAAAAATGAATATAGGTATTATGAAAATCAATTTTATTAAAACGTTAATAATTGTAATATATTTCATTTTTTCCATCCCTTGAAACAACCAGGTAGGAAAAAACAAAGCCCCAAGAACATACATAAAAGAAAATAAAAAAAGTAAATATTCTTGCCTAAATTTAGGAACTATAAAAACTAAAATTAAAAATATTATTAAAGATAAAAAAAATAGTATAATCTTTACTACAAAAATTGAATAAAATATTTTGGAAATTTTTTTTATATTATTTCTGTTAATTGATATTTCTCTAGTAGCCGAAAAATTAAAACCATAATCAGTTATTAATACAAAGTAAGTTACAAAAGCTTGCGCAAAAACTACTAACCCGAATTTATCAGGACCTAAAACTCTAACCAAATAAGGCAAAGTTAATAAAGGAATAACATAGTTTACTGCTTGAAGGGTCGATAAGGAAAAAAAATTTTCGAATAATAACTTATTTTTAATAAATTTATTTTTTATTGTGTTAATCATTATAATTCCCAATATTAAATTAATGATTATTCCACTATTTAAACCAACTTGATTTATTGTGGATTTATATAACTAAAAATATATTTGAACTTGGTTTTTGAATTAAATTTATACACTCTTTAATTTATTTTTAGAAGTTATTTCAACTTCTTTCGGATTAATTTTTAGGTGCAAAGCAATTTCTTTATTTTTATTAATGTTTTCAGGAAGAAAAAAATATTTTTTAATATTGCTTGTGTTGTTTTTTTAAATATTTTAGACCATTGTAATTTAACATTACTGTGCTAATTAAAGGAAAACTTTTCTTTTTCATTGTATGTTTCCTCATTTTCCAAATATGGATTATCACTTTATTTAACTATCATCTGATTTAATTTTTCGCAAATAAAATACTATTTGGTCACCTAAATTTTCTGAATTTAATTTCTTTGCCCTTAAATTATACTCTTTTATTATTTTATTATTAAACATAGAATCTTTCTTATTAATTGAATATGATTTTTTAGAAAACATAGGTATATTATTTAATATTTGTTCACTGCCCCAAAATTGAAAAGCCGTAGAATCATAAAAATATTTCTCAAGTTCTAAATTTGATTTCTTTGCCAAAAGTTTAATACTTTCTATAGAATGAATAAAATAGTGTCTTGGAGCATCCAACTGTATCCAATTTTCTTTATAATTCTTCCATGCAAATGATGAAGTAGTAGGTATTCTGATAATACAAACCCCTCTTTTATTTAATAAATCATTTATTTTTTTAAGAACTTTTTCAGGATTCTTCATGTGTTCAAAAGAATGATTCAATATAATGATATCCCATTTATTGTTTAAATCAAAAATACTTCTTTTTAAAATATTAAGTCCATTTTCATGATGAATATCTTTATTTAAGAATATGTCGATCCCAAGCACATTTTTGAACCCAAAATTTTTTAACAAATATAATTTTCCTCCACTTCCACTACCGACATCTAAAATTCGACTATTTTTAGAAACATTGTTAACATGTGAAAATGCCCTCAAACTCAATAAAGTTGAATACTTGTAGGATAATATTTCAAATAAAATTTTATTAAAATACCCTTTATTAAAAACAACATAATCAAGAATGTAATTTAACACACTTTTAAATATAAAATTGTCCAATTTATTAAAGTTATTAATAGAATAACTATAATAATCACTGGAATAATATTTTGCAATATCTCTTGGGAAGGATTTAATTTGTAAGCAACCACATTTTGAACACTCAAAATAAACAAAAGTAGCTTTTGTGCCTTTCATATTTTCTTTGAGAAAATACTTTTTGTTTTCAGAATTGTTTTTACATATTTTACAAGTTAATACTCTTTTCATTTTTTCACCATTTTTAATATTTTTCTACATTAAATTTTTTATTCCAAGATTTTATTTCTTGAGTAGAAACTTTTTTATTTTTTTGAATTTTTATTCTTTTAGCTATTGCAAAAGGTAATATGTTTATTGCTGAAAGATGTGATTTTATTACAATTCTTAAAAGTCCAACTAATCCAATTTTTGCTTTAATATTTTCAAAAGATTCATTTTTTTTAAAAAAATAAACGAAATTACTAAATATAAAACTAAAAGGATAATTTATTAAATTGAAAAAAGAATAGTTTTTTACAACGACAAGAAAAGAATTTCTTACAATATAAAACGTTTTTTTTTCAGATGCTTTACCAAAAGTTTGTGAATGCAAATGTATTAATGTTGCATTTGCTGATAACATTGCTTTCCACCTAAATAACCTGCCCCTATACCCAATATCAAAATCTTCTGCATAAGCAAAAAAAGTTTCGTCAAAAAATTCATTACTTATTTTAAAAAGTTCTTCGAGCATTTTTCGTTTATACAAAGGGGCTACTCCACCAGGACAAAAAATCTCAATGTCTTTTTTTAAAACAAAGTAATCCCAATTTTTGTTGCAACCTATTGATTCATCATTTGGTGTGTTCATTTGAAAAGGGGATCTTAAACTAAAACCAGCATTTTGTATTATTTTTCCACCTTTATAATATGCTTTGCTTGAAACCATTCCAATTTTTTTATCACTTTCGGCTGTTTTTACTAATTCTTTTAACCAATTTTTGTCAACTATTGTATCATTATTGAGGCAAACAATATATTCCATTTTTTTGTCTTTAAATGCTTCTTTTATTCCCTCATTATTTCCTTTTGCAAAGCCATAATTTTTATCCAATTGAACAATTTTTACTTTTGGAAAATTTTTTTTAACATAGTCAGAACTTTCATCAATTGATCCATTATCTACAAAATAAACATCAAAATTTTTGTAAGTTTGCTTAAAAACTGCTGTTAAACAATTCTTAAGAAATTTTTTTCCATTCCAATTAACAATTATTATTGATACTTTTTTCATTTTTCTGCACATCCAAATAAATTGAGGTATAACCATAAAGGCATGTTTTTCTAATATTTTCAATAAAGTATTATTTTATTTCACCGACTTTTTTCCATATTTTTTCAAAAAGGATTACATTATTTAATCCTTCTTCGCCATCAATTTTAAAATTCATAAATACTTTTCCTCTGGCGATGTCAGTAAATTGTCTATAATTATCTGATTTTGAATAAACTGATTGTTCATTTAAATGCAATTCTCTAACAAAGAAGTGCCCAACAAGCCTAAACAAATTATAAATTGCCCCACAAATATCATAAATATTGGCTTTTAAAGTTCTCATTTCAAGGGTTGATGAATCTTCAAAACCAATTGGTTTGAATATTCTATATGAGCTATGATTTATTTCAAGAACTCCTTTTGAACCAAATATATACATTAGCATTGGATTATCTGAAGGTTCTTGATAGGAAATTTGAGCTGTTTTTTTTCCACACCTTAAAAAAACTTGTAATTCTTTTTCAGTATAAACCACATTTTCAACCTCTGGTTCTCCGCCCAAAAACCATCTAACAGTATACAAAGCGTGAGGAATATGTTCCGAAATAATTCTCCCAGGCAATTTTCTAAGCCATTTTTGTTTATACTGACTCCATGCAGAATATGTTTCTCTTGGTTCAATCCAATGAATATGACGAATCTCCCCAATTTCTTTCAATCTGCCATAAGCTTCATGATATACTGCTGAATATATAGCATTTCTACGAACATAAACATTTTTTTTTAATTTTTTTGCTAATTTAACAATTTCTCTAGCATCATCTGAATTTAATGTCATTATTTTTTCTATATAAACATCTTTTCCGGAGTTTAATGAAAGTAGTGCTAATTCTTTGTGTGTTTTTGGAGGGGTAGCAATTCTAACAAGATCGGGATTGGAGTCCTTTAAAGCAAAAATTAAATTAGAGTAGGTTTTGGGAACATATTTAGATAAACTTTCTCTTTTTTCTTTATTAATTTCAACAAGACCAACAACTTTTATCAGAGGGTGGTTTCGTAACACTTTAACCTCTTTTGACCCAATGCTTCCCCCACCAACAATTAACACTTTAAGCTTGCTTTTTTTGTTCATTTAATCTCCCTCCTAACAAACTCGTATTTGCCGTTTTCTTTTGAAAGTATCTCTTTAACAAATCTCCATTTAATAACACATTCCTTCCCCATTACTTTTTTAATATCTAATTCAATATTTTTCATATCAAAAACGTTTTTTTTACCAACAATACTTATTTGAATCCTGTTCACACTTTTTTGAATTACTTGAAATTTTTCAACCCAATACTTGTAATAAAACAAATGAGTAAAAAATTCTCCATCAATTAACTTACCATCTGTTGTTTTTATTAAGCCTACATCTCTTCCTTTTATCTTATTTAAATTAAGAGTATTTTTTCCTTTAACAGCAATATCTCCAATATCATATCTTATCAAAGGCATTGAATAATTATTCAAAGGGGTTAAAATTACTTTACCAAAAGTTTTATTTTTTTTGTTTAAAATTTCTAAATAATTATGCCAAAAACTAATTTTTAATTTATTGAAATTTTTATTTGAACAGGCTATTCCACCCACTTCTCTTGACCCATATCTGTTGTATACTTTGCAATTAAATGTTTCTTCAATTGTTTTTTTCATATCAAGATAAAGAGTGCCAGCAGAGGTAAGAATTCCATTTTTTGGAGTTATTACTTTTAAATTATTTTTTTTAACAAATTTTGCAAACTCATAAATGGATTGAACATAGGCTTCAATCCAACTAGGATTAAAATTATTCCATTTTTCAACAAAATCAAACATATCCTTTTCAGACATCTTAAAAGCATTAAATTCTTTCCTATTATACAACCAATTTCTAAATCTAATTGATCGTTTTTCTTTTCCTTCTAATAAGTCTCTTTCAGATCCCCAAAACCTTAATTCTTTTTCTCCAATATCTTGCTTATTCAATAATTTGTAATAAATTTTTGTTGAATTATTCCATTCATCATATTCTTTGTCTTGGATGAATCTAACTGGTTCGCCTGTTGAACCACCAGAAGTATTCTCATAAAATTTTCTTTTCTTATAATCTTTTGAATAAAGATTTTTTCCTTCTTTTCTAATAATATCTTTTGTAAGAACAGGTATTTTATCAAAATTTTCTAAATTTACTTTTCCATCAACAACAACTCTTGCTTTTGTTAAAACTTTACTATAATAAGGAACATTTTTCCAAGCATGTAAAAGAATTTTTTCTAATTTATCTTTTTGATAATCTTCAATTTCTTTCTTTGAAGAATTATCAATTTGTTCAATTTCTTTTAAAATTGAGGGAATTTTACTCCCAGTTATTTTAAGCAAAGCAAAAATAATTGGTTTACGCCAGTTCATTTAAATCACCTAAACTTGCAATACAGATAATCGAAGGTTGTAAAAATTTGGGCAGTATTTGTACTGGATAAAATAAACTCAATATTTTTAATTTATCTTTTTGCCCATCAGTTAATTGATTTATTTTCAAAAATTTTACTGAAAAACCATATCTTTCTAATAATTTTTTTAAAGAAGAATGTGTTTGAGACGAAACATGATATTTATCTGGTTTTTTATGCATTACAAAATTAAATATTCGTTCCATAAAGAAATTTGGTGTTGAAATTATATAAATTCCTCTTGGTTTTAATATTTTCTTAACAGATATCAAATGTTTTTCCAAATTAAGCAAATGTTCTATCAATTCAACACTAATAACAATATCAAATGAAGTTTTATTCAAATTTATGTTTTCAGCATCAATTTTTTTTAAACTTATTTTATTAATTTTTTTAGCTAATTCTAAATTCATTTGATTAAAATCGCTACCAATAACATTAAATCCTTTATTTTTTAGTTCTTTTACAAAAAAACCTCTCCCAGAACCCAGTTCAAGAATTTTTCTATTTGGCTCTTTTGGCAAATTCTCTAAGTATTCAACAACTTTATTTTGTCTTGTTCTCCATTTTTGTATAATATTAGAATTAATATTTTTTTTAACACTATTAAAATACATTTTCTCATAATCTTTATTTTTCATATTTTCACCATACACTTTATTCTTTTGAAGTTATTTTTATTTTAAGCAAAATTTTTGTTACCCCTATATTTAATGATTTGTCATTTAAATCAAACTCTTTTGATATTTTGTACTTTTTTAAATCAAATTTTTTTGTTTCTTCATAAATTGTTTCAAAACCATATTTTTCAAATAATTTTTTGAATTTAGAATATCTAATTCTGTTTGTATAACTTACCCCTAATTTTGTTAAATATTTTTCCCAAGTATTTTTTGAATACTTGTAAAACAAAAAGGGTTTATTAAAATTATAATGGTCACGCATATCAATTGAATGATACATCAAACCATTTTTTTTAACAATTTGACCCAATTTTTTTATGTTTTTTTCAACATCTTTAATGTGCTCAAAAACACTTATACTATAAACAAAATCTACTTTAATTTCCTTCTTTATCTCAGTTAAGCCCTTTGGGATAAATTCTATAAAATTGGGGTCAATTTCAGAATTTTTTATAAAAAATAAATTCTTTTTTTTGTATTTCTTTTTTATAAATTCAATTTCTTTCAAAAAATATTCTTTTTGTTTTTCAGTAGTGATATATCTTGGATATTTATCTACCAAAATAACTTTTTTTGCTCCAAGAAGAAGAAAATTGTAAGCATTTAAATAAGAGTTTCCAGGACCTAACTCCAAACAAATTTTGTTCTTGAAATTGAATTTGTTTTTCTTCAAGAAAATTTTCATTTCTTCAAATTTTTTGTCTAATTTGTTAAAATCACTGGAATAAAATTTCCAAAAAAACAATTTATTAAGAGAAAATCTACAATAAATAAACCTTATTGGAAAATCAAAAATATTGAAAATGCCACTTAAAAAATTGTTTTTAATTTTCAAAATAAATCCCTTCGTATTGTTTTCCTATTGTTTTCCAACTCATCGTTTTGGCCTTTTTTGTTGATTGTTTTGAGTGTTTTAATAATAATTTCAAATTATTTTTGTATTTTAATAAAGCTTCTTTGAGTTCTTTAATATTGGCTTTTTGGATAATGAAACCGTTTTCTTTGATTAGTTCTTTTGATCCGCCCACATCTGTTGTTATTATGGGCAAACCTGTTGCCATTGCTTCTAAAATAGAGTTACTCATACCTTCATTAAGAGAAGGTAAAACAAAAATATCTGCTTGTTGAAGCTCTTTAACTATTTTTTTATGTATAAGAGTTCCTTTGAAATTAACTTTTACTTTCATTTCTTTAGCTAATTCTTTTAGATTCTCTTTTTCATCTCCATCTCCAATTAAGCTTAGAGAAAATCCTTCGAGACCAGAAAGTGCTTTAATCAAATAACCATAACCTTTTCTTTTGATTAATCTCCCAGTAGAAATTAATCTAATAGTAGAAGATTTTTTCTTTTTAGCTGGTTTAAATTCATTAGTATCTATTCCATTATAAATTACTTTAATATCACAATCAAGCGTTTTTTGAGCTAGTTCTTTTAACCCTAAAGAATTAGCTATTACGCTTTTAGCATTACTCCAAACTTTTTTTGAAATTGGTTTGAAAACAATAGTATCTAGTTTCTCTAAACGAACATTGTATCCTGGAACATCGCTTCCTCTTAAAGCAACAATATAAGGCAATTCTTTCCTATTCAAATAACCTATTATTCCTGAAGGCCATCCAAACCAACAATGACACAAACCATAATTGTTATGTTTAATCAGCTTTTTTGATAAATTGTAAGCTTGCATGCTCCAAGACAAAATTTCTTTCATCTTCCAAAATTGTAAATCCTTTTTATGAACATCCAACTTGAAAATTCTAATATTCTTAGAAAATTGTTCTTCTTCATACTTATTATTAGCAGAAGAAGTAATCAAATCAATCTCTAAATTTTTTACTTTAGAAAACTCTTTCAACAAATAAAAATTAGCATTCGCAGCACCCCCGCCAAGAGGAGGGAATTCATAATTTAGCATTAGGATTTTGAGTTTTTTCATTTTTTCACACACTTTATTTTTTAATCAAACTCATCCAATTTATTTTTCTAAATTAATTATATTTTGTTTTTATATTTAAATTAACTATTTTTTAATATTTCTTCAATTCTAGTTTTTAAGTCAGGAATTTTTATTTCTTTTTCAAGTTTTTCACTATTCAAAATACAATTGCTTCTTTGTGCTTTTGTCATTTTATTTAATTCATCCACTGTAATCACTTCATACTTAAAGTTTGGATTCTTATATTTTTTGTACAATTTGAGTATTTCAGTATGAGACATAGCTCCCGGATTAGTAACATTAAATACCCCTGTTTTGTTTCGTTCCATTAATACTTTTGCAACACTAAGCAAATCATCAACAAAAGTCATTGAATTTTTCACATCAATTATTTTTTTGTAATGGGTTATTTTTGTTATAAAATTTCTCGGTCCCATTTCAGCATCAATTGGCATTCTTAAACGCAACTGCAAAACATCATAATCGAGAAGCAATTGTTCACTCAATGCTTTTGTTAAGGAGTAAAAACTCCCCCCAAAATTTGAACGATCAGTTTCACTAAAACCTTTTCCATTATTATCCCCTGAATAAATACACCCGCTACCCAAATGAACCATCCTAGTATTAGTTTCTTTACAAGCTTTTGCTAAATTTAATGGTAAAATTACATTCGAATTAAATGTTTCTTCTTTATTATCTTCACACCAATCAACATTTGGGCGTCCTGTTGCTCCAGCACAATTAATCAATACTTCAGGATTATGTTCTTTTATTACTTTAATAGCATCATCAAAAGATTCAATTCTCTGATCACACATTTTGGAATCATTAAAATATTTTAAAAATTTATTTCCCAAATAACCATTACCGATAATTAAGTATTTTATTTTCATTAAAATCATTCCTTTATATGTTTGCTTCTGACCAAATTGCTCGCTCGTATTAGACTTTCAAAGGTTCCTGCATCAGACCAGTATCCAGAAACAAACTTAGCAACCAATTGATCTTTCTTTAAATAAGCATTATTTACATCAGTTATTTCAAGTTCCCCTCTTTTACTAGGTTTAAGATTTTTGATTATGTTAAAAACATCTTTATCATAAACATAAAGCCCAGTAACTGCAAAATTGCTTTTTGGTTGAACTGGTTTTTCTTCAATAGAAATTACTTTGTCCCCCTTAAGTTCTGCAACTCCGAATCTTTGTGGATCTGAAACCTCTTTTAAAAAATTAATTGCCCCCTTTTTATAATCTGATAAATCAAATTTATCTTCAAAAATATTGTCTCCTAATATTACTGCAATATTGTCCTGATCAGCAAAATCCTCTGCAAGTCCAAGTGCTTGAGCTATTCCGCCTGCTTCTTCTTGAATAGCATAACTAAATTTTACACTAAATTCTTTTCCCGACCCTAATAAATTCAGAAAATGCCCTGCATGCCCAGACCCAGAAACTATCAAAATTTCTTTTATCCCCATATCAATAAGAGTTTTTATCGGATAATATATCATTGGTTTATCATACACCGGAAGCAAGTGTTTATTTGTAACCTTTGTTAGAGGCAATAATCTACTTCCTGTTCCACCAGCCAAAATTATTCCTTTCATTGACCCACCTTTCCAGTAATATTTTTTATTACTTTATTTTTTAATGGTTCCCACCAAGATTTATTTTCATTATACCAGTTTATTGTCAATTTTAGGCCGTCTTTAATCTGGTGTTTTGGCTTCCATCCAAGGTCTCGTTTTATTTTGGAGTAATCAATTGCATACCTAAAATCATGTCCTTTCCTATCTGAAACATATTCAATCATCTCTTCGCCTTTGCTAAATTCATTCAAAATCATTTTAGTTAATTCAATATTACTTCTTTCCTCATCTCCGCCCACACAATAAGTTTCTCCAATTTTTCCTTTTTCTAAAATTAAATTAATTGCTTCAACATGATCTTCAACAAAAATCCAATCCCTTACATTATTTCCTTTACCATATACTGGTACTTTCTTGTTTTCAATCAAATTAGTAATAAACAAGGGCATCATTTTTTCAGGGAATTGATAAGGCCCATAATTATTCGAACAATTAGATATAGTAATTGGTAATCCAAATGTATGAAAATATGCTCTAACTAAATGATCAGAAGCAGCTTTTGAAGCTGAATAAGGGGATCGAGGATTATATGGTGTAGATTCACTAAATTTTCCTGTTTTTCCCAGTTCTCCAAATACTTCGTCTGTAGAAATATGGTGAAACCGTTTATTTCCATTCCTAACTGCTGCATCCAACAAAATTTGTGTTCCCAAAACATTTGTTTTAACAAATTCATCCGCGAATAAAACACTTCTATCCACATGGCTCTCAGCAGCAAAATGAACAACAGCATCAACATCTTTCATTAAAGAATTAACAAGCTGTTTATCACAAATATCTCCTTTAACAAATCGATAATTTTTGTTTTTATTCAAAGATTTTAAATTAGCTTCATTTCCTGCATAGGTAATTTTGTCAAGATTAATTATCTTATAATCTGGATTAAATTTCATTGTTTGCAAAATATAGTTAGACCCAATAAATCCACACCCTCCAGTAACTAAAATTCTTCCGCTCATAAAAAATCATTCCCCATAATACCTTTTGTACCATTCAACAAATTCTTTTACTCCTTCTTTAATGCTTTTTTTTGGATTGTACCCCAATAATTTTTTGGCTTTTGAAATATCCCCGAAAGTGTTCAAAACATCTCCTTGTTGGAGGGGTAAGAGTTCTTTAATAGCTTTTTTTCCAGTGTTTAACTCAATTTCTTTTACAAAGTCAAGTAATTCACGGCTTTCTCCGCGAGCTAAATTAAATACTTCACAAGGAAAAGGATTATCCAAAGCTAATAAAACCCCATTAACTATATCAGAAACAAAAGTAAAATCTCTCTTCATTTTACCATTATTAAATAATTTTATTTTATTTCCTTCAATAATATCTTTGGTGAAAGAAAACATTGCCATGTCAGGCCGACCATAAGGACCATATACAGTGAAAAATCTTAACCCAGTAACATTTAATCCATATAAGTGATGATAAACAAAAGCCATTTCCTCATTAGATTTCTTTGTAGCAGCGTACAAAGAAATTGGATTATCCACTCTATCCTCTTCACTAAAAGGAATTTTAGTATTAGCACCATAAACACTGGAAGAAGAAGCATAAACAAGATTCTTTACCTCAAAATGCCTGCACCCTTCAAGAATATTCAAAAAACCCTTTACATTGCTTTCCTCATAAATAAAAGGATTCTCTAAAGAATACCTTACTCCTGCTTGGGCAGCTAAATTAAGGATCCTATCAGGCTTTTCTTTCTCAATAA
>JBAZKP010000001.1:0-374893 GCA_041650735.1 archaeon | reverse complement strand
CAAATAGTTGATTCTATGCAACAAAATCACAAAAATGTAAAAAAAGCAATTGCGGGAGAAATGGTTGGAATAAAAGTAAAAGAAAGAGTAAGACCTAATGATAAAATATTTGTTTTGAAAGAAAAACTAACAAAAGTTTTCTGATTAAAACAAATTCACTTTTTATATAAAGAGACTTTTTGCGTGCGTGAGTAAAGAACTATTCCTATTAATCCAATTGCTATTAAAAATATGGTTCCAATAATAAGTGAATTAGAGGAACCAAGACCAAATAATTCTCCTAAAGGATTTTTTTGTTCTTCACGCTGAATTATTAACTCGTTCAAATCAGAGCTGATTTTTGTAAGTGATTCCTGCCTGATATTGTTATCTTGCTGGAGAGAAGAAATCTCTAAATTGATTTTATTGAGTGATTCAATAAAATCTTTTTCAGAATCACTAAGGGATTTTATTTGTTCATTTTTTGTGTTCAGATCCTGTTTTAAATTTGAAATTGTTTCTTGAAGAGAATTTATTTGCCGCATTAACTCATTTCTTTCTGTATAAGAAATTGCCTGGAAAAAAACAATGTTTTCCTCTACAAAGTCTGTTTGTGTTGAACCAAAAAAGGTTTTTGCAGAAATCACTTTACTCCCTTCGCTCATTCCTGCAATTGAAAGCACAAGCTTGTCATCCGAAATACTATATGCAAGTACATCAGGAGATTTTTGTTTTTCGTCAACAAAAATCGTCGAGGATTTGTTAAATACACTAAAAAAGAGTTCGTCATCCAAATAAACATTTAATTCACTACCCGAGGGAAGAGAGTAATCAATGCTTGCTGTCCACTGAACCCCAGCAGGAATTGTCTTTTCAACATTAAGTTCCAGCGCATTTATTCCCTGAATGCTAAAGAAAAGCAAAATTATTATAAAGGCAAATTTCAAGCGCATACAAAAGATACTCTTGAGCTATATTTAAGGATTGCGGAAAATAATTGAAAGAGACCCTGTTTCGCACCCCTAAGTAATAAATACAAGTTTATTTCTTTTCTAATCATGGCAAATACTTTTTTTAAAATCCCCGGGTATAACTCTGACCAAAAAAAGGTTTTGTCTTTGCTTGCGCAATCAAAGAAAAAAAATGGCGCAAAAATCTGTTTAATGACCGCCCCAAGCTTTGTAGTCGATTTCGATTATTTTTCATTTGTACCCTTGATGAAATCGCTTGGTTTTGATAAAGTGACTGAACTTACTTTTGGGGCAAAAGTGGTAAATATGCATTACCACAAATACATTAAGGAACATTTCACTGATTATGTTAAGAATGGAAAAAAAAAGGATAAAAATTTTCAAGAAAAATTTATTGCAAGTGTCTGCCCCTCCTCAATTGAGCTGATAAAGAACCGTTTTCCTGAATTAAAAAAATATTTAATGCCTTTTGATTCACCTATGGGGGCAATGGCTAAGATTGTGAAAAAAAGTTTTCCAAAACACAAAATTGTTTTTCTTTCCCCTTGCGCCGCGAAAAAACTTGAAGCTGAAAAATTAGTTAATAAAAAAGGAAAAAAATTAATTGAAGGAGTAATAACTTTTTATGAACTGAAAAAAATTTTGTCAAAAGAAAAAACTGTTCCAAAAAAAGTTTCCCATAAATTTGATTCATTCTATAATGATTACACTAAGATTTACCCACTTTCAGGAGGATTAAGTGCAACCCTTCATTCAAAAAGTATTTTGAAAAAAGAGCAGATGGTTTCCTGTGATAATTGTAAGGATTTGCTGGATTTGTTTAGTAAGCATTCGGGCAAAGTGTTTTATGACATTTTGTTTTGCTCCGGTGGATGTATTGGCGGACCGGGAGTAAAAAGCAACATGCCTGTGTTTTTGAAGAAACTAAGCATGAAAGGTTATATTAATATTGCAAAGAAAGAGAGTATGGATGGAAAACAAGGTGTTGAGAAATATATTAAAGGAATTGACTTTTCAAAAGAGTTTTAACTGCATTTTTATTACTTTTCCAAAAAGAATTTAGTATGATTTATCATATTATTACCACTCCTGAATGTAATTTATGCTGTGAGTACTGCTGTGGAAAATCCTTTTCCGAGCCTGAATCAAAATTAAAATTTGAACCTGTGCCTTCAAAGCCTGAGTATTCTTTAGATGAACTAAATAATTTCCTAAAGAAAGACCTGGATAAGCCTGTTTCAATTATTTTTTACGGCGGGGAGCCGTTGCTGAACATTGATTTTATAAAAAAAGTAATGGATTCACAAGAAAAATACAAAACAGTAAAAAACTTTTTGATTCAAACTAATGGAACCTTGCTTGACAAGCTTCCTTCAAAATATGTTAACAGGTTCCACACAATCCTTATTTCAATTGACGGAGGAAAGGAAAGGACTAATAAGAATCGCGGAGAAGCCACTTGGGAGAAAGTTACTTCTAATTTAAAATTAATAAGAAAAAACGGTTTTAATGGAGAAATCATTGCTAGAATGACTGTGGAAGAACCAACAAATTTTTTTACAGATGTAATGGATTTGGTTGAACCAAAAAACAAGGAAGCTTTTGTGTTTTCTTCAGTGCACTGGCAATTAGATGCAAACATGTGGCATGATTACGAGAAAAGAAATTTTTCAGAATGGAATAAGCAATACAACAAGGATATTTCCAAGCTTGCTGATTACTGGGTAAAAAAATTGGAACAAGGAACTGTTTTGCGTTTATATCCTTTCATGGGATTAGTTGATTCTTTGCTTTATGAGACTAAATATTATCTAAGATGCGGTTCAGGAGTAGGCAACTTTACTATTCTCCCTAATGGGAAAATTTCTTCCTGCCCAATAATGTCGGGAGTAAAAGAATATTATCTTGGGAATATTAGGAAGACAACCCCGCAAAAATTACCTTTTAGGTTGGTTGTTGGCGCCCCTTGCAATAAATGTAATTTGTATGAATTATGCGGAGGCAGGTGTTTGTATAGTAATTTGAATCCTGTTTGGCCAAAAAAAGGAGTTAAAGAAATTTGTATGACAATTGAACACTTAATTTCAGAAATGGAAAGAATTTCTCCGTGCGTGAAGAAACTAATTGGAGAAAAGAAAATAAAGAAAAAAAATTTACAATTCTTAAAATATAATTGTGCAGAAATTATTCCTTAAAAATCAAAAAAACAAAATCAATTTTTTCTTATTTTTGCAAAAAAGAACTGTTGAGTGTCATTATCCTGTGGATACAACCTAACACAATTCTTACATAATTTATTTTCTCTGATTTTTATTCCAGATAATTCTACTTTCAAAACTTCAGCATTACCAAATTTGTCCAACAATTTGAGTACAACTTCTTCGTTTTCTTCAGGAGCAAAAGAACAGGTAGCATAAACAAGTTCTCCCCCTTTCTTCAATAAGTCAAATCCAGCAAGTATAAGTTCTTTTTGTGTTTGGGCTTTTCTCTCAACAAGTTTTGTTGCCCACCCTTTCAGTGCTTCCCTATCTTTTCTTACAAGCCCTTCGCTTGAACAAGGGGCATCAAGTAAAATCTTATCAAATTTTTCTTTATATTCAGGCAACAGGTTCCTGAAATCCATGCGTTTTATTTCCACATTATTTAACCCATATTTTGTTTTATTGTGTTCAAGTGATTTTGTGCGTTCACTGTTAACATCACATGCAATTATTTTGCCTTTATTATGCATGAGTGTACTTAGTTGTATTGTTTTCATTCCTGGCGCAGCACATGCATCAAGCACTAAATCATTTTCTCGCGGAGCAACAACAATCGCTGGCAACATTGCGGCTTTTTCCTGTAAAGATATTTTGCCAAACTCAAATTCCCTTAATGTTCCCGGCCTTTCATAATCAATGCTAAAAGCCTGTAAATGAAATGGTAATTGTTTGAGATTTACCCCATGATTTTCAAGCGAAGTAATTGTTTCTTTTGGAAGCGCTTTATTTGTATTAAGCCAAAATGCCTTTGGCTGTTTGCGCTGGATGCAGGAAAAAAATGCTGGCCATTCTTCCCCAAGCAGGGTTTCATATTTTTCAATGAACTCTTCAGGGAAAAAAGTTTTTTGTTTAGACATATTATAACCTTGTTTGAAAAGATTTAATTAATTTAGCTTAAAGAAAAGCCTGAGTATTTTACTGGCTCAGATTTTGATCTATTTCCGAAAGCGAATTGTTTATTCCTGAAATATCAGTGCCCGCATCATTAAGCGCTTTTTGCACATCTGCATCATTAGTTATTTTGGCATTAGTATCATCAGAAGTGCTTGTGCCAGAAAGAACGCATCCACTGGAAAAAAAAGTTCCAACTAAAAGCACTGCTATTATCAAAAAAACTGTTGCTCTTTTCACTTGTTCTTTATCCATTTTTCCACCTTCACTAACCATATAATTATCCAAGCAACGCTATTACTAGTTCTTTTATTTTTGTTTCTTTTATTTCTCTTATTCCTTCTCTCAAAGCACTTGCATCTTCTTCAGTAAAATTATTTATTTTTTCTTTTATTTCTGCCCTTAATTCAACAATTTTTGTTTCTATTGAAACCAGCACGGTTATTGCATTCCCTATTCTGTTTGCATCAGTTGTATTATTTGTATCAATGTAATAGTTTTGTATTGCTGTAAGTTTTACCTTTAATTTTCCTAATTCTATGTTTAAGTTTTCAAGTTTTAATGCAAGTTCAAGTAAATCAGTTGGTTCAGGAACTTTTACTGTGTTCGTATCACTTGTTGATCCTATGCAATCAATGAAAGATACGCAGCCATTTCCAAGCTCTTTAACAATTAATTCTCCCCCTTTTTCTTTGCAGGAAAGGTATTTTTCTTCAGGCACGCTTGCTTTTTTCATACACGTATTTGCATCAATATTTTTTGTACAAACATATAATGAACAACCTTTTTCATTAATACTTGCGATTACTTGTCCATTGTTTTTAGCACACTCTTCTTTTATGTTTTTTATTTCATCAATATTCTGGTTTCTGCATTCACCAGGACAATAGCTTTGTTCTGTTTCACCTTCACATTTTTTTACCTGACAACCATTCATATCAATATAATGCGTGCATGCCTTTGGAGTGCATTCATCAAAAAGCTGAAATTCTGAAACAAACACTTCCCCACCGCAATTAGTTTCTGTTTGTGTATTTGCATTAATTGCATTTATTGAGTTTGCGGAATTTATTGTGTTTGCAGAATTTCCGCCTGCTCCCCCAGAAGTTGTTGTTTGGTTTACAACTGAAGCTTGTGTAATTGGGTTGACAATTGCAAGAATAAAAGCAGTGATTGGACTTGAAGGAGCTGCTTGACTTTGTATAGGGTCCTGTGCAACAGATTCTGTTGGTGGAACTGAAACAACTGTGGGGGTTGTGCTTGTTGCGCAGTTAGCACTCATTGCTCCGCATTTTTTTCTCGCAATATTTTTCCATTCCGCACTCGACAAACACTTTTCTGAAGTTTCCTTGTATTCTTTCCCATTACTGCATTTCCAATAAGCTCCTTTATAGAAATCCCCTAAAGGTTTTTTTACGCATTTTCCATCAGCATCAGGATAATTTCCTTTGTAAACACAATAATATCCTTCAGGGCACATTTTTCCTTGTATTCCCCCGCAAGTTAATTCATTATCAGAACATTCGTTTGAAACACTAAATGATTTTATTCCGCATTTTTCATAACCTGAAACATTTGTTGAATTTGAATCCTCATTACATGCTTTTTTACAGGATTCATCAGCATATTGTCTCCAAAGGCTTTCTGGTTTGCATGAACTTTCTCCTCCTTCTTTGTATTCTTTTCCATTAGTGCATTGCCAATAAGCATTTCTGTAATTTGTTTTTGCTGCGCCACATTCTCCAGCGTAAAGGAATTTTGCTCCCTCTAATTCCATTATGCATTTGTTTGCATAAGTTTTTTGCTCTACAAAACATCCTCCGCCATTAAGGCACTTATCATTACTACTTGTATTAGAGTCACTTGTTAATATTGAAGCACACTTAACACATATTTCTTTTCCACCGCACACAGGGTCATAAAGGCTTGGACAAATTTCAGGTATTTTTTTCTTAACCACAAATGTTGCTACATTGCTTGAAAAGTTCAAAAAACTTATTTCATAATCAGAAAAAATTTCCGCTTTGTCCCTAATTGCCACTTTCACCCTCATTGCAGCAACTCCACACACAGCCCCTTCAGGAGCATTGCATATTCCTGTAACTGTTAGTTCTGCTATTGAATCAACAGGAATAGGACACATGGCACCAGGGGCACATGCTTCAACTTGCGTCTTTAATTCCATTACTGAATCAAGTTGCACTGTGAATAAATCTGAAGTACTTGAAATGGTGCCTTCTTTGCTATCAAAAATAATAATGTTTTTTCCTTGTGAGAGATCAAATTTTTCTCCAAGTGCCGCTCTTTCTTTTTGAGTTTTATCACAATCCTTTTCACAATTGCATTTATCTTCTGTTGCTGAATCACAGTATCCATCCCCACAAGTTTTCCACCAAATAGCAACACAAGTTCCTTTCTGCCCATTAGTTGGTGCTATACACGCACCTTCACTATAAAATACAACTGGCTTTACTCCATCGTTTTTACTACAACAATAAGTGGGGCCAAAATCTTCAGTAATATAAACAGCCTCGCCCGTATTTGCACAAATCGTACTTGAACAATCGCTTGGGCAATTACATTTGTTTTCCCATTTTTCACATGTTCCATTTCCACAATTAGAGCAAAGGGTTGAACCAACCATCATTTTACATTCATCACCAACTAGCGTTGCGGTTGGTTGTATTCCTGTTAATCCTTCGCAGCACTTATACCCAGGAACAACTGGATAACTTTCTCCTTCCCTTGTACAAGTAGCATTTGAGTCAACAGTACATTCTCCATCATAAGCAATACTTACTCCTGCTAATCCCGCGTAACAAGAATTTGAATAAGTTATTCCATCAGAACCACAAACCGGGTCATACACGGCAACACAAGCAATGCTATTTGAATCAGTGTTATTACCATCAGTAGCAAAAGCTGTTAATGCAAGTATCAGAACAAAAAATAGTACTAGAATTCTTTTTTGCATTACTAGTTAGTATCTTTTCTAGTATTTAAAATCGAGTTTTTTGGATTGTTTTAGCCCAAAGATTGCTTTTTTAAAGAGTTTAGGGATAATAGCTTTTACAACCAATGATTATTGGTGGGTGGATGGTGGGATTATGAATTCAAAGCAGGAACTTGAAGAATTGAAATACGAGTATGAAAAAGCTCTTAGAGTAAAGGCTAGTTTAGAAAAAAATTATGATAGAAGAAGAAAACTTAATTTGCTTGATTCTAGTGAAGAAAATAGTATAAAAGATGACTTGCGCGAAGCGAGCAGGCAAATTGATGATTTGAGAATGAAAGTACGCAGGCTTGAATCACAGCACACAAGGGCAAAAATAATTTCTGAATCTAGTGAAAAATCCCCTTGGGCTTAATTGAATTATTCATTAAACTGGTTTGCGATTTAGCAAACCTTGCTTTTTTTCCACCTTGCCCTCGGCATGAAAATTAAATCATTTTTTAATTGCTTTTGAATTAATACTATTCATGGAAAAAGTTTTTTTTAAAAAAGAAAAATCAGGGAATATTAGGTGTCTTGCCTGCAGGCATAACTGCATTATTCCTGAAAATCGTTTCGGTTTGTGCGGTGCAAGGAAAAATATAGAAGGAAAAATAATTCTTCTTACTCATTCAAAACCCTGTTCTTTGCATATTGATCCTATAGAAAAAAAACCTTTGTTTCATTACTTGCCGGGCAGCACGGTTGCAAGCATTGGTTTTTTTGGATGCAATTTTAGATGCGACTTTTGCCAGAATTATGATATTTCCTGTATGAGGGGAAAATTACTCGAAGAGCAAGTAAAAAAAATTGAAACTGTTTCACCAAAAGAATTTATTTCTTTTGCAAAAAAAAGCTCTGCAAAAAGCATTGCTATTACCTATAACGAGCCTGCAATTAGCGTGGAATATAATATTGACGCAATTAAGCTTGCAAAAAAACAGAAACCAAAACTCGGCACAGTGTATGTGAGCAATGGTTATGCAAGCGAGGAACAAATAACTGAATTAAAAAAATCAAAAACAAGGCTTGATGCGACAAACATTGATTTGAAATCATTTAATGCAGATTTTTACAGAAAAATTTGCGGAGCAGAACTTGAAAAAGTTTTGAAATGCATTAAGGATTTTTATAAAACAGGAACCTGGATCGAGCTTACCACTCTTCTTATTCCTGGAAAAAATGATTCTGGTGAAGAACTGGAACAAATCGCAGATTTTATTCACAGCATTGACAAAAATATCCCTTGGCATGTTAGCGCTTTTTTTCCTACTCACAGAATGAATAATGTGCGACCGGCAAGTTCCGAGGAAATTATGCGCGCAGTAAGAATTGGAAAAGAAACTGGATTAAATTTTGTTTATGGGGGAAATATTAGGGCGGGAAATGAAAATACTTATTGCCCTAAATGCAATACTTTGCTCATTAAGAGAGATGGGTTTAATGCGCAGGTTCTTGAATTAAACAAAGGGAAATGCATTAGGTGCGGAGAAAAAATTAAAGGAATTTTTGATTAATTTATGAAAGTGAAACTATTATGAGGGAACAAAAAACTACAAGGAATGCTTTGTATGCAGGGAGTTTTTACCCGTCTGGAAAAAAAGCTCTTTCTGAAATGATTGGTGGTTTTTTAAAAAATTCTGAACAGAAAAAAATAAACGGAAAACTCAGGGCTCTTGTTGTTCCTCATGCAGGATATGTTTATTCAGGACAGGTTGCTGCTTTTGCTTTCAGCGCTTTAAAAAAAGCAAAGCCAAAGCGTATTGTTCTTTTTGGCCCAAGCCATCATGACTTTGTTGAGGGAGCAAATAGTTTTGAAGGAAAATGGGTTACTCCTTTAGGCTCAATAAGTGTTTCAAAAAATGATTTGCCTGTTATTAAAAATGATCAGGAGCATTGCCTTGAGGTACAAGTTCCTTTTCTTCAAAAGGTTTTGAAAAAATTTGCTTTTACTCCTATTATTTATGGTGAAATTTCTGCAAAGAAGCTTGGTGAAATCATTGAAAAGTTTTCTGAAAAAGAAACTGTGTTCATTGCAAGCTCTGATTTGAGTCATTATCTTTCGTATGATTTAGCAAAAAAATCTGATTCTGAGTCAATTGATTCTGTTCTTAAACTTGACTTAAATACATTTATTGAATCAGGTGATGCTTGCGGCAAAACAGGTATTGCTGTTTTAATTATTTTGGCAAAAAAATATGGATGGAAACCTTTGCTCCTTGAATACAAGAATTCAGGGGACACTTCAGGGAACAAAAATAATGTTGTAGGATATGCATCAATTGCTTTTATTGATAAGGAAGGGAAGTAATATGTCTGGAAAAACAAAAGAATTTTCTTTGAATGCAAAAGAAAAAAAATTTTGCCTTGAATTAGCAAAGAAATCCGTAGAGTATTCGCTTCGGAATGATTGTTTGCTTAAACTGGATGAAAAGGAAATGAAAAAAGTTCCTAAAAAATTGCTTGAAGAAAAAGCTTGTTTTGTTACTTTAATGATTGGAAAAGAATTGAGGGGCTGTATTGGCCATTTGACTTCTTTTCAGCCTTTGTACAAAGATATTATTGAAAATGCTTATGCTGCTGCTTTTTCTGATCCACGGTTTGTTTCTTTGCGCAAAGAAGAATTTTCTTCTCTCGCGTTTGAGATTTCAGTGCTTACTGACCCAATGGGATTTGACTTTTCCAGTGCAGAGGATTTGCTTAAAAAAATTTCTCCGGGAAAAGACGGGTTAATCATTTCAAAGGGATTTAACCAAGCTACTTTTTTGCCAAGTGTGTGGGAACAGCTCCCAAAAAAAGAGGATTTCTTAAGGCATTTGTGCATGAAAGCAGGGTTAACTCCTGAGGAATGGCAAAAACCCGGTTTAAGGGTAAAAAAATACCGTACTATTAAAGTAAAATAACTTTTATGAAACACTTTCTCAGTACTTTGCCTTAATTTTGCTCCTTTTAGTTAAGTTATTTAAATGATTGTTTAAGTAAATTGATTGTAGTTGTTTGGTGGTTTCATGGGTAATACTTATACTGTTATTCTGGATGATGGGGAAGAAATTTTTCCTGCTCTTGAGACTTTTGCTAAGGAAAATGACATTGGTTATGGCTTTATTTCAGGAGGCAAAGGCGCTTTGAAGGACTTTGATATTATTTCTCACGGCCAGCGCGGAACAGTAGAAAAGATTAGTTACAAGCGCGAATTCGAGGTTAATGCTTTGAGCGGAAAAATCGAGGTAAAAGGAAAAGAAGTCAGGTTAAAGATGAATGCTTTAATCAGCAGTTCTGGCTTTACTCCTGTTACTGGTGAATTGCTTTCAGGAAAAGCAGCTGGTTCTCTTCAGATAACAATAAAGAAAGTTGATTTGAAGAAAATGATTGAAGCATAAAGACTCTAGTATTTTGTTCTCGAAGCAAATTTTGTTTTTTTAAGCAAGTTATTCCAGTTCTTTTTTGTAATGCCCTCTTGTGAATGAGGCAAATTTTTTTGCAGGATTTTTTCCCAAAAGTTTTTCCATCGCAAATTTGATTGCATGCAAGGATTCTTTTTCGTTCATTGAAATCAAATCAATTCCCGCTAATCCAAATCCAGAAAATTTTTCTAACTCAAATAGCATATCAACAGGAACAGGATTGTATATTCGGAGCAACTTGTTTTCATCTAATTTTACTTTGTACTCAAATTTTTTTCTGTCCACAAGCAAATAATCTCCTGTTTTTACAGCAGGATTTTTTGAGTATGCTTTTGATGTCATCAATAGAGGGTAAAAGAAAACCAGAGGGACTAGTTTTCCACTAAAATTCATTTCGCTTACCTGCACGAAAGAGCATTCAATTGAAGGAATGATTTTTTCAGCACCCATTTCAAGCATTAATTTTTCTGTTAAAGAATTAAATGTATTTAATTCCCTGTCAACCCAGAATTTGAATTCTTTACTGGATTTTTTTCTCTGAACAGCAATCCATAGTGCACCTACGTTAGAGCAGACAATATTCTCATTTTTTGTAATTAAATTAAATGCGTTCAATTGGTTTGTTGTCTGGATATTTGGCGATTTTACAAAAAATTCTTTTTCACCAAATTCCTTTTTCATAAAAACATTTTCCTTTTGCCCTAAAAAGTATTGAACAATCGCGGAAATTTCTTTGTGCTTGTTTATTTCAGAAATCATTTTTGGAGAAGTATCATTTTCAACAAAAACAACAAAAGAAATATTTTCGCTTGCAGGAGAAATTTTATTTTCAATTTTTAGCAACGCATTAAACTTGTTAAGAAAACTGGGTTCATCAATTTTTTTCCTGTTTTCCTCAAAAAGATTTTCCTCCATTTTTTGTGCAATTATTGCTTTGAAATCTTTTAGAATGCTTAAAGGCACAAATGGTTTTCCTTTTATTTCGCAGGAAAAATCTCCTGGCGCAAAAAACTCTGAGGACTTAAAAACTTTTTCTTTTATAAGGTCGCTTGTTGTTTCGGTTGTTTTTGATTTGCTTAAAATAAATCCTGAACCAATCCTTACTTTTTTGTTTACAAATTCAGCAACAGCATTTAATTCCTGCCCCTCAACCACAAAAACACGTAAATCATAATTTACCCGGGAATTTCTTTTCAATGAGGCAAAAGCAATGTTGGCGAGTGCTCTGCTTGAGACCATATATAGCTGTGCACCCATTTCAACAAAAGGTCTTTCCCCAGTTTGGATGAAAACGAATTGGCCAGGAAATGCGCTTTGGGTTTCTTTTGACCCTATAAACATTTTTTTTATTTCAAATTCTTCAGGACGTTCTTTGTTTACAATTGCTATCCTATCCCATTGCTGCAATGGTTCGAATAATTCGAGTTTCAGCGTTCCTTGGTTGAATCCTATTACTTTTGCAACAAGAATTCCTTTATGGGCAGGGCTTTCAATATAAGTCATTTCTTTTTCTTCAAATGCATATCCTTTTGTTGGTTCTCTGGAGAAAGCGATTTTCATAAAGTTTTCATCGCCACGAGTAAGTTTTTTTTCATTTCCTACAAAGCAATCATCAATTGCTTTTCTGTATGCTTGTGTTACAGCCGCAACATAGCTTATTCCTTTCAATCTTCCTTCTACCTTAAATGAATCTATTCCTGCTTCAGTAAGCTCTTTGATTACATGCAATGTATTCAAATCTTTCATTGATAACACAAATTTCTTTTTTTGCCCAAAAAGTTTTGTCATTTTTTCTTTTTCATATAAATCATATTCTAATCTGCATGGTTGTAAGCATTGCCCTCTATTCCCCGATTTATTGAAGGCGAATGAACTAAACAAGCATTGCCCTGAATAAGAAAAGCATAGTGCGCCATGAATAAAGCATTCTATCTCCACATTGTGTTTAATCATTGCTTGTTTTATTTCTTTGATTTCATTAATGGTTAGTTCTCTTGCCAGCACAATTTTTTTAACCCCTAATTCTGCGAGCAGCTCTGCCCCCTGTACATTGTGGCATGTTGTTTGTGTAGAAGCATGTATTTCCAATTCAGGAAGTAATTCTCTTAATGCCCTAATGAATCCCAAATCCTGGACTATTATTGCATCAATTCCTAAACAGTAAGCTTTTTTTGCCAGTTCAATTGCTTCTTTTATTTCAGAATCTTTCAGCAAAATATTTATTGTTAAATAAGCTTTTTTTCCATAAAAATGGCAAAAATCAATTCCTTTTTTTATTTCTTCTTCCTCAAAATTTTTTGCAGGAATTCTTGCATTAAATTTTTTTGCCCCAAAATAAACAGCATCAGCCCCATTAAGCACCGCCGCCTTTAGCATATCCAATGTGCCGGCTGGCAAAATCAGTTCAGGTTTTTTCATTACAAAATTTTGTTTATTTGTGTTTAATAACTCTTCACTTGCCCTGCGTTTTAATCAATATTCTTCTTTGTTTCTTCTTCTTTTAGGGTTTTCCTTATTCCATTTTTTTGCAGATAAAAGAAAAGCAACAGAAAGTAAAACAAATACTATAATTACAATCAAGAACTCGGTTTTGAAAGGGAAAATGAATTTTTGTTCTGCAGAGCCTGTTTGCGAATTTACTTGTTGTTCTGAATTTTCATTGTTTAAAACATTTTGGGTAACAGAGTTTTGTTCTTCCTGATTTTCAGTTGTCTCTGTTTGTTCTGATTCATCAAGATAAATTTCCCCCAATTCTTCGTTTGAAAATAAAAAATTTGCTTCTTCATTATTTTCATCAGCAAGAATCATTTCTCCTTGTGATTCAATTGCCTCTCCCACGCTCTCAAACGAATTCTTATCAAGAATTATTGAGTATGACCCTGTTGGTTTTATTGATAACCCGCCGCCTTTTGAGGAATAAGTTTCTTTTGAATGAATCCATTGTACAGGATTGCTTCCTGCTAATGCAAGTGGAATAACTATTTTTTCTCCGTTTGATTTTACTTCCCATACAATTGCAGGACCATCAGCAACTAGTGAGCCGTAGCCATTCCTGTGCCCATCAAGCCCAAGTGAACCGTCAACAGGTATCCTCAGCCAAGGGGCAACGCTTTCCGCATCTTTTATTTTTTTCAACTCAATTATTATAGTTCCGTTTGGCTTTCCGTCGAAAAACATTTGTTCTTTGAGTGTTTCCGAAAGAAGCTTTCCTTCTGGAGACGAAGCATCTAAATCCGGTTGATTAGCTGACTCAAAATAACTTATTACTTGGTACAATCCAGGATTAGTTATTTTTTCAGGAACAATTTTTATTTTTCCGCTAAAAAACTCCCCCAATCCGTTTTTTCCTTTAAACCACTCAGGTGCCTCAAATATTTTTTCGCTAAGGCTTTTCTTAAAATCGGAAAAGAAATCCTCTGAGAAACCATCTTCTTTCAAGAAAGCATATGTTTTCACTAGTTTCTGTTCTTCTTCCTGTGAAAGCCCTCTATTTATTACTTTTTGTATTTTTCTTATTTGTGAAACCATGAATTGTTCTGAATCACAGTAATTTGTTTCACACTCATCATCAGCAACATCCCACCCCCACAATTTGCTTTGCTTTGCCAAATATTTTGTTGCTGATTGGGTGCGCTGGGCTATTACAGGTTCTGCCTTTTCTAGTGCATTTCGATAAAACATTTTTGTTATTTCCCCTTCATCAAATCTATTAATTATTTTCCCATTATCCTGTGCAGCAATAAATGCAAATTCTTTTTTATTCCAACCCAAAATTTTAATTGAAAAAGTTTTTTCCTCAAACGTGTTTTCTTTGAAGCACACTCTTGTCATATTACCATATGCTTTTGCAAAATCTATTTCAAGTTCTTTATTTCCATCAACAGAATATGCGCCACAAAAATCAAGGTTTTTTGATCCAAGCGGAACTCTATTTTTTGACAAATAATCCGCCCCCCAAAATATTTTTTTCAATTCAACTATTGACAAACCTTCAGGAGAAAATTTTTCTCCGAATGGAAGAAAAACAATATATACTGGTTTCAAATCTTTGTTAGTATCGCTAATATTTTCTAATTTTATCTGCTGTTCTTCCTCAGTTATCTTAACAATTCTTTTTTCGGTTGTTTGTTGTTCAGAAAAAAATTCTTTTTGCACAGTGTTTTTTGTTCCACTGCTTGTCCCCACAAGAGTATTGCCTAAAACAGCTATTTTTTCTTTACTGCTTTTTGCAGCAATGCTTTCCTTTGTCATATTGCTTTTTGCAGAAAAATATTCTTGTATTCCTTCCGAAATCGCTTTCGCTATTTTTTCTCTCCCCAAATCATTTGACAAAAAAATTCTGTCACTCGGGTTGGTCAAAAAACCTGCTTCTATGAGAATAGAGGGTCTGAGAGGATTTTTTTTGCTTTGTGGACTGTAAAGCACGCTTAGCTCTTCTTTTCCTACTTCTTTTACATCTTTTAATCCTTTTCCACGTACTTCATAAAAAATTGGTTTCAATTCCTCTATAATTGCTTCACCGAGTTTCTTGCTTTCTTCCTGCTTAACTGCTCTTTTATCATAAATAATCTCAATTCCTTTTGCTGAGGAATTATTGCTTCCATTTAAGTGAATACTTATTAAAATAGAATTTGGCACATCAGCAGTATTTCTTCTCGTAGAAAATTTGGGGTTTGTTTCGTTGCTTTCTCTTGTTAAAAAAACTTTTGCTCCTTTGGATTCCAGTTCACTCTTTATTTTTTTCGATATTTCTAGAACAACATCTCTTTCTATGAAATCAGCTTTTCCTCCTAAAGGATATGCTGTGCCGGTAAATGCTCCTCCATGCCCCGGGTCAATTACAATTGTTTTTCCCTCAAGCATAAGGCCTATTTCTTCATCAACCATAGTCCTTATGGATGAAGAGAATGCAAGGCCTGTAAATAAAAAAAGAAAGAATAAAAGTGTAATAGAGATTTTTGGCATAAATTCACTAAATAAATAGTCCTTAAGAAGTATAAAAAACAGGCTTATGTTTGTCCAAAAAATTGTATAATTACGCCTTGGCCGGGATTCGAACCCGGGTCCCACCCGAACAGTAAACTTTTCTGCTCTACACCGCGAAGCAGGGTAGTGCTTTTGATGAAACTTTGAAAAAGTTTCTGACAGGGGTAGATCCTAGACCACTGGACGACCAAGGCATGTTTAACAAAAGCTCCGCTTTTTGTTAAAATAGTTTCTGCAAGGGAAGGATTAAAAACGTTGTATTTTTGAGAAAAAAAGAGGATACTAATAATAATTCTTTCCGATTATAAATTCTTTATGGTTAAGGTAATTCAGCTTGAAGTTCAAGGTTTTGACAATAATTTTTCTTATTTAGTCTTTAAAGAGAATTTGAAAAAATGCATTCTTATTGACCCAACAGGGGATTTGAAAACAATTCTAAATGCTTTGAAAAAAAATAATCTTTTGGTCGAAATGGTTTTGCTTACCCATAATCATCCTGATCACTGTGAGCTCTTAAAATATTTTCAATCAATTGGGGCGAAAGAATTTCTCCCTAAAAAAGATGTGCTTGGAAAAAAAGAATTAATTAGTGCTGCAGGACTTGCTATTGAAGTATTACACACTCCCGGCCACACAGGTGACAGTGTTTGTTATTTAATTGAAAATAATTTGTTCAGCGGAGACACTTTGTTTGTTAAAGGGATTGGGACAACCGCTTATGGGGGGAATGATTTAGAACTTGATTTATCCCTTGCTTTTATTTCAACTCTTGATAAAAGAATTATTCTTTGGCCAGGGCATGATTATGGCGGGACAAAAGCATTGCTCGGCGAAGCGCTGAATAATTCTCACATAAAGCCTAATGAAAAAACGCTTGAGAAAATAAAGAAAAAAGTTAGAGCTTATGAAGGAAAGTTTTGATTCTTTTTTTAATTGCTATTTAGAAAATTTCTTTAGCAATATAATTTGTAGCTGCCACTAATATAGCGCCTGCTTCAGCGGTAATCAGCTGGTTTATTCCAAACATTGTTAGGAACAACACAGGGACGAGTGATTGTGAGAAAAGAAAAACAGATGCACTGAATAATAATATTGTTTTTGCTGTTCCTGAAAATAAAGCTGAGTAAAAAAATTCTTTACCCTTCTTTGTATAAAGGCTTTTCATCAAAAACATTATTGTTAAATTCCCTAACCAGATTATTGGAAGCATTAAAATTAATTGGCTTGCCAGGTTGCTGAAAAGAATCCCTCCTGCAAGCGCTCCTGTACTTGGTATTATAGACAACAAAAAAACTTTGTTTGATTTGTAGGTTATCGCTGTTTTTATCAACAAAGCATTGATTATTGTTCCTGCAACAAGTTGGTTTAATGGAAACAAAGGCAAAACAAATAATACAATTGCGTACAAAATTAATTCCTTGTTTTCCTTAGCAAGCAAAGTATTGTGAAAATGCACGTGTTTGTGTTTATTCCAAGATAGTTGAACCATGCTTATACAAGTGTCTGAACTTAAGTTAAGTTTTTCGGTCAAGCAATCAGCTCTATACACTCTCAAAAAGACTGTATTATGCAATTATTATTTTTCCTTTTGATTTTACTGCTTCATCAGCGCCTTTCTCAAATATTATTTCTACCCCTGTGGGGCAATCTTCTTTATTTATTCCTTCAACCATTAGAACTACTTGTGCTCCCTGTTTTGTGCAATAACCGTCCCCTACTTTTGATTCAACGCTAATTATTTGTGTAGAATTATTTCCGGAAACATGCATTTTTTTTGCCACTGCTCCTTCAACTAATCTTCCAATTATGCATACTGCTTCCATGCCCACAAATTTCTCTGCTTTAATTACTTTTACTTTTCCTCTTGTGTGAGAATTAGCATTAATACTGTTCATGCTTCCGAATGTAAGTGTACTTAGACTCATTTTACCACCCTATAACCTAATCTCTTTTGTTTTAAAGGCAAATTTTCCGATACTACTAATCGCTTCATTGTTAATAAACTTTTTCTTTTGACAAATCAAACCAAAAAAATCTTACAAATCAATTATTGTATAGATTTCCTTGGCATTACCACACAGCACGGCGAAGTATTTGGTTTGCATAACCCTGCGGGGTCGATTGAAACTACTTTTCCGATTGAACTAAGTGTTTCTTTTAATGTGCTGACATTATTATCGCAGATAATTGTTGCTTGTAATTTTATTTCTTCACTGGTTTTCCATTTCAAGTAAGAATAATCATTTGAATCGCTTAATCCTATATCTATTTGTATTGAAGATAAATTGCTGCAAGGGCAGAGTGCAAAAACAATTGATTCCTGGTTTATTCCTTTTCCATTAAAATCCTTGCTAGTAATTTCGTCCCCTTGATTCAAATAAAAAGTTTCCGAGCTCTGGGTTCCTCCTTTGCTTAGTTGGATAACACTTTCTTCAATTACCTCTTTAAAAAAATCTTTTCCATTAATAACAAGCTGGCCCCCATTATATGAAACGGGTTTGTTTGTATCAATATTTTCCTCTTGCCCAATAATAGCTGCTATTTTACCAGTTATTTTTAAGCATTTTATTCCAGCTGCCCCTATTTTTGAAGCAAACTCAATATCTGCATCAGCGAGAACAATTTTTTCCACATTTTTATCAACCAGCCACTGGACAACATTTCTTTCAACATCACTTTCTTCTTGAGAATAAGGATTTTTTGCAGCCTCAATAAATTTGTTATTATTAAATATTAAAAAAAATGCTGTTTTTGTCCCCAATGGAGATACTCCTGAAGAAAAATCTCCATTCTGAGAAGTTATTGCAATTACTGAACCAGAAAAATTAAGGTCTTCAACAGGTTCGCAATATTCTCTAAGGCAACGTGCCCCCTCTTTTATAAATCCGGATTCGCAAACATATTCGCATTTTTTATCAGGAGTACAAGAAGAAACCAATGTATTCAGGGAACTCCATTCTAAATTTGAATTATCCTCCTCGCAAAGAACCGCATTTTTAGGCACATCGCCCACACAAAAATTAATAGGTGCATTTAAGTCAACACAATTATTTTCCCATTTTTTATATTCTTGACCACAAATATACTGGCATTTTGTTTCATAGGTACAAAAAGGAGCCAGGGTTATGCTTGTATTTTTTATCAATCCTATGTCATCATTTGAGCAAAGAACCGCATTTTTAGGCACAATGCCCTTACAAACAAATTGCCCAATAGTTGGTTTGTTTTGCTGAACAGATATCCCAATCGCAATTATTATTACTAAAATAATAAAGCTAAGCAAAATTATTTTTTTAAGTAAGAAGTGCGAAGCTATTACAGATTTTTTTAATTTGCCCCTTTTTAACAAAGATCTTTTTTTAGGAGCTTTTAATTTTTTTGTATTTTTCTTTTTCATAAGCATCATTCTCAAATTTTTATTTTATAACTTCGCTGACCAATCCTGTGGCTACCACACACTCTAATTTTGGGCGCATTAATTCAATAACAAGTGGAATATTTCTGTATCCTAAAACCACTCTGTTAACATCTTTTTTGAAAAGCATTTGCGCAATATCACTTTCAAAATTCTTGCTTAAAATATTAAAATCATTTTTTATTGCTTCAACGAATTTGCCATTTTCAAATATTAAGAAATATTTTATTGAACTAGGGCTTGATGAGATTGGGCTATTCAAATCGGGGCGAATAGTTGTGATAGCAAGCTTTGGCCCTGCAAGGCTAATTGAATCAACGCTTTTGCAGTTGTTTGATGCATAACTGTAAACTGATAAATTCTGACCTGCCCCAACTAAATCACTTATTTTGCCGCTCATTTTTAAGCAAGCTATTTTATTTTTGTTTAGGTTTGATTCAAATAAAGTGGTGGCGTCGCTTACCACTATTTTTTTTACCCCTTTCCCAGCTAACCATTCAGCAACAACTTGGTCAGGATTTTTTTCTAAGTAAGGATTTATTGCGGTTTCAATAAGCAAATTGTTGTCAAAAATAAGGAAATATGGGGCTGTTGCACCTAAAGGCGATACCCCAAAATTTGTGTCTCTGCCTGAAGAGGATATTGCAACAATTGATCCGGCGAGATCTAAATTATTTGAAAGAACACAGTATTTTTTTACACAAACAGAATTTTCATATTCATATCCTTCTTTGCATATATATTCACATTTTTTTATATTAGTGCAGGAACCAGATAAAACTGTGGTAACATCACTAACTAAATTTTTATCTGAATCTGGGCAGAGAACAGAGTTTTCAAATGTCTCTCCAACGCAAGAGTATTGGGATTTGAGGGTTTCATTAAAAGGCAATAACGATGGGAAAACAAATAGTATTATCGCGCAAACTAAAAAAACAAGGATTAATAAGATTGCCAAAATTAGAATTATTTTATTCTTTGTCTCTTTTTTTTCTTCTTGAATTGGTTTTTCAGGTTGAATCACTTCTGGAGGAGCACTGCTTCTCTGTTCCCCGCCAACAGCCCCTATTTCTTGGTTTTGATTATTTTGATTTGTATCATACATAAATAATCCTCATTGTTTTGTTTCTTTTGGAAAAGAATTACCTTTGAACGCCAATACTCATGCTTGTTATTTCAGGGCTTTTATTTGCATTTTCATCAGGATGCATTAATGCTCTGAGGCATAAATAATTACTTGTAACTCCTCCTAATTGACCTGTGCCTTCTGTCATTTCTAATAAAGTCCATTCGCTTAAAAGTGAACAAGGTTCCTCAACTGAATTGTAAGCGGAGTAATACCAATCAATGTTTCCTCCGTTCAAATATTGAACAGGAGTAAAAGCGCTCCACACTGTGCTTGTTCCGTTTCCTGTAATAAAAGTAGCCCAACTGGTTTCATCCACTTTATTTTTGACAACTAAATCTACAGCAGTTAATTTTGGAGTGAGAGTTGATACTGTTGTTGATAAATAAGCTTTCCATTGCGCCCATATTGGATTTCCATGAACTGAACTTATTTCTTGATTAGTTGTTGTGTAATAAGTTTCTCCTGTTCCATCAGGACCTAACCATGTTGCTGTATCAAGTCCTTCGTTAGTATCAGCCGACCTTATTTGGAATTTAACTGTGGTTCCTACTGGGGTCTCTGCAGTAAAGGTAATTAAAGATAATTTTTTTGCTTGTTTTAGATTTATTTTGTTTGAAGTAAAAGTTCCTGATGAAGCGTATTCAGGAATATACTTGAGGCTGAGTTGGGAAGAATTTTCATACATTGTATGAGTACCTTTTGTTTTCTCAATTGTTCTTGTATTCCATGTATCTAAATATTCTCTGTAATTTGAATCCCATCTATATTTCCATTGTTCTTCGGGATAAGAATAGGTTTTCATTCCATGGAAAGGCAAAGGATAAATATTGTCCGTTAAAAATTTTTTTACCGTACTTTTAATGCTATAAAATACATCCGCGTAAAGGAAAGCATGCCTCTCCGCACCAATTGATTTTTCAGGTTCTTTGAATTCAAGTGCTAACTCATCACCGGAAGCCATTATGACAAACTTGTCATCTGTTTTTTCTAGCAATGGTTTTACATCACCGTATTTTGTAAAATTTCCATACATTAGAGATTTGGGGTCAACTGGATTTTTTGCATCATCAGAGCTTCCTCCTTGGGTTAGTGATGGATAAGTGTAATTAGTTGCACCGGCATAACCTAAATCAGCAACGCTCGCATCAACATATGTTACATTAATATCCACTGGGACAGAATCATCAAGCATTACCTGGTCAAGGATTCCAATATAAGTCGGTTGATTGTATAAGGTTATTCTCATTTTAGTATTATTTTTTTCCAAAATATCTGAGACATCAAAAATTAGGCTTCTATTAAATCCTCCGTTTCTTCCAATGATTTTTTTTACCACCCACTCATTTTTGTCATTCATCATTTCAATTGTTGTTCCCATTGAATAAGGGGATTTATCAGCATTAATTCTGTTTACATAATAAGACCATTCAGTAAGAATGAGTTTTGCATTTTCAGGTCTTTCAATATTCCCAAAATCAACTATTACGCTAGTTTTATCATCCTTGGATGAAAGAGGAACTGGGATTCCATCATTTTTTGTAATCTCTTCAAGCACATTATTTCCTTTTTTATCAATCGCAGAGATTGGGTTTTTAGGATCTTTAATTGTTACAAAATCTTTTGGGGAAGAATATCTTAATAGAGAGGTAAGGCTCCAATTATTCATTACTTCATATCCTTTTGGGGTATCAACCAAAATTAGTTTTGCTTCATCAAAATAATCTGCTTCTTCAATTGTTTCTCTTACTTTTAATTTATAGGTTCCATTAACTGGAGTAAAATCCCCTAGCGAATAAATTCCTCCATTGTAATACTCTGGTTTGAAGATATTAGCGTCTTTTGCAAGGGGTGCCCCCATTAAATCTGTGTGAAATTTATACTCATTTCCATCAGAGAGGAACAAGTAAGGACAGCTTCCCGCATATGCTCCTCCATAAAAATCCCCTGAGATTGCAAAATAAATTTCTTTTGATGACCCAATGTAATTTGTTATTACAGTACTTACATTTGGCTCGGATCCATCAATAATTGGGAATAAATAATTTTGATCACTATATTTTGATGTCGTTGTTGAGTATAATTCTTCCCAAGCTGAACTATTAAAATTCCAAATAAAAATTTTAAAGCTTTTATTTGCACTATTCGCGTGCCACATGCCAGTCATTGATTGTTCATCATACCCAACCCAGTTAAATAAAAGTTCTTTTACGTTAGATGCTTTTATGCTTTGATTAAGTGTGAATTTGAATAACAAGTTTTCATAACTTGAAGCTTCTATTGCTCCATGCCAAGCATTTCTAGTACTGTCTGCGGTTGTTGCGGCAGTGTACTGTTCTGAAGTATATTCCACATAAGAAGCATTGCCTGGGGAGAGTGGTGTTTGGGATCCACTGCTTGTATTCCATGCTTTTTGGGTTGTGTCTGCAAAAGTTTTTGTCATAGTTTCAACTGGAGCAAAATTTATGTCATTGTAACTTGTTGTAATACATCCTTCAGCTGTGTTGCATGCTTCGCATGCCCATGAATAAGGAGCTGCTGATGGAAAAGTATAATTAAAATTTTGGGTAACCTCTGTTCCGGATACTGCAACTGGTTCATTATAAACTTCAACTAAAGATGAATCTCGAACATGAAGAGTAATTGTTTCTATCCCATTAGTTCCTTCTGCTTCACATGAAAGTGTTTGATTTAATCCCGTGGTGTCATTGAAGACTTGGTTATCATAAGGGGTTGTTAGTATTACTGCTAAAGGGGTGAAGCAAGTGGTAGCACAAGTGCATAACCTAATATAACTAGGTTCATATATAGCGCAATCCATTGCATACCATCCGGATGCATTACAGCTTCCACTAAAAGTTGGTCCTTCTCCCATGTCTCCATCAACACATGAAGCACCAGGGTTAAAGTAAAGACATGCTTCGCATCCAGGATCATACATTGTACAATAAGGATTATTTGGATCTATTCCTCCAAACCCTGCGCATACTGTATCACATGATTCTGAGCCTGATGAATAACGCCAACTATATCCTCCACTTGAAGTGTAACATCCTTCGGCAACTGCTAAAACACTTGTATTAAGTGATAATAAAAAAAGTAAAATTAAAATAATTTTTATTTTATTCATTCGTTACCACCTAGTGCTATGTATCCTTCGCTTATATCAATTCCTGAATCAGGAGTTCCTGTTTCTAAATACGTTACTATTTCTTGGTCTGGGTAAGAAATAACTACTCTGCCAGAATTACCTACTGTATCTATTGCTCCACCATTTCCTGCTGTTCCTCTATTAGTGTCAGAAGAATTTCCAGGAATAATTCCATTTCCTGCTATTGTTGATAAATTAGTCCATCCTGTTAGTGATTCATTATAATTATTAGTTGGAATTGAATTAGTTAAATATTTTATTATTACAACTCCTGAGCCTCCTGCCCCACTATATCCATACCATCCGCAATCACACCATTGTCCTGATCCTCCTCCTCCACCCCCCGTGTTTGCGCCACCTGCTCCTCCATTGCATGCAGTTGTATTGCTACCTGTTGCTCCACTATTAAGTGCACTTCCTCCCCCTGTTCCGGCTGCGCCACCATTTGCTCCGCCGCCGCCACCTCCTCCGCCGAGTCCGCCGTTGCCTGCTGGTTCTGTCCAACCGCCACCGCCTCCTCCCCCTGCCCAGTAATAATCTTCTCCTGTAATATTAATTAGAATTCCATTTCCACCAGCACCGCCATATACATCACCAATAGAATTTTCTCCAACTGCTCCTGCTCCTCCTCCTCCTGAACCTTCATTGCTTCCAGTTGGACTAGCGCCTCCATTATTTCCGTATCCTGTTCCTGTGTGAGAAACAGGTTGTCCTTGTGTTGCTACTCCTGCAGTATTTCCACAATCTTGGTGACCAGCTCCTCCTCCACTTCCTCCATTTAAATCTACAGTTCCTGAGCAATATGATCCTCCTCTTCCTCCGCCTTTCGCGGTTTCACCAAAAGCTGAACTGTCTTCCCCATTAACTCCATCAATACTAGTTCCGCCAACAGCAGGCCCCCCTGCTCCAACAACTATTGAGTAACTTCCAGTAGAGACTGGTACATCCGTTAAATGTAAAACTCCACCTCCACCTCCACCACCACCATGTCTTCCTCCTCCACTTCCGCCGCCTCCGACAATTAGTACTTCTACATTTGTGCTCCCTGAGGGTACAATAAAGTTTCCGCTATTAGTAAAAGTTTGTATTGTGTAATCACCAACAGTTGTAATTGAGGGACCGATTACATTACTGCTTCCTCCACCGCCCCCACCCATATCATTGGGTTCTCCGTAACCTCCGCCACCTCCCCCAAAATAACCTCCTCCTCCTGAGCCACCATAAGCATTAGATGCTGGATTTCCTCCGAAGTATTGTGTCCCTGCTTCTCCTTGTGCATTAGCGCATCCTGATGTTGCACCACCTGGAACTAAATATGTAGCTCCTAGTCCTTTACAAGCAGCAGTATATGAGGTTCCATCTCTTGCATAACTTCCTCCTCCTGCTCCACCAAATTGTCCGGTTGAAGCTCTACTTGATCCACCCCCGCCCCCACCACCAGCAATAATAAAATTAGTTTCACCAACAATTACTTCTGATCTTCCTCCTCCTTGTCCTCCGTATCTGCAATCACTCCCTGTGTTACAGTTTCTGGCTCCTCCACCATAATTAGGGCTTGAGTTTGGAACAGTTCCTGAATTTCCTCCTGCCCCAACCATTATAGTAATATTTTGGTCAGGTGTTACCGCTAGTGTTCCTCCAGCATATCCTCCAGCTCCTCCCGGAAACCCATAACTCCAACCACCAATAGCGCCCCCGCCCCCACCGCCGCCCCAAAGTTTTACATCAATGGAAGTTATCCCTGCAGGAACAGTAAATGTTTGGTCTGCTCCAGTATAACTAAAAATATCATTAGCAATTATATCCACTAATTGCAAATCAATTACAGAAACAAGTTGTGAGTTAGAATCAGTCATTACATAGTTTCCATCAACAATTTCTACTAACTCTGATAAATCAGGGTCATAAGTAAAATCCGTTGAAAAAAAAGCTGCTGCAATAGGCTGGACAACCCCATTCAAATCAACCGGGCTTGCTTCCTGAGTACAATTACCTATCAGGGATAAGTAATGAACATGAGTTAATCCATAAACTGACAATGTGTTTACATCAATATCACATTGTTTAGTATTACTTGTTGTATTTGCACAGGAACAACTACTACCATTAGTATCTAAGGAAAAAACTTTTTTTTCTCCAACACGCATCAACTCATTATAATTACTTACAGTGCCCCCAATATTAATTCCTGTTACATAAAAACGGGCGCGTGAATTATTTTTTATAGTAAGCAAAGCATTTTCTGTATCATCAATTATAAGTTCAGTAAGACTAACTTCTTCGCTTGCATTGCTCAATCTGGTGCCAGAACTAGAAATGCTTCCTGTTGAATCTGTTTGAGTAACAACTAAACTAACAACTGCTAAAGAAATAATTACTATTACACCAATTATAATTAGATATTCTATTGTTGCTTGGGCTAAAAGATTTTCGAAAAAAACAGATTTATTATTTTTTTTTCCTTTGGACACAAAAACACTCTCAGAGTAATTATACTAAAATAATACTCTCCAAGGAATATATAAAGCTAATTTTGAACTAAATATTTTCATTATTTTAGAGATTTATTTTGGTAATGTTCTTCCCCAAGTTTTTAGTGCTTCTTTTAGTTCAACGCATTCTTTTGCTTTTTCTTCTACGCTTTGCTTGTCAAGGTAAGCTTCTATTGCTGCCCTCATTGCTACTGCCCCAGCGTAACTTCCTTTTGGGTGACCATGCACTCCTCCACCAAGTTGTATCATAATATTTGTTCCGAATAATTTGAATATCATATCAACTATTCCAGGATGCAATCCTCCTGAGGATACTGGGAAGGTTTGTTTTAACCCGTACCAATTTTGTTCTAAACAATGTTCTCTCATATTTGCTCTTGATTTTTTTGCAGTTAATTCTTCTTGGCATTGTAATACTTCTTCTCTTGGGCTCACTAGTTTTCCAACACTTGTCCCTATATGCAATTGGTCAACCCCTATTAATCTGGATAATTTTGATATACAGTTCATTGAGAATCCATGGTCAGGGTTTCTCGTCATTGCTCCGTGCATTGCTCGGTGAGCATGAATTGCTAATCCTAAATCATCGCACTCTTCTCTTAATGAATTTAGTGCACACCATCCTGAAGTAATAATATCAATCATTACGTATTCTCCACCCATTTTTTTTACATATCTCGCTCTTTCAAGCATTTCTTCAACTGTTGGCGAAGTAATATTTACTAGATAACTTTTCTTTTCCCCTGTTTCTTTTTCTGCTTTGTCTCTCAACTTTAATGTTCTTTCTACTCTTTTTTTGAATGGATTAAATTTTTGGTTTGTTAAATTTTCATCATCTTTTAGCAAATCTAATCCTCCTGTCCAAATATCATATCCTATTTGTGCGTGTTCTTCTGTTGTCATCCCTACTTTTGGTTTTGGTACTGATAATGTTAATGGGCTTTTTTCTGCTTTGAACATTTTTCTTATTCCTTCAATTCCCACTCCAGGCCCTTTGTATTTTTTCACGATGTTTTTTGTGAACTGTATATCTTGTAATTTTAGTGAATCAACTGCTTTCATTCCGAATACATTTCCTGCGATTGATGCTAGTATTTGGCTTGGGTTTTCCATTTCAAAGTGATCCTCAGGATAAGCTATTTTTATCCAGTAACCATCAGGAGTGTGCTCTACGCTGTATACTTTTGCTGCAACTTTTTTTACTTGAGGGTACTTTGCCCATATATTCAAATCAGTCCAAGTTCCTACTGAACTCTCTGAAGCTATTGCCCCGAATGCTCTTTCAGGCGTTTCCCATTCAGGAACTTTTACTTTAAAAACAGCCAGCACATCTTTTGCGCCGGGCTTGTAGCCTAAATCAACAAAATCCTCATATCCAGCCATTTCTTCACCAGTCCAAGGAATAGGAACTCCAAGTATAATAAAGTTTCTCCACTGGAAATGCTTTACTTCTTGCTTTGAACCAATACTCTAAACGCGTTTTTAGCTTCTTCAGGTAATTCAGGGAATGTTAGTTTATATTTTTTTAATTCTTCAAGTTTCACCCACGCAAAATCCAAGTGTTCATGGCTTTTTACTACATTGCCTTTTTTGTGTTTTGTAACAAAAGCAACAATAAAGATTCACCATCATTTTTTGTCCCTAATTGGGAAATTATTTCTATTTCCATCCCGGTTTCTTCTTTTACTTCCCTATGGAGCGCTTCTTCTATGCTTTCGTTTTTTTCTAAGTGCCCACCCACTATTCCCCATGTGCCATTAGTATTTTGCATTAAAAGAAGTTCTTTTTTATTATTGAAAATGAAGGCACCTGCACGCACTTCAAACAAAGAATGAACCATAAAAATAAATTGAGGGGCATATCGCCCCGCATTATTAATTTATTTTGTTTTTTTCTTTGGTCTTTGTATTGTTGTTGAGGAGTCTCTTGTTACATCGAATTGTGCTGTTCCTTTTTTTTCTTTTACAATATCTTTTGCTATTTGGTTAATGCTTTTTTCTTTTGTCTCTAATTTTTTTCCTGTTATTTCTGTATCAGTTTTTTCTAAAACTTTTTCTTGTTTTACAGCAGCTTGTTCTTCGTGTTCGTGATTGCAATTTGGTCCGTGCACGTGTTCTTCTACTGAAGCAGTTTCTTTTATTTCTTTTCCAGTAACTTTTATTTCTTTGAATTCTAGTTCTAAATCAAAGTCTTTTGCTATTCCTTTTATTGCTTCGTTTACTTTTTCCAGATTTTTCAAAAAATCTCCTGTTGCTGTAATAGTTAATTTGCCTTCAGAATATTCTTTTTGTGTTCCTGGTATTCTTGAGTAATATTTTTCGTATATTTTTTCAGCAATTTCTTTTTTGTTTTTTATTTCTTTTACTAACTCTATGTGGTATTCTATGTCTCTTCCTGCTAATGGGTTGTTGAAATCTATTCTTACTCTTCCTGAGCTTACGCTTTGTACTTTTCCCATTGCGTTTGCTATTCTTACAACTAATCCTGGAAATGGATTTATTTTTTGTTCTAAAAAGTTTTGTAATGGCACTACTCTTACCAATCTTGCGTCTCTTTCCCCAAAAGCATTTTTTGCAAGCATTTTTGTTATTCTTTTTTCTCCTTCTTTCATTTCTTCTAATTCTTTTTCTACTTGTTCTAATAATTCTTTTTCGCCAAGTATTACATTCAGGGGAGCGTATTTTCTTTTTTCTTCAAAGATTCCTGCTTTTTTTGCTTCTTCTTCAAGTGTTGTATCAAATACTCTGTTTTCAAGTAATTCTTTTCCTATGAAGTTCACGCTAACCATTTTTCTTTTCTTTTCAGCCATCAGCCCACCCTTATATTATATACATTATTATTACTAGCATTTTGCTAGTAACTTTCTAAAGAAAAAGTAGCTGTTTAAGGTTTTTAAACGTATAGCGCCGACTATTTTATTATTGGTTTTTATGGATAAATCCCAGATTGTAAGGTTTCTTGGTTTGTTTGTTGTCGCAGTAATGGCTTTGAGTATGCTTGCCATGGGCCTGCTTTATGTTGATAAAGGAAATAATACTGATACAGGAGATCAACTTCCTTCTCCTACGGAAAATGCTTTTACTTATTCTTTGTCTTTTGATACTATTGCTTTGAAAGAACTTTCTTCCATAAGGGTGGGGGCAATGACTTCTCATACAAATAAAGCTGAGATTGATGAGAATGTTTTGAAAGTTGAGGGTGTTTCAAAAGTTTCTTCCCAGTTCAAGAAAACAAGTGCTGATGCTAACCAATGGGTTTACATTGCTGAAATTTCTTTGAAGAAAGGTTTTGATGTTTCTTCTGTTGCCCAAAATATTTCTGATATTAATTTTTTTGATAAAGAACAGGGTTTTGAGGCAATGAAATATATTTCTATTTCTTCTCCTAGCAGTGTTATGCTTTACAATGCTGATTTGAATATTGATAGAAATTTTTCTTTCCCTAATTCAACTTTATCTGCTTTATCAAATATAACCACTCAATCTGGGGATGAACTTGTTGTTGAGGGCTCTATTAAGGTTCAGGGAAAAGCTATTCTTGCTTTGGAATTGATTGAGAAAGAAAATAAGACTCAAACAAAACAATTAGAGGATTATATAAATCAATTACAGATTGACCAAAATGCATTGATTGATTCAAATACACCAAGCGCTGATAATAATTCATAAACTATTTTAGAAACAAAAAATAACCTTATTTTTCAATAAAAATTAAAAAGATTTTTTTATTCTTTTTTTATTTTTAGTATTGCTTCTGCTATATCCCCGTTTGCTTCTTCCAATGCTTTTTTTGCTTTTTCTTTTGAGACATTTGTTTGCTCTGCAACCATTGCAATATCTTCTTCAGGTACTCCACTTTCTTCTTTTGCTTCTCCTGCAATTGTGTATGTTTTTGTTCCCCTCATTGAGATGCTTGTTACTTGGGGATTGCTGAAAATCAGTTTTTTTCCGTTGGTAAGCAAAATAGTTACTTCTTTTGCATTGATTTCTTCATTTTTTATCCCAAATTGCTTCATCATTTGGTTCATTTGTTTTGGATTTACTCCTCCTGGAAACATTTATTCACCTTGTAATCATTTTTCTGTTTGAAAACCTTTTTAAGCTTCAACTCCTTACTCATATTGCGTTATTTTGCCTAAAATTTTTTGAGTGAGTTGTATGCACGGGGTTGTTGCTTCCATTAAGGATTTTGAAAAAACTTTTCCTAAAGCACCTAAGAACGGGGAGAGAAGAAAAGCCTTAGAGCATTATCTTGCGGTTAATGGGGTTGTAAAGGCTCATGATAATGGAAAAGAATGGCCCCAGCTTTCGTACCCTAATTCTGGCGTAATTGATTCAAAATTGAAAGAGCTTAGGGAGAAAAAAAAAATTTATTCCCAAAAATTGGGCCAGTGGAAACACCAGCATTTTTCCGCTTCAATGTATCATCAGGTCCACCAAGTAAAAAAACTTGCTGAGCCTTTGTACTGGAAGCATGTTGCTAAGAGCATGATTGATTCTGATTACAGAAAAGACGCTGATTCAGTAAAGCTTCCTGCACATCTTGTTTCTGATAAAAAGTGGCAGCCAATGGTGAAAATGTTTGTTAATGATATTGAGTACAGGAAACAATTAACTGAAACTGTTAACACTTCAATTATTTACAAAAAAAATAAGAAAGTTGCGCAGTTCGCTGATGATTTAAAGGGATTTAGAATGGGTGCTGCTGATAAACAGGTAAAGGACCTTGAAGAAAAATTATCTGAATTAGATGAAACAGAAAAAGCTTTGAAAGAAATGCAAAAATGGACAAAAGAATAACTCTAAAAAATTATTTTGCAAAACTTTAATTAAAAAAATTTTTAACAAGAAAACTATTAAAACTTATAAAAAGAATCTTTTACTTCAGATTTTTTCCTTTTTAAAAAATCAACTTTTTGGTTGTAAAATTATCAACCTGCAGGTTGATAAAATTTCTACCAAGAGTATATTAATCCCTTTAACAGAAATTCTAATTGTGCGTTCAATTAAATCAAATTTTAATAAAATTTCTTTCTTATTTTTATTCTTGTGTTTTCTTTTTTCTTTTTCATTTGCTTCTTCCGCAATAGGGATTCCTAAAAATGAGGTTATGAACCTGAATGGGACTTTTTATCATGTGAATTATGCTGTTTCTTCTTCAGGCAATGTTTGGTGCAATGGTTCTTCCATGGCTAGTGCTGAGGGTTCTGTTGATTGCGGCGGAGCTTATGGTTACACTTGTTATGCTGCTTCAAATAATTTGGTTGGCTGTGTAAAACCATGCCAATCAAGCACTTGTGATTGTGCTTCTATTGCAGGAACTGATTTGGTTTCTCTCGGAATAAATTTTACTGATTCTGGTGTTTATACTTGCGGGATTGGTAACCCAAAAAGATATGTTGGTTCTTATGTTTCTTCTCCCGAGTGCGGGTTTTTTTATTATTGGAAAGAAGTAGAGGATTGCGGAAACCCTTTCACTGGTTATTGGAGTGAAAATTATTGTAAAAACGGGGATGTTTACAAACAGAGAACAAATATTTCTAAAGGATGTAGCAATGGAGCGTGTTTCTCAAATAGGCAGATAGAGGAAACAAGAGTTCAGGATTGTGAAGACAAAGGTTGTTCAAATGGTTTATGTAATTCTTCTCCTTCATGCACTTCTCATGCTTATTCTTCTTGTTCTGGCAATGATTTGTATTGGTTTGATTCATGCAACCAAATGGAAGAAATAAAGCAAGACTGTGGGGAATCCGAGCAGGGAGAATGGTGGGAATCTTTTTGTTCCAATGGAAATGTTTATGAGCGGTTAACAAATATTTCTAGGGGTTGTAGTAATAATGCATGTTATTCAAATGATGATTCTGAAACAAATTTTATTCAAGATTGCGAGGGAAACGGTTGTACTGATGGAGCGTGTGATTATTCTCCTAGTTGTTATTCTCATGAATATTACCAGTGCTATAACAAGGATGTTTATTGGTATAATTCCTGTAACCAAAGAGAGAGCAAGAAAAATGAATGCGGTTCTTCTTCAACGGGAAGCTGGGGAGCAAATTACTGTAAAAGCGGTAACGTGTATAAACAACGAACAAATCTCTCAAAAGGATGCAGTAGTGATAACTGTTATTCAAATAGCCAGGTAGAAGAATCCTTGGTCCAGAATTGCCAAGGAAAGGGTTGTTCTAATGGAACATGTAATTCCACTCCTACATGTACTTCTCACTTTTACTCTGCTTGCTATAATGGTAACGCTTATTGGTATAATTCTTGTAACCAAAAAGAAGATTTGAAACAGGATTGCAAAGGAGGGGGGTGCAATAATGGCTCATGCACTTATGTCCCTGGAGATGTTCATGTTACTAATTATACTTCAAGCATTGATGTTGGTTATGTTGGTTCTATTGAGTGGAACATAGAAGGAGGGGTAAACGAAACAGGGATTTATTTTGCATACAAAAGCGATAAGAGTGATGCAATAAAAATTACTGGAAAACTTAATTCTTCAAGCAATTATGCCGCAATGGTTTCTTCAAAAAAAGGTGTTTGCGCAATATATGTTGCACCATATGTAAAAACCACTACAGGATGGACCATAACCGCTAACTGGGTTAGGATTAATGTCGGAAACACTTGTTCAAACGCAATGGCCAAAGCCTACAAAATACAAGAAATGCAAATCACAAAAACTGGTTTAGCACTTAATTCAGAAGACAAAGCTGATTTAGCTTATGCTGATTCATGTGATTCCACAATAATTCCTTTCGAGTTCACGGATATTGATTGGGCTGCGTTCACCATAGAAGCAGGAATAGAGGGCGCTAAACTCATAACCATTGGTTCTTGCATTGATGATGGAATTCTTACTCTTGGCTGTGGTTTTGATGTTGTTTCCACAGTAATAATGATTGAACCTGTAGGCGGAACAGAACTTGGCGCCGCAGCAAAAGCAGCCAAAGTTCTTGCCTTCCTGAGCGACGGAGCCAAAGCATTCAAAATAGTAAACTCATTATCAAAATTATCAAAAATTGGCACGGGAATGAACTTGTTCTTCAAAGGAGTTGCAAAACCTGTCAGCGGCACAATAATCGCTAGAGGTACAGAACTAGGAATAATGAAAGTAGATTTTTTAGGAAAAGGAATAACAACAACCACAGAAAACTTGGCAGAATGGTTCGCAACCAAAGGAGAAACAGCAATTATTAAACTAAAAAATGCTGGAGCAACAAACGAAATGCTGGAAATAGTAATTACTAAAGGAAGTACAATTTTAAATAAAACTATACATGTATTCAACTGGCAAAAAGGAACTGCTTACCTAGGGGATGGAATTGCCAAAGCAGATGGGTGGGGATGGGGGCACATATTATTTCAAAAGCACCATAATGAAATACAAAAAGCTCTGAAATTGGCTAATAATGATTTAGCTGTAAAAGAAGTAATTTATGAAGCGGTAAAAACAGGCACTATTGTTAAAAATCTAGATGGTAAATATGAAATTCTTGCAAAAATTTCAAGAAATGGTCTAACAAAAGACATAAGAGTAATAGTAAGTTCCGATACAACAAGAAAAACTGAGGGTAGAATAATTACTGCATTTCACCCCACTTCATAAAGGATATAAAAGTTAATAGTAATCAATAGTATTAGTTGTTAATTGAAGTTAAAATTACAATGATTCTGGTGAATTTATGTCTTTAAAAAAATCAATTACTGTCAAGCTTCTTTCATACAAATCAAAAGCGTTTCAAAATGCTGAAGGTGAGGCAATAATTAAGGTAAATGGAAATGAAATAGAATGTTTTTTAGACACGAGTGAAACGGAAAAATTTCTTGCCTTGAAGCCAAAAGGAAAAATTAAGGTTAGACTATTCGCAATGCCTTTTAGTATAGAGCTTGCTAAGCAAGCAGTAAACTCTATAACAAAACTTTCTCACCCTCCTACGGTAAACAAATACAAACTTGTGGGACAAGTGATTGAGAAAAAGGGAGACCGAATGCTCATTGAATGCGGGTTCATTATAGGGATAAATGGATTTTGTAATGCAAAAGTCGGGAATTATGTGGAATCCATTGTAAGAATAGATTTGTATCTTGACCACCAAAACTGGGGAATTTATAGAAAATATTGTGGAGATAAGATTAAGTCATCTTTGGGGGGCTTATTGAAAGCTTCAAAACTTTGGGAAGTGAATCTAACAACCAATGAATTAGGCTGGAAGCATATTGTGTTTAATAATTATAATAATGATATTAAAAGCGCGTTAAAGCTAGCTAACAATGATTTAGCAGTAAAAAAGGTAATTGAAGATGTACTGAAAACTGGCACAATATGTGATAACTCTAATGGTAAGTATATGGTTGAAAAACGAGTAACAATAAATGGAATAGAAAAAAATATCCGAGTGATAATGAGTTCCGATACAGCAAGAAAAACTGAGGGGCGGGTAATATCAGCATTTCCTGAGTGATTATGATGAATAAATGGTGGGCGGCAAGACTTTTGGATTTTAGAATTTCTGCATGGCAGGACGCTGAAGCTAATGCAGTTATCGAAGCAAAAACAGGTCAGAAAATTAAGTGTTTTGTCGATTATTTTGATATTCAAGAAATAAAAAATATAGAAATTGGATCTAATGTTAACATTTCTCTTGACTTTATGTGTCTCCAAATTGAAAAAAACAAAAATGGAACAAAGAAAATCATTGACCTTCAAAAACATGCCAATAGTGTTAATCAATACAAACTTGTTGGGCAAGTAATGGATAAATCAGAAGACAAAATAATTTTGGATTGCGGGTTTCCAATTGAAATAAAAGCCACTGAAAAAAATATTAAAAAAGGGGCGTGGATAGAAGCAACCGGAAGAATAAATCTGCATTTTACTAAATGGACAAATGGCTTTTAAGTAATATTATATTAATCAATTTAAGCCAAAGCATTCAAAATAGTTAACTCATTATCCAAATTATCAAAAATTGGTAAAACCCTTAACTTGACTTTTTTTGGAATAAAAGAAGCCATTTCAGGAACAAGAATCGCAAGAGCAACAGAACTAGGAATAATGAAAGTAGATTTTTTAGGCAAAGGAATAACAACAAACACAACACACCTAGCAAAATGGTTCACAACCAAAGGAGAAACAGTAATTATTAAACTAAAAAATGCTGGAGCAACAAACGAAATGCTGGAAACAGCACTTAAAAAAGGTGCAAAACTTGATTCAACTCATTTCGTTACAAAAGGGGCCACACAAACTCTTTGGCTGGAAGAATCAACTGTTATTGATTTAAGTGAAGGTGGATGGAAACATATTGTCGCTGGGAAGCATCCTGCAGACTTTAAAAAATATTTTAATCTTGCAAACGAAGATCAAGCAGTTAAAGATTTCATAAAAAACGTAGCAAAAACTGCTTCCAAAGACCCAACCGACCCTTATAGGCTAGTTAAAAAAGTCTATTCGCCATCTTTAAAAAAAGAAATAGATGTAAGAATAATAACCTTTGATACCACAGATTCGGCAATAAAAACAGCATATCCAAGGATAAATTAGGTGTTTCCATGAGCTCGGCAAAAATAATAAAACTTTTTAACTGCGGCGATAGTGCTTTGCTAGAAATAAATAAAAAGCAAGTACATTGTTTCCTGCCCGACTTTACGGAATTAGGATATTCAAAAGAATGGGACTTGAATAAGGGTAAAAATCTTGAAGGAAAAATTATAGATGTGTCGTTATTTATAAATCCATTAAATATTGACGTATTATCAAAACCAGCAAAAAAAATCAACCAACTACAAAATTTTCGATATGAAATAAGCGGCGAAATAAAAAGAAAAGGCACCAAAATAGTTGTTGACTGCGGTGAACAAATTAATACAATATTGCCCCCAAATTATAAAAAACTTAAGTGGGCAAAAATCTCGGGCAGACTTGATGCTATTATCAATAAATAGTTCACAAGGCAATTTGATGAATTCGAAAGAGGCAGGTTTGTTTGAAGCTAAGGTAATTAAAGAAAGTTGATTAAGCCGTAATTTAGCAAATGAATAAATATAGGAAAGAGAATGTGTTAAGTGAATATTATGATGAAATATGCTAAGGATTTAGTAAGGTTTGCCTTGTTTCGTGTTCCTGTTGACAAGTTTTTAAAAGACTTAAACTTTAACAAGGATTTTCCGTTTTTTCTTGGTTTGCTTTTTTTGGGGGTGTTGATTAGCGTTGCTACTCTCAGCATCAAAATGTATTTCGGGCCTTTGCCAACCTTGGTTAATTCAGATGGTACTGATTTTACTTTACCTATTCTTTTTATAGTTTTTATTTTCTTTGGTCTTTTTTCATCTGTAGTAAATTATTTTTTGAATTGTTTTGCCATCCATTTCCTTTTGACTATATTAAAGTGCAAAGGCAATTTAAGTAAAACTTTGGGCGCGATAGTAAAAGTTTTGTCAAGTATTCAATTAACTTATTCAATTCCATTACAAATAATTGTTTTGCTTATCAGTATCGTTTTGCTTTCTTTCCAGGAAAATGAATCATTCTATTCCCTCAGTGAAAACATTATAATGGGATTTTCTTTAATAGCTTCTTTAATTTTCATCATAATTAGCTTGTATTTATCAGTAAAAGTAGTAAAAAAATTATACAACACAAGCACTATTAAAGCTGTGGCAGCAGTATTATTTTTGCATATAGTCGTACTAATTATCATGGTAGTATTTTTGATTTTGATGTTAATGTATTTCACTGCTCGACCTGCCTAATTTTCTTTTCCGCCGGCATGGAACCTCCAAATCGTTTATATACAAAAAAAATAGGTTTAATGTACTTTGAATTAGTGGGCTCTTTTTAGAGCCCTCTTAAAATCAAGGTGAGGTGTTAGTATGGTTGAATCAAGAATAATGAGGTTTGTTGAAGCTACGGGTATGAGAGTACCAAATTTTTCATATATTAAGATGTAATTGATGGAGCAATAATAGCGCCAAGCGCATCACCCTGCTGTAAGGCGCTAATTATTGTTTCCTCCTGTAACTCCCACACAAAATTATATTAATTTAAAATAATGGAGGTAATATTATGGTTGAAAATAATGGTCCGGTAAAGAAAGTAAAGGTTGGCGCGGTAGAAGTTGCTGTTTGGGAGAACTCTTCCAAAGAAGGAAAAAAGTTTTTCACTACAACAATGGAAAGAAATTATAAGGCTGGCGAGGATTGGAAGAAAACTAATTCTTTGCGTACTGATGATTTGCCGAAAGCTATTCTTGCTTTACAGGAAGCGTATCATTTTGTTGCAATAAAAGAGAACTGATAATCGCACCACTAAGTTTAATAAAAGTAAAATTAATTATTCCTTAGTGTTGAATTGGTTATGATTCCTTCTAAAAAAATTTCTATTGTTTACATGGTTGCTGGCTTGTCTTCCCGTTTTGGCGGAAAAATAAAACAATTCGCACAGATTGGCCCAAATAATGAAACCCTTATTGAGGTTTCAATGCAACAGGCAATTAAAGCATGTTTTAATGAAATTGTTTTCATTGTCGGGGAAAAAACAGAGGAACCATTCAGGCAGAAATTTGGAAATAATTATTTAAAAATTCCTATTAATTATGCTAAACAAGAATTTAATCCAAATGAGAGGGATAAGCCTTGGGGTACTGTTGATGCGCTTGTTTCTGCAAAAAAAATTATTAAAAATAATTTTGTTGTGTGCAATGGGGATGATTTGTATGGAGAAAAAGCTTTGAAAGCTGCGCATGATTTTTTAGAAAACTCTTCTGCAAATGAATGTGTTTCAATTGGTTATGAACTTGGTAAAGTGATTCCTGAGAAAGGAAAAACAAACAGAGGCATATTCAAAATAAATGAAAAAGGATTTGTTGAAGAAATTGCAGAGATTTTTGATATAGAGAAAACAAAGTTGAATGAAAATGGGTTGAATGAAAAAAATTTATGCAGTATGAATTTATTTGGTCTTACTCCCCAAGTACTTGATTTGCTCAGCAAAAAACTTGATTCATTCAAAGAGGAGCATAAAGGGGATAGGAAAATTGAGTGTTTGCTTCCTGTTGAGTTAGGCAATTTAATTAAAGAAAAAAAAATCTCTATGAAACTTCTTCCCACCAACGATCAATGGTTTGGGGTAACGAATCCTGATGATGAAGAAAAAGTAAGGATTGCGCTTGCAAAAACCAGCGCCGGCAAATAGCTGTGCTTAGTTTTTTAACTCTCTTGAATAATTCTTTTTTTATGTATTATGAAATAAATGAGCTTGTCCTTAAGGCAAATGGTTTTGAAAAATTTAATCCCATGCAGGAACAATGTATTAGGAAGGGTTTTGAAAAAAATCTTGTTGTTTCCGCTCCTACTGCGAGCGGGAAAACAATTATTGCTGAACTCTTTATGCTTGAAGAGGTTTTGAATAAAAACAAAAAAGTTATTTACACTTGTCCTTTGCGTGCGCTTGCTTCTGAGCATTACTCTGATTTTAAAAAAAAATACTCTGAGCAGGGAAGTGAATCAAAAATAAAGTTTGCTGTTTCTACTGGTGATTTGGATTCAAGCAGTTCTTATTTAAAAAATTTTGATGTAATTATGACTACTTATGAAAAGCTCGCGAGTTTGTTGAGGCATAAATCTGATTGGTTAAAGGAAGTTGGATGCATTATTGTTGATGAGATTCACGAGCTGGATTCGGATAGGGGGCCTGTTCTTGAGATTGCGTTAACGCAGATGCGTCTCAATAATCCTAAATTAATGATTCTTGGTTTGAGTGCAACTATCCCTAATTCAAAAGAACTTTCCCAGTGGCTTAGTGCAGAGCTTGTTCAATCAGATTACAGGCCTGTAAAATTACGTGAAGGAGTGTTGCTTGAAACTGAAACTGAATTTAATGATGGTTCTAATGAGAAAGGTTCTTTGGAGGAAATAATCCAGAAAAATTTGAAGGAAGAAAAGCAATTACTTGTTTTCATGAATTCAAGAAAGAGGGCTGAGCAAATGGCTAAAAAAATTTCGGAAACAACAAAAGATTTTGTTGAGGAAAAAAATAAAATTCATTTGGATAAAGCTGCTGAGAAAGCATTAAATGCTCTTGAGTCTCCGACGGAACAGTGTTCTTCTCTTGCTGAAACCATTAAGCTCGGCGCGGCTTTTCATCATGCAGGATTAATGAATACTCAAAGAGAAATTGTGGAGGAAAATTTTAGGAATGGAAAAATAAAAATTATTTGCGCTACACCTACTCTTGCAGCAGGGGTTAACACGCCAGCCGACATTGTATTGATTCCAAGCCTTTACAGGTTTGAGAAATATGGGATGGAATTAATTTCTACAAGGGAGGTTAAGCAGATGGTTGGAAGGGCTGGGAGGCCAAAGTATTCCACTGAGGGAAAATCTATTTTAATTGCTTCTTCTGATCAGCAGAAAGATTTGTTTATGGAGAAATATATTAACGGACAAATAGAACCTATTGAATCCAAGCTCTCTATTATTCCTATTCTTAGGACGCATGTTCTTGCGCTTATTGCAACAAACTATATTTATGATATAAAAAGCATTGAGGCTTTTTTTGAGAAAACTTTGTATGCTCATCAGTTCCAGAACATGGGGGAATTGCTTGATAATGTTCTTGGGATAGTTGATTCTCTTGTTGAGTATAAATTTGTTGAACGAAAGGGAGAAGTTTTTTCCTCTACTCTTTTAGGCAGGCGTGTTTCAGACCTTTTCCTTGACCCTGATTCGGCTTTTGAATTGATTAAGGCGTTGTCAGCAAAAAAAACTTTTACTTCTTTTTCTTATCTTTATTCTTGGGTGAATTGCATGGAGTTTTCTCCCTGGATGCGTGCTCCTAAGAACAGCCATGCTTTACTTATGGAGGAATTATCAAACAGATTGGATGAGTTGCCCTTTGCCCAGGAAAAAGTTTTGTTCGAACCTGAATCTTTGGAAAAGTTTTTTTCCGCATTAATGATTGAAAAATGGGTTAATGAGAAAAAGGAACAGGAATTGTTTAAGGATTTTGGTTTAGCTCCTGGTTTGCTTTTCGGGAAAACCCAGGTTATTGAGTGGCTTTCTTACTCAACTATTGAGTTATCTAAGGTCCTTGGACAGGATAGACATTTAGTGCAAGCACAAAAACTTGGGAAGAGGATTAAGCATGGGGTGAAAGAAGAATTGCTTTTGCTGGTTGAACTGCGTGGTATTGGTAGGGTAAGAGCAAGAAAACTCTTTAATGCAGGGATTAGGAAGCCAAGCGAGGTAAAAAACAATTTGCATAAGGTTGAGTCTTTGCTTGGAAAATTGGTTGCAAATCAGCTCGAAAAACAGCTTTCCTCAAAGCAGGTTGTAACTAAAAGTACTCAACAAAACCTTTATTAATTACTTAACCACTTTCTATTATATTATAGCTATACTAGGTTACTAGGTTAGTGGTTTAATGGGTTTGGGGAGTTCACTTAAGGGAATATATTACTTCTTTGAAGATAAGTGGTATGATGTCCTTGATAAGATTGATGGAAAAGCCCCTATTTACAAAGTAATTGACCCTATTGATAAAGTTGTTCCGAGTTTTGTTCTTTTTCTGCTTTTAGTTCTTTTCATGATGGTTTTCGTTGGGTACCTTATTCAATTCAATTCCCCTTATGATGTTACTTTTACAACCATTGATGCTAAAACAAATAAGACTCTGCCTACTGTTAAGCTTTCAGGAACAATTAATGGAGATTTGTTTAGTGAAATAACTGGTTCTGATGGAACTACAATTCTAACTATTTCAGGAAATACAAGAAACACTTATGAAATGCTTGGGCAAATGATTTTCCCTTCTGAGGAAGATGTTTCTGCCATTATTTCCGCTGAAAAAACAGGGTATAACAAAGTCAAGGACCAGGAAGTGAATCTCAGTTCGAGGAATGCACAAATTTCTTTATCCCCTGTTCCTGCTGATTTTTCTTATCCTGACAGTACTATTGCTGAGTTAATTGATTCTGGTTCAGGAGTAACAATTATTGATTCTACAGGAGTGGCTGAAATTGTTTTCAAATGTAATAATAAAAATATTTCCGAAAAAATTGTGAAAGATAATGATGACGGGGCACTTGATGGCGAATTTACTTTGAATGAACCTAATTGTGAATTTATTGCTGTTGAGGCTTCTGCTCCAGGGTATGAACCTTTGTCAGGAGTTTCAAAGCCTTTGCCTGCAAGCAAAAACTCTATTAGTTTAACAGCATATCCTGCTGGTACTGGTACTGCAATGGTTTTTGTTTCTGAAAAAAGTTCTTCTCCAAAAAAAATGATTCCTGGAATCAATATTTCTTTCCTTGACTCTGTTGGAGGGACTGCAGCAAACGCAAGGACTGATAATGGAGGAGTATCAATGACTTCGCTTCTTCCTGGTACTTACACAGTAATTGCTTCAATTTTTGACGGAACTTATCTTTCCATTGATGTCGATCAAAGAAAAACGATTACTATTTCCGCAGGGGTTTCTTCTTCAATAGAAATAGAAATGGAGAAAGTTGATCCAAGAAATATTAGGTACCTAAGAATTAAGGTTCTTGAGGAATCTGACCACAATACTCCTGTCCAAGGCGCAAAATTGTTTATTCAATATACAAGTACTGATGTTAACGGGACTTATGTCACAGGAGAATCTGGCGAGAATTGCATAACACAGACAGGGATTGAGAGTAAGAGTTGTTTGACTGATTCTTCAGGAATTGTTTCCATGAATACAAATGTTATTTATGATGGAAAAAGAGTTGCTTCTATTTACAAGGACGGGTACGTCTACAAGTTCATCAAGCCTGTTTTTTTTAAGATTGGTGAGGGTCCTGAAATTGTTTACCTTGAAAAAGTTTCTGGTTCGAACAGTGGTTTTGCAAAAGTGAGTGTGAAAAGCAAATCTGACCAGAGAGCATTGTATGGAGCAGAGGCTTCCCTTTACTATAATTCTTCTTCTCTTAGAATAAACGAGATTCATGTCCGAAAAGACCCTTTGTTAACTAATTCTGCTGGCGCTTCTCTCTTTACCGGGCTTCCTGCAGGAACATATTTTGCGAGCGCCAAACTTAGCGGAATTGTTTCGGATTTTTCTGCAAAAAAATCTCTTGATGTAAACCAAACAATTAACCTTGATGTCAATATTAATCTAAATGCTTCTTTCGTAAGAATCCGGTTGGTTAACTATAATCAGAACTCAATTTTAAATGCTAGCACTGCAACTGTAAAATTATTTTCTGATTCAGAAAAATTTTCCTCAATTCCTAGCTCTCCCACAGAGGTTCTTGCTTACCAAAGCGGGTACTTTGTAAGTGCAGGGTATGAAAGATTAAACCACTTATTGGTTACTATTGACTTGAGTGGTTATGCTTCTAATTTCATTGAAATCCCTTCTGGTACTTTGAATATTGGGGAAAATAATTACACAGTGAGACTTTACCCTGTGAGTATGCTTGACAATAATGTGAATGTTTTCTTTAACGGATTGTATGATAGTAATACTTATGATGCAAAGAGTAACAGGTTTTTAGGAATACTAAACAAAGAAGGAAAGTATTTTGCGAGGATTGATGCTGTAATAAACAAGGATTTGAGTTACTCTGACTTGTTTGGTTCTATAATATTCAACAACAAGGCTTGGATTACCAATATGCCTTATCATACTCCTTTATTTTATAAAGATAACGAAATTTATGCAAGTGCTCCTGTTGAACAAACCCCTAACCCTGACAGTTATTATATTAGGAATAATTCTGTAAGCCCAGGAAGACAAGCGGGTATCCAGTGGCAAGGAACTCTGGTTAAAGGAACTTATAATTTTGTTGTAGAATTTTCGATGGATAATGCAAAGGACAATGATTTCCTTGACATTAATTTCAGTGCAAAAGAAAAGCACTCAACTATTGTTTCAGAGGATAAGGGGAGGATTTCATTTAAAGTAGGCGCTCCTGTTTGTGATTCATCCCTTGATTCAAATTGCCCAAAATTGTTTTTTGATGTCAAAATTAATAGTATTGATACTAATAGTTCTAGTTATCCTTTCGAAAATGATTCAAAAAAATTCTATAAAAATGATTCTGGAACAGCTAAAATAGAGCATGATACAGGCAATACACTAGAGGTTTCTTTGTACAATAATTCTGTAGTTAGTATGACTGATGTTAATGTGAGGGTGTACTCTTATTCTGGCGCAATTGAATCTTTTAGTTCCGGCACTCTTTCAGATAAAATAAAATTTGATTCCCTAACAGGTGCTTCATCAAAAACTGTTGCAACAATGAGTCTGAGTCCTTATAGCAGGAATTATTCACCGATAACCAATTTTTATTCGTCAGCACCTAATGTTACTTCTTACATTGTTATTGAGGCACAGACAAGTGATGGAAATTATTTGTTGTTTATTAACACTAAGTCAACTGCGAGAAAATTGAAGCTTATTGGAGCAAAATTCCTAGCTGGTGTGATGGACCAGAAGTTTGATGGAGAAGTTTTTGGCTTGCCTGGAAACGTTCCGGTTGGAATTTCAGGAGTATTCTTGGAAGCAAAAAGAAATTGTAAAACCACAAACTCTACTAACGTGTTCAGTGAATGGGTTAGTACTGGTGACATTAATGGGAATTATTTTAGCAAAATAATAAATGATATTTATGCTTACAAAACGGATTGCTTGGATGTTGATGTTTATCCTACTGATTCCTCGTATGAGAATCTTTCTTTAACGCTTCCTGCTGGTTCAGGGGGAATAATGGATCAGAGTCTTGCTTGTGTTAAAGCTTATTTCCCAAGTTCTATAGGCGAGCTTGAACCAAAGGAAACGAGCATTAATTGGAATACAGATGCTAATTTAGTTATAAAAAGCACTTGCCCTTTCCCCGTAAGTCTTTCAATTGAGTCAGGACTTGTAATGACTAATAATTGCCCAACAGGTTCTCTTTCTCCTAACAAGGAGTGCAATGTTTTAATCAAAGGAGTAAACAAGGGTTATTCTTCAAGTGTAAGCTTTTCTGATATTCTTGGAGTATTCCCTATTTATGTAAAAGCAAAGAACGCTAATACTTCAAAAAAATATTCTATAGCTGAAACTCTAAAAGTACATGTTTCTAATCCTAATGAGTGTTTTGCTATTTCTAAGGACGTATTCAATTTGTATGAAACAAATCCAGAGACTGGTTTCACGATTAATAATTCTTGCCAGTACACTGCTTTTGAGGATTATTATATACCAAAGGCTTCTTCAGCATTTGAAGGAGTTGATTTGGATTCTTTTGCTCCAAAATATGATAACATTAGTATTAGCACTAACTTTGGGGATTACACTATTTATCCTGTTGAGGGAATGACTTATGTGCTAAAAAACTTTGGTAAGGTGTCGAATAGCGGTGTTGTTGATGAGATGAGGCAGTATTGTCAGAAAATAAAAACTATTCCTGTAGGATTTACGTACCCTGAAACTAAAACTCAACTCAACTCTACTGGAAAAGTTTATTGGACTAAAGCACAGACAATGCCAAAAGCAGGAATTGGTTCTGCTGAAGAATATTGCCAACAAGGTTTCTTTGAGGGTCAACCCGGTTATCTCTTATCACCGTTTTCCTTGTTTAAATATGGTTATATTAGTGATAGCGAATTTGATGAGTTGATGACTGCAATAAGTAGCACGCTTTATTCATGGGCAGGTAATGATATAACCAAAGGTTTTTGGACAGGAGATTGTTTTGAAACAAACATAAAACCGGATTATACTCTTTTTGAACACCCAGATGGTTTTGTTAGTTTAGGTCCTATTACTTGTACAGCACTAGTAAGGGGGCCTGATGGAACAATTCTTCCTGTGCCTGCTTCTCCAACTGACTCAAACCATTACCTTCCTCTTTGCGGAGCTTATACTCTCATGACTCCTTCAACACTACCTACTTCTACTGATTGTACAGGATTGAGTATTACTGAGAATGAAAAAACGAATGATGCGGTTTTGGCTGCTAAGCAAAAGTATTGCCTTTACAATAAACAAGGTCTTGCAGGTTTCCTTAAAGGATTTAATGAAGGGAGCCACGTGTTTTGGGTTACAAGGCAATTCATGCCTGCAACAGGAATTGGTTCTGCTGAAGAACATTGCCAGAAAGGATTCTTTGAAGGAATTACAGGAGACATTATTAGGAGTAATTATGTTAGCGATGAAGCAGGTCCTATTACTACAAAAGAAATCAGTGATTTACTTGTAGCTATGACTAGTACTCCTTTCCCTTGGATTGGTTTTGATTTAAGCAAAGGGTTTTGGACAGGGGACTGTGTTGGTGCGGGATCGTGTTACGCATTAGTAAGAAAATCTAATGGAGAGTTCGAATTAATTTTAAAACCGGTTATTGAGTCTTCACGATTCTCTCCTCTTTGCGCAACATACGCTCCTTTCGATGAAGCACCTAGTGTTGAAGAATGTAATGAGTGGGTTAAATGTACTTATTATGATGAAGGGGAATTGAGCAGTGGAGGTTATAATGTTTGCCAATTAAACGAAGGGGTAGAATTAGGAAAAACAAGCACTGATAATACAATCCAAATTAAGAGTGTAAAAGCGAATGGTTCAACAAAGTTAATCGAAGGTTCGGTCATTGTTTGGATTGAAGGAAACTTGTTAAAAGCAAGGTTTGTTGGGCAAAATTATTCTGGTTATAGTGATAGAAGCATTGAAACAGGGGTAATCAGCACAGGTGTTTCTGGCGACCAGTATGGAGTAATAAATATTGTTGATTATGTTAATTAGGATAAAAGAAAAAATTAATGAAAATTATTTGAGGAATGTTTATGGAGAAAAAATTTTTGCTAGGTATTGCATTAGTGTTAATGTTTTTGTTCTGCGGAGTGAGTGCAGCAGAGCTTAGTCCAAATGATGCTATGTGGCATGGAACTGCAAGCATTGAGTTTGATAAAAATGTTTTTTCTGTAAATGAACCTGTTTCAGGAAATATTGTTGTGCGAAACACAGAGGTTTATCCATTAATAGGGGGAAACCTTGTACTCCAGCTTGCGGAAGGAACTTATTCTTCACAAAACGACAATGTTTTCCTTGAACAAATAATCCCTATTGATTTTGTTTTGCCTGGTTCTAACAAATCAATCCCTTTTTCTTTAAATGCACAAAGTAGTGGTAATTATAGGCTTGATGTTTATTCATGGGTAATAAAATCTAGGTTTGTTGGAGTAAGCAGTATTTTCCTTTCCCCTTCTTCAAAACAATTCACTGTTTCAGGCACAGCAAAAAAAACAAGAGCAGTGATTAATAGAATTGAAACAAAATTTAATGAGGTTGCGGGCCAACAGGGTTCTTATGTTTCACCTGAAGAAAAAATAACAGGGAGTATTGTAATAGACAATAATTCTAATACACAAAAATCTTCTATGGAAATAGGGGTTTCTGTTTGCGAATGGGATTCAGTGTCTTGTAATATAGATGATGAAAAGAAATTTAGTGTTCCTAGTATTCCTGCTAATTCAAGCGTGACAGTGAATGTTGAGCTTATTGCTCCAAAAATTCCTTCCGCTTACGAAATAAACATGAAGTTGTATAATGGGAATGAGACAGAGTCTGTGTACAAGAACAGGGTTATTGTTAAAGGTGAAACTGCTAAAGCGAGAAAAGTTTTTGTCAATGGCTGGGATACAAAAAATTATTTTGTTTCAATTATTTTGTCAGGGAGCCCTGATTACATTAATACCCCTGAAACAAAAGATATTTTAGTAAAAGCTGAGGTGTTTGATGGAAGTTCTTTGGTGGAAGAAACTTCTTCAAGCATTACCCTCATTAAAGCTGGAGAGGTAATCAAGAAAGAGTTAGTATTGAACTCAAAATCTTTCTCAAGCATCTGCATCAAGATTATAAAAGAAAATAATGTGCTTGAAAACGAGTGCTTTGGCACTTTGCAGGAAGAAATACAAGCAGCGTATGATGAGGCCTTCCCGACCCCTGTTGAGGTTAATTGGAATTTTGATGATGCTACAAGCGTGCTTTCTTTTTCGTTAAAGAAAAATAGTATTAATGCACAAGTAAAGCTTTTTTCAACTGACAAGACTTTGTTTGAAGAAAAAATCAGTACCTTTGTTTTGTATTCAAAAATGCTTGTTGTACCTAAAGAGAATCTTTTCCTCATAGTGGATGATTTGGATACTAAACAACAACAGTTGATTACTCTGAACCTTGCTTTGCCTTCTGAGAAAAGAAACCAAGGCGAACTAGGAGAAACTACTTATGATGAGAACGCGGAAAAGCTGTTTGATTGTTATGATAATGTTTGCGGACAAGGATTCACTTGCACTTCTTCCTCATTTAATTCAAACCAAGGTATTTGTTGCAAGGGTCAGTGCATCCCTTCAATAATGTTTGAGGACCAAATTTTTTCTATCCCATTAATTGCATGGATAGCTTTATTAGTCCTGATTGTAGCATTAATTATTGGGATGAACGCACTCAAAACGGTGAGAAAAAAATGATGGGGCAAAACAAAGCAATAGTGCTTTTCTACACAGGATTGTTTGTTTTGGCTCTTGCTTTGCCAGTGTTCGCATATGAATACACTAGTGGTGGAACAGAAACAACTGATAATTGCATAAGGCAAGAAATAACGAGGATTGTTGCACCTGCAGAGAGTTATTACATTAATGCTTATGAAAATGGTTCTATTGCTGGTCCTGAAAAGCCCTCGGGGAACATACAGTTCGTGTACACTGTCCCTACTGGAAGCATTTTTTATTTTAGGGGACTGCGGAGTATATTGTTTGCTTCAGACAGCCAGCCTGAAGGAATAAACTGGATTAATTACGTTGACATGTTCAATAATACTACTGGGGAAATACTTGCTACTGCTGGGTTAAACTATGAAGGAGGCCCAATAAATCAAGAAACCAATTTGGAACCATTCCGATATTGTGTAACCGCTTCGGATAGTGCAACTATTTGTTATAAAAACAACGGGGTTTATTTTCCTGCAAAAGGAACTTGTAGTGCATCAAACATTATAATAGTTGGTGGCGGAGCATTGGGAGATGATTTTCAGAAGCCTGATGGAGGGATTGGTTATATTTTCAAAAATGCAGGAGAATATGATATTTCTTTGAGACTGGGCACTATTTCTCCAAATGGAGTAAGCCGTTATTCTCCTTATATAATGCACACTGATATTACCAGAGGAAAAATATTTGTTGAAGACCCAAGCATGGATATAATAGCACCGCTAATAAAAAGAGTAAATTCATTTAACAATTCAGGCACTACAACTGAAGAAATATTTTTCACATTAAAAAACACTTCCCATTACATCGAAAAAATAGAGAATTATTCTTTAGATTGCCCTAGTGGGGTTACTTGCGGTGTCACGGATACATATAAAGGATTTACTATTAGTCCTAACCAATCAATGATTATTCCTGCAACGGTTACTCTTAATTTTAGCGGGATTCCAAAAACAATTTCAGGAATAAAACTTAATGTAAATTACTCTGCAACTGCACTCGCAAAAAGTTCTTTCAATGATTCTTCCAATGAGGTTAGTTTCCAGGTTGGTTTCCTTGATAAACAGGATTTCCAAATAGAGGTTATTGCATCTGAAGAAGAAAGTTATTGTATAGCTGATGATGGTACAATAGGAAAAACAGGGGAAATTGTTTACCCAAGAATAAACCTTTACTTCGGCAGAAAAAATGCACCTGAAAGTGAGGTCATTGGTGGGGATAGGGATGAGTATGGGTGCTTAACTGCAGCTGGATATACTTGGTGCGAAGACAAAAATAAGTGCTTACAGACATGGGAAGAACCTTGCAACAATGAAGGCTCTAACACAAAAAGCACTGCTGGCACAGTGGTTGTAAACGAAAAGCTTATTTCCATAGATGAGTGTTCTCCTGAAAATCCTGATTGGGTTTATTGTTCACAAAGAGAATTCTTAGTACAGTTGTCCGAAAAGCTTGAAAAAATCGAAGGGGTAAGATTAGCTCTAAATAAAGCTCAACAGGATCTTTACTTATACCAGTCAACCAACAATCAGGCAAAAATAGATGAGACAAATACAAAAATCGCTTCTTTAATGAAAGAGGATTCTAACCTAAGCGCGTTCAGCGCTTATTTGAGAAAACAAAACATTGATTCAACAACCATAAACAATTCTTTGGCAAAAATACAATACATACCTTTTGTAAACGTAGGATTCTATGGTTTCAGCAAAATAAAATTTGATGCACTAATGAAAAGCATTGCTTATGAAAAAACTGGTTCTGCAAGCGATAAAGCATTGGAATCAGGATTATATAACGTGAAAATTAGTACTGCACTAACGGGCGAGATTAATTATTCAGATAATTATTTGTTCTTGCCAAGCGGAGAGTTGAACCCGTTGATTAATATCACTGTTTCCCTTGAAAAAAAATCTAATCCTTCTTACAATTGGTTCTTTTACGAGGATGACAGCACAGATTCTTTTGCTGAGAAAATGGAACTAGTTAACCAAGTGCCTACAGCTTATGCTTCAAATGTCCAAGATAGGGGCTTGGTAATGGACTTTAGCAGAAACGAGTCTGTAATTAATTACAATAAATTTTACAAGACTTATGCTATTCCTTTGTTCATTAAAGTTACTGGACAAGGAAACGGGGTTTCTGATGCGAGTTTCACAACCACTAATTATTCAGGAGATACTTTCACTTACTGGTCAGGTTTTGCAAGCACTCTTGAAAATGGGTGCGTGACAACAAGTGCTTCTCCTCCTGGCGGGGTAAAGACTTTACCTTACCGTGTTCCTGATACGCTTTCAGGCACTAATTATGTTATACCTGAGCTATGGAAGGATGAATCAAACGGAGGGGTTGTTGATAATAACAGTATGTACTTGGAAACTGTTGTTTATTTGCCTGAAGAGGTACAAGTAATCCTGGCAGGTCACAAGTTTTACATAAATAGTGTTCCTGCTGGCAGCGATAATTTAACCTTGAAGCCAGCTGTTTCAATACATAAAGCTTATAGCGTTGCAGAGGTTTTCGATAAAATCAAGAGTGAAGAGATTTGTGTTGCAAACGAGAAAATCAGTTCTAGTTCAGAGAAATGGGTTTTGTTTTGGAACCAGCAAAAAATACTCCAAGATTTGGATGCAATGAAGGATACAATTACTGATGCTCGGCTTTGCGAAATAAGAGAAACTCTTTCAAGCTAAAAAAAGTCTATAAAAATCAGATTCTTCAATTAGTTATATTGGCTTTATCCTGAATAATCCCATGAATATTAGCAATAAGCCTAATATCATGATTAGTATCAGAATTAATTTGCTGTCTAGAAAGGATAAATCAATGCTTTTTGATGCTTTTTTTTCCGTAGAACTTTTTTCTGCATTAGTATTGCTTATTTTTTTTGCTATTGCTCCGCTTCCTTCAAATAAAGCTTCTTTGGAGTATCTTATCCATGAACTTGGTTTTTTCAAGTCATTAATTGTTTCTTTTGTTATTTCCATGTAACTTTTTTCTCTTTCAGGAATTTCTTTTATCCCTTGAATGGATCCATCAATGGCATTTATGATTAAAGAGTATTCTTTTTCATCAACAATTGCCGTTGTTTTGTAAAGTGGTACAAGCATTTTTTTCGGACTCGAGATAACAACATTGGGTTTTGGAACTCCAAAGAATTGTGCTGTTTTTAACTGGAGCACTTCATCTTGTTCGCGTTTATCAACATTATTCCATTTTTCATAAAATTCTCCTCGCGGGATTTCTGGAGAAGATTTTTTCCAATTGCTTTTCAGCAATTCAACTAAGTCCTCCCTCACTTCAATTTTGTGCCCATCAACGGCAAGTAATCCATGAACAGTGCTTTTAATTGTTTTTTTGCTATCTCCTCCATTCTCAAGATAGTAATGGTAGTTGAACAAAAAATAGGGCACTAAGTTGAGTTTTAAAGGTCTTAACTCATACTCGTGCCAATTTTTAGATTCCAGTTCTTTTTTGATAGAACTAGCTGCGCCTATAGCGGTTATATTAATAGGCAACAATGGATTGCCTAAGTACAATTAACTCACTGTCCTTTTTTCTTTATGATTTTTACTTTTGAGGGAGTTACTAGTACTCTGTCAGCTGATATTCCAGCCATATCGCCGTCTATTGCTCTAACCTCTGATTTTATTCTTGACAAGAGTTCTTTTAACTTAGCTTTGTTTCTCTTATTCAAATCAGCTATATTAGCTAAAACAAGATTTCCTTGTTTTACTTCTTTTATTACTGCATCTGCATCTACTTCAGTGTTTAAGTCAAGTGGCTTAACCAAAGCATCAGCATTTTCATATGTCTCTTCCTGAACTTGGTCTAAATTATTCAAAAAATCATCCAAGTCAACTGAAGAATCTTTTTTCATTACTTTATCAAAAAAACCCAAACTAACCACCCCGCGTAAAAGCGCGTCTTAATTATTCTTTCTTAAGCAAAACATATAAAAGCCCTATGGCGAGAGGCAATTCCACATAATTTAACCATAACAAAAATTTTAATTTAAAAAAAAATTTAATACTAAAAAAAATATTTCAAAAAATGAATAAAAAAAACTAATCTTTGTTGAATCACTTTTCTGGTTTGGTTTTCGAACACTTAAAGTATATTATTTTGAAAGACACTATATTAGTGGAAGTTTTTTGTCGGAAGTGAAGGAGCCAGTATTTTTATTTGTTTCTAATGACTAATAACTTAAAAGGGGCTTGATTTAGGTAAATCAAGAGGGTGAGCTTGATGGAAAATATTTTTGAAAAACAAATGGCTAAAAACTCTGTTTTCTTGAATAAGGATATTATTTCCCCCCATTATATTCCCGAAAAACTTCCTTTTCGTGAGAAACAAATTGAGGATATAACACAAGCTTTGTCAGCGGTAATAAAAAATTCCAAGCCAAATAACCTGTTCATTTATGGTAAAACAGGTACAGGCAAGACAAGCACTGTTAAGCATGTTCTTGAGCAATTGGATTTTTTTGTAAAAAAGAATTCTATTAGTTCTTTTTCTTGTTATATTAATTGTAGGAGCCATTCTTCCAAATACAAAGCCCTACTTAAAGCATTAAGAAGTTTTTATCCTGAAAAAGATTTCTTGGGGTACAGCGCTTCTTTTGTTTACGAAAAACTACTTGAGTTTGCTAATCAGAAAAAAGCCCACCTTATTTTAGTGCTTGATGAGATTGATAAAGTAAAGGATGTTGATGATTTGGTTTATTCCCTAAGCAGAGGAAATGACGAAGTTGAATCAGGTTCAGTCACATTAATAGGAATTTCAAATAATTTAATGTTTAAAGAAAAGCTTGATCCGCGGACCAAAAGTTCTTTGTGTGAGCACGAACTTGTTTTCAATCCTTATAATGCGAATGAATTAAAACAAATATTGGATGAACGCTCTGCATTGGCTTTCAAAGCTAATGTCGTTTCTGAATCAGCTATTTTTTTGGCTTCAGCTATTGCGGCACAGGAATCAGGGGATGCAAGAACAGCGGTAATGCTTATGCAAAGAGCGGGAGAAATTGCTGATAATGAAAGTTCTGAAGTAATTACTGATAAGCATGTTGAGAAAGCTAAAGCGAGTGTTGAAGAGGAAATTATTTTGTCAATGATTTCTACTTTGCCTTTACAGCAACAACTAGTTTTGTATGCAATCGCGCACCTTACCACTCAAAAAAGAGGGATAAGGAAAGTAAGTGGGGAAATAGAAGAAGGGGTATTGTATTCTGGAGAAATTTTTGAAACTTATCTTGAGTTTGCAAAAAAATTTGAGGAACGCACCATAACCAGCAGATGGTACAGGCAATACATTAATGAACTGGAAATGTACGGGCTCATCTTGGTTACAACATCCGGGAAAGGAATGAGGGGTCAGACAAGATTAATCAAATTAGGTTTTGATGCAGGAAAAATCAAAACTGTTTTGGAAAAAGAATTATTTAAGGCAATGAATTAATTATTTTCCACAACTATTATCTTCTGTAGATAATTATTTTCTATAAATTCTTTTTATCCAAAAGTTTTTGAAAAATGGTAAAGAAAGCGTTGATATTGCAAACCCCGCTGTCGGAACTATTGCATTAACAAAGGGGTTTGGCAAATTTGCAACAAGGAAAAACAAAACAATTACTAAGTAAGTTAAGATTGCAATAACTATTTTACGGGTAAGACTAACTTCCCAAGCTTTGTCCGCCTCCACTCTTGCATTCCTTTCTTTTATTGCATTAATTTCTTTTTTTGTATTCATAAAATCAAAACCAAAACTAATAATACATACAAGTAACTCAAATAAATACTTTTCATCTTAAGCAAATTCAAACAAACTTTTTTGTTTTACTGTGTCTGATTTGAATACTGAATCAATTTCTTTTTCTATCATATCCAACCTTTGTATTAAATAGGAAGATAGGTTTTCCTGTTTTGCCATATTCTGCGCTATTTTCAAATATTTGCGCACAGAGCCTTCATGTATTGTGAGAATAATAGTGCTTTTTCCGCATTTGTAGCATTTCCCGGATAATGGCACTCTACGATATATTTCGTTGCATGTTGTACATCTAAATGTTTGTCTTGAGAATGCACGCGCATTTCCAATTATATCTGGCAAGAAGTGCGAGCCCATAACTTTTTCCAACGCATCTTTCGCATTAACAGCCATTATTTTTTTCTGTAAATTGTTTTGGCGTTGGATTTTTTCATCCATTGTTTTTAACTGGATGTAACGCGACATTTTTGGGCCTTCGTCAAAAATATTTGTATCATGAGTAAAGCCCATGCCTGAGTATTGTTTTTCTTTTTCCAACCTGTTTTTTACTGTTTCTAATTCAATATTGGGCTCGCATACATTCAATGATTTTTCATATAATTCTAATGGAAAGTTCCAGCAGGTTTCCATTTTATGCACCTCATCATCAACCTCTGAAGGGTTTATTATTATTGTAAAAACAAGGGGTGCATCCATTCTGCCCCCACTTTTTGTCGATAAATATTTTTGTGAAAAATTAAGCAGTGCATCCATTAAGAGTAGAAGTGAATCCTGGTCTCCATCAATGTTTCTTCTCTTTGCGCATACAAAATATGGGTGACCGAAGCCAAGGCGTGCTTTTGTGTACCCTAATATTCTTGAATTTACTGCTGCGGAGGTGTGTGGAGCAAGACCTAAAACTATGTGTCCTATTAAATCTTCTTTTGTTTTTGCATTGTAAAATCTTTTTTGCTTATAAAATTTTTCAAGTAAATCATCACAAAATCTGCTTACTTTGAGGAGCCAGTCACCACACGTTTCATTTACAACAATGTCTTGAGGATAAATTTCAATCATTTGATTTGTATCAGTTATTTCTTTCCCATAAATATCTTTTACATAGCCAAGCTCTTTTACTTTTTCAACGCTGAGATTTATTTCGGTTGGCTTGAAATGAGTTATTCCTGCATTAAGCAGTTCAAACCTTGAGGTGCCATCACGGAACATATGTATATCGTGTTTTGCTCGGAGAATTCCTTTTTCAAGCGGCTCAACTTCTTTTACTTCAGCAATCATTCCTTTTACGCCCTTAATTGTATCAGAGAGCACGGGTTCGAAAATATTTTTCTGGGCTTTTTCAACTAATGTACGCAAATCAACTTCATGTTCACCTGCACGAACTGTTTTGTTTCCACATATCCCACAGTTTTCTCCGGTAACTGATTTGCCGCAATGTTTGCAAAAATTCAGCCTTGCCCCAATAATATTGCATGTTGTGCATAAATGATTTGTGGAAATTTTTTTGCACTGAGCACAGTAATATTCAGCTATTTCAACATTTACTTTTCCGCTTTCATTGTAATTCTCATCAATCGCTTTGTTTATGCTTCTTGTGCTCCCCCCTTTCAATCCTATCGGAAATAATACATGTGGATTTCCTTTCATTTGTCTTGGCTTTGCCTGCTCTGGCCTGCCCATTCTTCCACCAATGAACGAACCTGCTTTGTCCTTTATTGTAATTCCAGAAATTTCTGATAAATAGTCAAGGACATTTTCACTGGTGCTTTGCTTTTTTGTTTCAAGTGCAAATGTTTCTATTAAACTTAAAGCATTTTCATCAATAACAATAAATCCTTCTTGAATCTTGTGAGGGAGTCCAATTCGTTCAAGCAACTTTTTTTCTTCGTGTTTGTTTTCAGCAATTAATTTTACTAAATTGTCAGAATTTTTTTCTATTTTTGCTGTAAGTAAATATTCACGGAGCATTACTATTTCTTTTTTGTTTAACGCTTTATAAAAGTGAATAAAATTAGGGTGTAATGGAAGATTAAGTTCATGACTAAGTATTAATGCATCTTTTTCAGAAATTTTTCTTACCTCCCCAATACGCACAATAAGAATATTCTCGAGCCCAAGTGATTTGAGTTTATTTTTCTTTGATTCTTCTTCGCACATTTTTTTGAGTTCAAGTTGCCACCATTCTTCACAGTAACCAACTGGAATTAATGGGTGGGCACTTTTTTTGAAATCTCCAAATGTTGCAAGCAAATCTCCTAAGTAAATTATTTTTTCTAATTGTGCTTTTACAGTTTCAGCTTCTTCTCTTGTATTGACTCGCATTACCGTTCCGTCTTTTAATAAAACCACGGGCCCCTCAATTGTTGTGCAGGGAAAAAATTGTGTTGCTTTTCCAGGTCGTTCTATTCTTCCGTGTGTGCCTACGGCAATAAATTCATCAACCAAAATCATTGTTGCGGGATTAATTGCTTTTGCCATTATTCCAGTGTTTCTCCCCCTTCCATAACGTAATCTGAATCCACCCCACGCACTTGGATAAGCAAGTATTGGTCTTCCTGCAGCTAGTCTGTCAAGAAATGCTTTGTTTGGTTTTATTTCAATTTTTGTCTGAGTTTTTTCCACTTTAACTATTTTTTCTAAAAAGTCCCAGTTTAATCCATGCTCTTTTGCTGTCTTCATTACCCATAGTGCTTTGAGTGCTAATCCTTCTGCTACAACAAGCCCCATTCCGCCTCGTATTCTGTTGGTTGGCACTCTTGCAAGGTCTCTGTGTGCTGATACCTCTACTTCTTCTGTTGGCACACCATTAATGCATACCGGGCAACCAGTTATTATGATTCTTATTTCCTCATCCTTCATTGTGTATTGTCTTGAGATAACCTCTGTTTGGTATATTCCTATTTCCTCAACATATCTTTCCAATTCATCTTGGGTAGGTTTGTATCTGTCTAGCCCCATTAGTGTTCTTCCATAATCTGCAAGAAGCAATGGCACAACTGTTGATGAACCTCCTGCCGCTCTTATTGGGCCAGCAAAATAAATATCAACATATTTTGACCCATCAGGGTTAGTGTTAATCTCTACTTTTGGCACTCCATCAAGTGGTGCTACAACAACTCCTTCCGTTTCAATTAACAAACATGCTTTTATTGCTGTTTCAATTCTCTTAGCATCATCAGGAATTTTCCACCATTTTTGTTCCAAAATTTCTCTAAACAAAATAAAATATGCTTTTCTTCTGTCTTTTGCTTCAGCAAAAATTTCCCTGAATCTTTTTGCAAGACCCGGCAAACCAATAATTATTTCAGTTCTATCTGCAAGATCAACAGCTGGAGTTACTTCAACAAAATCAGTTAAATCACAACCTGTTTTTTTTGCTTTCTCTGCAAGTGAAAATACCTTGCTTGTTTCTTTTTGAATAATTTTAAAATACTCTTTTACCTGTGGTTCGGCAGGAAAATGAATTTCTTGTGAAATCATTTCAGCAGAGGAAAGTTTTTTTACAGTACTTTGTCTTTTCTTTTCCTCTTCAGTAAAGGGGGTATCAAATTTTTTTTCTTGTAAAGAACCCAAAACTTGTCCAACATTTTGGGTTTCTTGTTTTTTGATTTCTTTATCCATAAAAATCACTGCATCCCTTCAGTAACATCTCTTTCCACGGTTTCTTTTGAAAAATGCACTTCAGTTATTTGCCTGTTTTTCAAATTAATTATTGGAAATACACACGGAGTTGGAATGTGCCCTATTTTTTTCTGAAAATCCGTTTGAGCTTCCCAACACCCTGAATTAATTACTGTTGTCCCCCTGTAAGTTGCATATCCTTTATGATGCATATCCCCTATCCATACAAGATCCGGTTCTTCCTTTACCACCATATAATCTTTTCCTTCAGGAACATAAGGGTTCTTGCCCCCATATTTTGGCATTAGGTCACGTTTTTTTAATAACTCAACCATTCCGTCTTGTGGTTTTGTCATTTCAAGAAAACTCACTGAACTAATTAGGTCATGAACACTTGCTCCGTGGTAAATAAGATTCTTCAGCCCCTCTGTTTCCACCCAGGAAGGGGAGGAGATGAAATGAAAATTTCTTAATTTTGACAAGCGCGGAACAAATTCTTTTGCAATTCCTGGTTGGGGCTCTGCTCTTCTTACTGCATCATGCTGCCCAGGACAAACAAACACATGTATATATTCAGGAATTTGGAGCATTAATTCCTCAAATTTTGCGTATTGTTCATAAACATCTTTTATTATTAAATCGTCTAATTGCCCAGGATAAACTCCTATCCCTGCTACATTGTCCCCTGTTACAAATAAGTATTGTATTTTTCCAACTCTTTCTTGTTGTTTTTCACTTAACCCTTTACCATTAATATAATCCAAGAGTTTTTTGAATTGCTCTTCATAAAATAATTTGCTCCCAATATGCAAATCAGTTATCCCTCCAATTAAAACATCCTCATTGATTAATTTTGCTGTCCTTATTGGCATATCAGGCCAAAAAACTTCTTTAATTATAATAAAATCTTTTCCCCATTTAGTTCCTTTTATTCCAACAACATTATCCTCAAGGATATGCTCCGCTTTCTGTACTGTTTCTTTTTCTTTCTCCATTACTAAAGCAATACATTTTGATTCCATATCCTCTATCTCAAATGCAGTGTGCCCTTTTTTTGTAATCCATTTCTTGTTAACCATTCCTATTACATCAACTTTTTCTCTATCACGCACAGTCGCAAGATTTTTTATTGGAATTGGAGTCATATTATGCCTTGTTTTTAGCATGTTTGATAATAACTCAAACTTACTCCTGAATAATCTTAAAAAATCAGCAACTTTTCCTTCCGAACTACTTTGCCCAGTAACATCATATTCTGTCATTACACGAAAATTGGGCGCTCTGTCTCGCGCCTGTGCCATAAAAGAAGCTTTTCTGACCTCAACTTCCTCTACTATCTGTGATAATTTTGTTCTTGCAAGTTTTTTTTCAAGTGCACTAGGTTCTACAAAAAAATGGCCTTCTTCCGCAAGTTCTTCAAGTATTTTTTTCCAGGAATCATTTTTAGCCAAAAGGTTTATTGATTCTTTTGAAAGCATTAACCCTGTTTGTTCTGCAAAAGAAAGTATTTCTTGTTCAAAAGTTTCTGCCATTAAATCACTTACTTATTTTTTTGGCACCGAAAAGAATTAGATTTGTTTTTTGTTGATTAGCTCTGCTTTCTACTTCATTCTTTCTTTCTCTGCTTCTATCAGAGAAATCACATGCCATAAATCTGTTCTTGTATGATCAGGCATATTGACATCATTACTTATGTCATCCAAAAAGTAGATTGCTTCACTTAAAGCAGTGACATCCCCTCTTTTTACTTTTGCCAATGCTTCATCAACTTTCGCCCTAATGTTTCTCGGAACGGCTCTATCAGCAAGTATTTCTTGCATTATTTGCTGAATTTCGTCATTCATAGAATCACCTAGCAATTATGCGAACAAATCAATTAAAATTCGCGTAGCCAATAGAAGGAATAAAGCTAAAAAAGCTTTTTAAAGTAGGTAGATTTTCAGGAAAACAAATGAGTTCCTTTGCCAATAAGATACTCTTTAAGTGAATTCAGGTTGTTTCCTTCCACAATAATTTCATATCCTTTGAATACTTTTTTTGCCTCTTCAATTTGCTCCTCTTTTGCCAAATCGGATTTCGTGATTGCTATTAAAAATTTGTGTTTTGAAAAAAGTTTTTTTGTTTCCGCAAATAAGTTTTCTTGTTTATCCATATCGTAGGTCGGGTCAATAACAAACACAATAATTCCTTTCAAATGCTGCAAAGCTGTTATTGCTTTTAATTCTATTTTGTTTCTCTCCGACAAAGGCCTATCCAGTAATCCAGGAGTATCAATTACTTGTATTGGAACATAGCGTACATGAAATAACCCTACATTTAGTCCTTTTGTAGTAAAAGGATAATTTGCTATTTCAGGCTTTGATTCAGTTATTTTTTTAAGCAAAGTGCTTTTCCCAACATTTGGAAATCCTGCTAACATTATGCATTCTTCCTGTGTTTTAATGCTTGGCAATTCACGCAATTTTTTTGCAACATCATTGTAATAATCAATTTTCTTTGTTAACCCTTTGAGCAAGGAAGCAAGTCGCCCTATATAAGCCCCTGTTATTGCTTTGGCATATTTTTCCATCCCTTCCCCGTATCGCATTTCCTTTAACCTAACTATTGCTTCTCTCCTGATTTTTTTAACCAATCGGGCAACCGAGGAAATGCTTGAAAGGTTTTTTTTCATTTCATCAAGGTCAAGTATGCACTCATACAAATCATAGTAAAATGGTTCAAGCCTGTCAAAGTTAGGCATTTGTTGTGCTGCTTTGAATAATTTTTCTTCAAGATAATTTGCTGAAGCATCTATTTTAGCAATTTCTTTTCCCTTTATTGTATAAAAAATTGTTTTTTGCTTTGGGTACTCTGAAGAAGCTTTTCTTCCTCTTGTTAGTGCAGCATCAAGTAGAACTTGCGGCGTTTCAATAAAATTAATACTCATTTTTTTCCCTCTTTTGCTTCTTGCTTTATTTCCGCCACTATTTTTATTGCTAATCTGCTTATTTCCTTGTTTGGATTTTCAATATATTTTTTCTTAAATGCTTCCAAATCTTTTTTTGCAATTTCTGCAGCAATCCCTCCTTTTAAGAGTCTTCTCGCGGAGGAAATAAATAATGTTTTCACAGAGTCTTTAAATGCTGTTCCTTTTCGCATATTTACAAGAATTTTTTTTTCAGTAGCAATTTTCATTTTCCTTGCAGCTTTTTCCTCAATTTTTCTGATTTTTGCCCTGTGCCTTGCGATTGATTTTGCTATTGCTCTTTCTCCTGCTTGTTTTTCTGCCTCTGTATCAACCAATCCACTAAGAACAAACTTATACACATTGTACCTTTGAGCAATAGTCATTTTTTTTCTCGTATTCATAACATATTTACAGTTTAACAGCTTTTTTAATTGGTACGACAAAGCAATTAGGACCATTTTTAATTGTTTTGAATTTATTTATTACTAAGCAAAAAGGTTTTTTTATGCAGGATTTTTACAAAAACAACTACAAAAAAGTAGTGTTTATTCCATTAATACTTGCTATTCCTTTACTGTTTTTTGTATTTATTTCCCCAGGAATCCAACAAGGGATTGATATTACAGGAGGAAATGTTTTGATTATTCGTTTTGACAAAGAAGTATCTACTCAAGAAGTTACTTCTATTATTGAAACAGAATTTGGGATGCCTGTTGATGTATCCACAATTAACTCCCCAACTAGTCACGGCGCTTACATAAAATATAATAAAGATGAAAAAGCTTTGGAAGCAGAAGTACTGATTGAAAAAGCCCAAACAGCTTTAACTGACAATAATGCTTCCGAGTCTGAAATGCAAAAAAAAGAGCAAGAATCCATTCAGTTTTCAATCCAAGCAATTAAGTTGCTTTCTTCAGAAGACAAAAATTTCACAAATGCAAAGGTTGCGCTAACTGAAGCTCAAAATGCTTTGATTAAATTTAATGAGGAGTTTTCAAATAAATTAAAAGAAGTGCTTGTTAAGAAACTTGATCTTGGAGAAAATGTTGAGTTTCAACACAGAAGTATTTCTGCAACATTTGGGAAAGCTGCTTTTTCATCAGGAATGGTTATTGCTTTCTGGGCAGCGGTTTGTTTAATCATAATTATTTTTATCTTTTTCCGCCAAACTATCCCTGTGTTAGGCATAATTTGCGCAATGATTTTTGATGTATTAATGGCAATGACAGGAATGGTTTTCCTCCAAATACCTTTGTCTCTTTTGACGATTTCAGCATTGTTAATGGTTGTTGCTTCTTCTGTTGATACAAACATTATGCTTACCTCAAAAGTGCTTAAAGAAAAGGACGGAACCCCAAGTTCAAGAACCTTTTCTGCGCTAAAAACGGGGTTAACCATGAATGCGACAACTCTTTCCGCATTAATAGCAATGATTGTTATTTCAGTTCTTTTCCAAATCGAAGTTGTTTTCCAAATCGCAGCAATTTTATGTTTTGGTTTAGTGGGCGATTTAATTGCTACTTGGCTTATGAACGCATCATTATTAATATGGTTTACTGAGAAGGCGAAAAAATGAGTATTGTTAGAAATGTTTTAAAAAATTGGCAATACGCCCTAGTAATAGCTTTCGTTCTTTTATCCTTGTTTTCAATAGGCTTTTATGGAATAAAATATGGAATTGATTTTAAGGGAGGAACCCTTTACCAAGTAGAATTACAGGAAAAAATTAGCGATGAGGAAATGGCGAGGTTAGTTAATGTAATTCAGGCAAGAATTGATCCTAATGGATTTGGCATTCCTCCTTCTCCAGTGGGAGGAAAATTTATCTTAATTCAAACTGAGGAAACTAACCCTGTTGCACTTGAAAAAATAGAGTCCCGAATAAGACAGCAAGGAAAATTTGAGGCAACATTAAATGGGGAAATTGTTTTTACAGGGGATGAGTTAAGAAAAGTTTTAAGAGGAGAGAATTCTTTTGGAGTATTCAAAGCAGGCACAGCTTATGAGTGGAGCTTGCCATTTGTATTAAACGAAACTGCAGCAAAAAGATTTAAGGAAAAAACTTTCCATCAATGCAGTACTGCAGGGGTTTCTTCAACAGGAGTTGTTCAATATGAATGCGAGAAAACCTCTTTCTTCCTTGACAGACCAAATGCATTAATTATTATTTCAACTGAACAATATGACGAAGATGAACAATTACTCTTAGAAGGAAACAGATTCAATAATATTCCCGCAGATACAAAAATCGAGGATTTGATACAAGATTCAATGTTATCAGTCATAACAATAGACTCTAACTCTTTAATTGATAAAAATGCCCTTGCCTTCGAGCTTTCAAAAACCAAAAAAGTAATTGTTTCTCCAGGCATAGACTCTGGGATAATTAATGATTTGAATTCAATTGGTTTTGAAATATCTTTTGTTGAAAAATCAGAAAATACTCCTTGGATTTGGAGTGCTACTGGAGCAAAGCAAATAATTAGTTTGACTGAAGGAATAACAAATGAAAATGTTGATGATATTTCTCGCGCAGAAGAATTTTCAACACTACGAATTTCAGGACAGAGAGAAGTTTTGACTGAAGCAAGAGCCGATTTGGAAGAACTTGCTATTTTGTTAGAATCTGGTTCTTTGCCTACCCCGGTAAAAAACATATCAAGAGAAACTATTTCAGCTTCATTAGGAAAAGCTTTTTTAGACAATATTTTCTTTATGGGGGTACTTGCATTAATAATAATAGCAGGAGTAATCTTCATTAGATACAGAAGCTTGCCTTTAACAGCACCTATTTTTGCAACAGTTCTAGCTGAAACATTGATATTAATAGGAATACTTTCTCTACCTATTTTTAGACAACCATTTGATTTAGCAGCTTTTGCAGGATTAATTGCGGCTTTAGGAAGCGGAGTAAATGCAGAAATTGTAATTGTGGATGAGTTAATGAACAAAACAAAGAGAGATACTCTTTCTCTTTTACAGCGAGTCAAAGAGGGATTATTTATCATAACCACTTCGGCTATAACAATGATTGGAGTAATGGGCCCAATAGTATTACTTTCAAAATCAATGCCTGGTTTGAGCGGATTATATGGTTTTGCAGTAGTAGCAATTCTCGGGGCCATAATAGGAGTACTAATCACAAGACCTGCTTTTACCAAAATAGTTGAAATGATTGTGCACAAGAAAGAAGAAACTGAACAGAGCAAAAAATAATTACTAAAAAATATTTCAACTAAAGCAGCTCATTGAACTCTTTAATTCCTTCAACTCTTTTTGTTCCATAGTACCAGATGGCAAGAACTATTGCACTCATTAAAAACCAAGTCATTTCATGCATTAATTCAGCATTAAAACCAATTTTTGACATATAGAGTACAAAAATTATTCTGGGAATATTCACTATAAGAAGAACCGCTGTACCTAAGAGGAATAAAATAATTTTTTTCTTCAAAGCAGGCTTTCTCAGAGCAAATATTATTGAAGCAAGAATGCTTGCACTTACAAACCCTGTGCAGGAATTTGTTATTATAAAAAAACTTTTTACGAATACAACATTATGCAAATATTGTGCATTAAGAAAAGATGCTGAGATAGAGGCTATAAAATTTGTAAGAAAAGAAAGGTCGGCTAACTCAATCAATATGTTTAGCACTGCAAATATTATGAAAAACTTTGCTACAAAAAATAAAAGCTTTTTTTCTGTAAAAAAGTGTTGCTTTTTATGCACAAATAAAGGTTTTTTCTTTGCATTCTTTATTTTTATTGTCTTTTTTTTTCCACGCATTTATTCACCAAGGAACTTTTTTAAGTTTTAGTTTGTGTGCTATCCAATTAGAGCCTTTATGAATAAAAAAGGTTGCTATTAACAAAACAAGTACTAACCATAACTCAGGAACTCTTAATAGAGAGCTTATAATTATTCCCCCTATAATAAAATCCAATTGATCTGCAAGTTCCCATCTTTCCCCACTTTTTATTCCAAATCTTCTCTTAAAAAAGCTTTTTGCTAAATCCCCAAAAATAGCACCAAATGCAAGTGCAAATGATAGCTCTAAATAATTGGGAATAACTAAAAGGGAGTAAGGAAATAAAATAATTATCAGCGCCCCTGCAATTATGCCCGCTGTTATTCCTGAAACAGTACCTATTATGGTTTTTCCTTTCCCAAAAATAGGTTTTCCAAAAAGCTTTTTGTTTAAATCCAATGGCATTTTTCCGTGAATCAAAATAGGTGTTGCATTGGCAATGTATAAGGGAACTATATAAAGCAAGAAAATAATTGTAAACATTAAATCCATTCTATCCCTTTCTTACAAATTCTTGCTTAACTAAATTAATAAGCCTAACAGCAGGCAGAACAATGCTCCTGCAGCAGAACCAATCATGTTTACTTGCGTGTTGTTCATCATTTTTTTTGTTTCAAAAAGCGCTCCGAAGAGAGAATCAACATTAGAACCTACTAATCCTGCCAATAAAATAAGTATTGTTGCATAATAATTTTGGTAAACAAAAAAATAAATGCTTGCAATTACTAACCCTCCAAAAAAAGCTGAGATTTCTCCAAGCAGAGTTATCCCCCCATCAGTTCCCCGTGAAACTTTTTTTAATGTGGTTATCATTAAAGGTTCTTTCTTTGAATAATACCCTATTTCAGAAGATAAGGTGTCAGCAAGTGCGGCCGAAATTGCCCCAAAAAACGCTAATTCAAGAAGAGAAGAATACTGTGGGAAAAAAATTATTCCAATAAGTACAATTAGTGCGGGCAAAGAATTTCCTATCACATTCCATATATTTCTTTTTTCATGTTTTTTTCTTGGAAAATTACTTGCTATTTCACCTAAAACAAAAAAAACAACTACAATTGCAAAATCGATTAAAGGATTAGGCCCGTAGGTTATTGCTGCCAAACCCACTGCATTTCCTATTAATACTCCTTCAAAATCAAGCAACTTCTTTTTATAAGTAAGCACTGAAAAAATAGCTAAAAAAATAAGTATTAAGAACAATTCCAGTGGATCGTTCAGAGCCATACTCATTTCCTTTTACTTTGTTTCAAAGAAAGTTGATTTGGAAACAATTACTTTCTTTACAGGGTAAATTTTTGATGCTCTTTTGAATAATTCATTTGAAAAATTTCCAAGCAGTAATTCCTGTACAAGTAATTCAAAATCTTTTCCATTAAGAGTAGTTAACTGTTCCTCAATTATTTTCCTTATTGCAGTTTTTTGTTCATTAGGAGCTTTTCTTTCAGTTATTACAAGCACAGTAGTCATTGCTTCTCCGCCAACAACAGGCACTCTTTTAACAATACCTACTTTTGAGTTTCTTCGCCTTATTGTTCTTCCAAGGGTTCCTTTGTTTACCGAAAATTCTGAAATAACTGTTGAAGCTGTCTGCCCCTGAATATCATTTATTTTAAATGAAACCATGTAATCGCGCTTAGCTCTCTGGCCTGTAACAATATCAAGGGTTGATTTAAATGTTCTACCCATTATGTTTTTTGGTTTTTCGCCAGGAGTTTCGCCTAAAGGCTTTCTATCAAATATTTTTGAAGCAACAATACTGAACCATTTCTTTTTCTTCCACTTATCAACAGTTTTTCTTGCAGCGGATGCTTTTTGTGCTTTTGTTTGTTCAGCCATTCATTTCACCATTACTTTAACATTTCATCAATTTTTTTCAATGCTTCAATTCCTTCGCCTTTGAAAACAACTTTTTTGTTTTCCGATAATTTTGCTTTAATTTTCATAACCTTCACATTACTTTACCAATAACGCAGCTTCTTCAGGAGTGTAATGCCATCCCTCAGGTATTCTATTTTTCTTAGAATAATACTTTGTAAGTCTCCTTATCTTCGAAACTGTAAGCTCATAACCGTGTTTTGCTGAATAATCTTTATGATTTTTTTCCAAATGATTGGATAAAACAACGCTTCTTCTTATAAGATTCAATAGATCTTCAGGTATTTTGCCCATTAGCTCATTTTCTCTCAGTACTTGCTGTATAGTTTTGCCTGTTTCTTCTGAAAAGTTTTTTATTTCATGCTCATCTCTAAGTATTAACCCTATTTTGCTTGGGCTGTGTCCTGCATTTGCAAGGGAAACAACTTGTTCTTCCAACTCTGCTCTTGACAAGCCAGCCTTGCTTTCGATAGAAATATTTTTCTTTTTAGCTGCCATAAAAAACACTTTTTTTTAGTAACCTTTTACTCAAATTTAACCTTTCAACCCTTTTGAGGTGTTGAAAAGAACAACAAAATCAATACATAAATTAGAAAAAAGAACGTTTAAAAAGGTTCCTCAGCGCCCCGATTTTTTTAGATTTGCCTAATGATACCTTGCTCTCTTTTCAATCACTTTCATTCTTTCAACTAAATCCTTTTCTGGATTATACCCTTCCATTACTAATGCCCACCCGTTTTTAATATTTGAATGGGTTGCATTAAAAGTTTTTTTGAAAACAACCAAATCTGTTGCCCTGTCTTCCAGTTTTTTTGAAAAGTACCCTAACCCAAAATCAACAAAAAATAATTCCCCGCGTTTCTTAATTCTTTCCCCTGTTTCTTCATTGAACTGTGCAATAATTATGTTTGAAGTTGTCAAGTCGCCGTGAATTATTCCTGCATCATGCATTTTTCTTATTTCCCTTCCCGCTCTAGTACAGTAAAAAACATTTTTCCCTATTTCTTCTTTCAATTGTTTTCCTTTAATAAACTCCATCATTATTTCTGCTTTTTCTTCATTAACTGAAAATATTCCTGGAACATTTATTACTGAAGAAGCTTCTCTTATGAGTTTTGCTTCGCCTCTTGTTCTTGTTTTTCTTATAATACTGTCAAGTTTTTTGTTTCTGTATCCTTTAGGAATTCTTTTTTTTGACAACAAATTTCTTCCTTCAAAAGTTTTTTGGCTGAGCTCTGCTTCAGCCCCTTTCCAAAAAAACTTTTCACCCTGCGTTTTTTGCATAAAAATCAATTTAACTATGAATCACTTTTTTCTCACTAAAATGAAGACTACTATAGCAAGCAGGGATAAAATACTGATTAATGAATAATCAGGTACGGGTGTCTGCCCTTCAGGTATTTTTTGTGTTGATATGTAAATTGTTTTGGAGCAGGTTTCACAGGGCTGTTGGATGCTTAATCCTAGTTGAAGAATTTTATTTTTAAAAAAATTTTCATCAATTATTTGCATTGATTCGGGGGCGCTTGTACAGATAAGGGATTGTTGTTTTGAATAATAATCCCCTATAATTGTAAAATCTGAGTCTGGCGAGTCACTTAAACAAGAATAAAATATAGTTAATATATTGCCATCAATGGTTGCATTAAAATCAGTTATTGAATTGGTAAACCCGCAACAATCTTTTTTTATTATTTTTGTCTCAAAACTTTCTCCTACACAATTTAATCCTTTACAAAAAGGAGCAGGATTAGTACAAGTCCTATCTCGTTTCTGACTTTTTGATGAAAAACAAGATATACATGGGCCCCAGCTTGAAGTATCATACCATTCCCCAAAAACAGACCACCCTCCATCTACTTTAAGCCCCTCATCAATTAAACCATCACAATCATCATCAATATCATTACAGATTTCTGTTCCAGGAACTTTCGAACACGAACTCCAAACTCCTGCACTGCAAGTCTTGTAAGCCCCAGAACAATAACCAAGTTGAGAACAACCAGAAGAAGAAGTTAATCCTTCATCAATTAACCCATCACAATCATTATCCTTATTATCACAAATCTCACTGGATGGGAAAGTTGTTTGAACACAACTAGACCAAGTATAAGAACTCACACTAGAATTACAGTACTGGTACTTAGTACCAGTTGAACAAACTCCAAGTAAACCAGTACTACAAGCAGTACCTACATTAATATTTGGCAAATTATCATTCTTAACCCCATCACAATCATTATCCTTACTATCACATATTTCTGAACTTGGAATTACTTCACCAACACAAGAATCCCAATATGCAAAACAAACCCAATAACACCAATTTTTACATGTTTGTGTTCCACCATGACACACCCCTACTCCATTTGTCCCAGAAGGGCCTGAATAACAACCTTGAGTTAATGGATTGCTTGTCCCCGGGTTATTGTCTATTCTGCCATCACAATCATTATCCTTTAAATCACAGGTTTCTGGTGTGGGTGTTCCTGCTACCGCAGTACATCCACTATATGTTGAACTCCAGCCTGAAGCACCATAACAGGTTTTATATTCTGTTCCTGAACGTCTACATTCTCCAACTCCAGCATAACAGGTTCGTGAAGGTCTAGTTAATCCTTCATCAACACTACCATCACAATCATTATCTTTTCCATCACATGTTTCAGTAGAAGAAACGCATTTACAGCACGCTGCAGCCATTGATCCAAAATCACCTGCTGAATAACAAGTATATCCTGAACCAAGAGTTGCACAATCAAAAGAAACTGGTGGAAGACCCGCCTCAATACTAGTTCCTTTACAAGAGGCAAATACACAATTTGCTGTTTGCCCTGCACAATTAAGGTTTTGATAATATGGATAGTCATAATAAAAAAAAAACTGGCCTGCTACAAGCGAACAATTAGGTATTTCAGGAACAATAGCCATTGTACTTTCACATACTAAAAAGAAGCTGAACAAAAATATGCTTATTAGAAAAAATTTCTTAAAATTTATTCTTTCCTTATTCATACTTAAACCCTTTAATTATTTTCCTATTTTTGTTTGCTTAAAACATTAATATTGCTTTAACATTTTTGTTCAAAAAAACTTTTTATCTGTGAAATTGTTTGTTCATAATTTTTTACTGTGTCAAGTTGGTTTGCGCGCAGGTTTTCTTTCTGGTCTGGTGAGAGCGCTTGAATTGAAGAAACCGCTTTTTTCTGGTATTCTTCAGCAAGGTTTATTGAAGAAATTGTTTCCTTTGCTTCTTTTGAGGAGCAGGAAAATTTTTTGTAATCAATTGAGGTTGAAGAAATAAGTGCTTTGTTTAAGTAGTAAAATGTTTGTGCTGAATATAATTCCGCTTCAATTATTTTTCCTTCCCCTCCAAGATTCTGCCCTTTTAGCAATGAAAGGTCATTTATGTAATTGTTCATTATTGCCTGGTTTGTTGAAAAGTTTTCCTTTATTAAGTATTTCTGCTGGAGGAGATTCATTTTTTCAACAACTTGTTTTTCAGCCTGGGGGGCTACGCACCCAATAACCAAAAAAACAAGTGCTATGCACACCAGTGTCATTATTAGTTTCTTGTTCATATCGAATAGAATAATAGTGTTTAAGTATTAAATCCTTTTCTTCACTAAAACAAGCATTACAATTGCAAGCAAAGCTAGCAGGGAGAAGTAATTATTATCAGGAATAGATTGTTGTTTTTGTTGAGTACTATAATTAGGATAATTAACAAATACTTGCTTTGCACATACCTTGCAAGGAGAAGCATATTTTGTCATATCTGCTTGTATTGTAATAAGCGTATTTGCAGTTATTTTGGAAAGCGGTTTAATCTTATAATTAGTCCATGCTGAATTACAATCTATCGTAACAGGATCTACTGCTAGTATTGATCCCGTTTTGGAATCAACAAAATTCAAATCAACACTCGTATTTAACGAGCATTTTATTCCAACTACAAAATTACCATCATTAGATATTGATACATTAAGATCTGTTATTGAATTATCTGGAGCAAAAAATGCAGAGCTTAATCCAAAAGGTATTAATAAAAAGCAGGTAAAAACCAAAACTAAGATAAATTTGTCCATGTTTTTCAATAGCTATTATGCATCCTAAAGTTATTAAATATTCTATTAGTGCTAAAATACCTCAAGACAAATTATCAAAAAAAAGTAAAAGATACTTTTCACTTTTAAAAAAAACAAGTTAAAATTTTTCAAATATTTTGTCAAACAAGCTTTTCCTTTTTTTTGCGGTCTGTGTTTCTTTTTCCAGTGCTTCAAGCAATTCTTTTTGTTTTGTTGTAAGGTTTTTTGGTGTTTCTATAATTACTTTTATGTATTCATCTCCGTGCCCTTCTTTGTTCAAGCGTTTGATTCCTTTTCCTTTCATTTTGAATATTGTTCCTGTTTGTGTTCCTGAAGGTATTTTTAAATCGGCTTTTCCTTGAAGAGTTGGCACTTCTACTGTTGCTCCAAGCGTTGCTTCAGTAAATGAAATTGGTATTTCAGCATAAATGTCTTCTTCATCGCGTTTGAATACTTCGTGTGGTTCAACAAGAATTATTACAAATAAATCTCCTGTTCCGTGTCTTCCTTCATGCCCTTTTCCTTGTAAGCGCAAATGGTTTCCATTGTTTATTCCTGCAGGAATTTTTATGTTTAATTTTGCTTGTTTTGCCATAAAGCCGTTGCCTTTGCAGTGCGAGCATTCTTTTTCAGGTATTTCTCCTTTTCCTGCACATTTTCTACACACCCCTTGGGTTTGAAATACTCCAAATGGAGTCCTTTGCTGCCTTACTTCATATCCTCTTCCTTTGCATGAAGGGCATTGTTTTAGTTCTCCTTCCGCTCCGCTGCCATGGCATTTTTCACAACGTTCTATTCTCTCGTAATTTATTTCTTTTGTTGCCCCAAATACTGCTTCTTCAAAGGATAAGGATAAATTTAATTTTATGTTTGAGCCTGTGTCGCGTTTTTGTTTTCTTGAACCTGAACCGAACATTTCGTTTAAGTCAGAGAATCCTGAAAAGCTTCCAAAACCGAATTGGTTAAACAAATCCTCAAAATCAAAATCCATTCCTTGGCCAAAGCCTTGTTGTTGGTAACCTGAAAATCCTTTGTATGCTTCACCGTAATTATCATAGTTTTCTTTCTTTTCAGGGTCAGATAAAACTGAGTAAGCTTCATTTATTTCCTTGAATTTTTTTTCAGCCTCAGGTTCTTTTGAAACATCAGGATGATATTTTTTTGCCATTTCTTTGTAAGCTTTTTTTATTTCATCAAGAGAAGCTCCTTTCTTGAGCCCGAGGAGTTCATAATAATCAGCCATCTGAATCACTTAGTAACTCAATTTCCTCTTTTGGCTCTGCCATTTTCTTTTAATCTTCGAAATAATTCATTTGAACGCGCATTTTTATATTTTTCAGAAGCTTTTTGAGCCCTTTTTTGCGCAGAAATAACTTTATCTACATCCCCTTTACCTGTTCTCAAGAGAGCATTTTGCATTGATTCTTCATTTGCTGCAAGTCTGGCGCTTGTGCTTAGCCAGTTTATTCTTGCGCCAGAAACTTTTCTCCTCATTTTTTGAAAAAAACTTAAGTTTCGCGCCAATTAATCACCAATAAACATTTATTTTCTTTTCATTTTATATTTGTTTGGATTTTTTACTTGCCCTTAGCTTGCATACCATATTTCAGCATTCTTTACAACATGCTTTTTAGATGACTTTGAATTAGGCAATATTTTTTCCTGCTGTTTTGAAATATTTTTCAAAACAGAGGATTTTTCACCAAATATTTTTTCTTCTATCTTAAACACCTTTTATTTTTTCTTATCTTTTTCCTCAAACTCCGCATCTACCACATTGTCATCATTATTGCTTTGTTCTTTATTATTGTTTGTGTTTTCTTCTCCTTGAGGATTCATTTTTCCATATACTTCCGAGCCTATTTCCTGAAGGGCTTTGTTCATTAAATCCATTTTTGCTTTTATTTCAGATGCTTTTTTGTCTTCCTTTGCAAGTTCTTTTTTCAACTCTTCAAGGCTGTCCTGGACTTTTTTCTTTTGCCCTTCATTTAATTTATCTTTTAGTTCTTCAAGCATTTTTTCTGTAGAGTAAACTGCCGCATCCGCATTATTGAAGATTTCTATTTCTTCTTTTACTTTTTTGTCTTCATCTGCGTGTGATTCAGCTTCTTTTTTCATTCTTTCTATTTCAGCTTCATCAAGTTTTTGTGTTGCAATTATTTTTATGCTTGTTTCTTTTCCTGTTCCTTTGTCTTTTGCTGTTACATGCACTATTCCATTTGCATCAATATCAAATATTACTTCTATCTGAGGCATTCCTCTTGGTGCAGGCAGGATTCCCATTAATTGGAATCTTCCTAATGTTTTGTTGTCGCGTGCAAGCGGTCTTTCTCCTTGAAGCACGTGAATATCAACTGCTGTTTGGTTATCAGCTGCTGTTGAAAATACTTGTGATTTTTTTGTAGGGATAGTTGTGTTCCTATCAATTAATTTCGTGAACACCCCCCCAAGAGTTTCTATTCCGAGGCTTAGCGGAGTTACATCTAACAAGAGAACATCTTTTACTTCTCCTGATAGTACTCCTCCTTGTACTGCCGCACCCATTGCTACACATTCCATGGGGTCAATTCCTCTTTCAGGTTCTAATCCTGTTACTTTTTTTACATATTCATAAATAACCGGCATTCTTGTTGGACCTCCTACAAGAATTACTTTATCTAAATCGGCTGAAGCTAGTTTTGCATCTGCAAGTGCTTGTGTTATTGGTTTTTCACATCTTTTTACAAGTGGTTGAATTAATTCTTCTAATTTTGCACGATTTATTTTCATTACTAAGTGTTTTGGTCCTGTCGAATCAGCTGTAATATAAGGAAGGTTTATCTCTGTTTCAAGAACTGTTGAGAGCTCTATTTTTGCTTTTTCTGCAGCTTCTCTTACTCTTTGAACCGCCATTGAATCTTTCATTAAATCTGAGCCTTGGTTTTTCTTAAATTCATCAGCAATATATTTCAACATTATTTCATCCATGTCTGTTCCGCCGAGTTGCGTATCCCCTGAAGTTGATTTTACTTCAAAAACACCTGAACCTAATTCCATTATGGTTACATCAAGTGTTCCTCCACCTAAATCAAAAACCATTATTTTTGAATCCTTATTTTTTTTATCTAAACCATATGCTAGTGAGGCTGCTGTTGGCTCGTTTATTATTCTTACAACTTCTAATCCTGCTATTTGCCCTGCATCTTTTGTCGCTTGTCTTTGGTTGTCATCAAAATAGGCAGGAACTGTTATCACTGCTTTTTCTACTTTGTCGCCTAAGAATGCTTCTGCATCGCGTTTTATTTTTTGGAGTATAAATGCACTTATTTGTTGTGGAGTGTATTCTTTATTATCAATCTTATATTTGTAGTCAGTACCTATTTTTCTTTTTGCTTTAGTAATTGTTCTGTCAGGATTTGTTACTGCTTGTCTTCTTGCGGGTTCGCCTACAAGTAATTTTCCGTCTTTGGAAAATGCCACGTAACTTGGAAAAGCTTTTCCATAAACTGTGTTTCCTTCTGCTGAAGGGATTATTTTTGGCTTTCCTCCTTCCAAAACTGCTGCTGCACTATTGCTTGTTCCTAAATCTATTCCTATTATTTTAGCCATAATTTCACACCCCAATTTTTTACTCCAAATATAAATTAATTATTTTTAATGAAAGAATTATTCCTCCATTTTTGTTATTACATAATCTACTTTTGTTACCCCTTCTTTTTTTGGTTCAGTCGTTTCTTGTTTTTCATTTTTTGTTTTTTCCTTTTCTTTCTTTTCCTTAATATTAACACTTACTTTTGCCAGTCGCAATATTTTTCCATTCAACAAATAACCGTTAAGTAAAATACTTGCTATGGCTCCATCACAAAACTTCTCGTTTTTTTCCTGCAAGAGGCACTCCATTTTGTCATGATCAAACATTTGCCCTTCTTTAATTTGAATTTTTTGCAATCCATTTTTCTTCAAAATACCAAACAATTGTTCATGCATTAATACCAATTCTTTGTTGTGTTGCATTCCTTGTTCAAGCGCATCGAGCACTGGCAATAATTCTTCAATGAGTTTTGCATTTGCAAAAACTCTGTACTCTTCATTCTGTCTAGTGCTTCTTTTTTGGTAGTTCTCGAATTCCGCTTGAAGTCTTTGCAATGTTTCTGTAAGTTCTTTAATTCTGGATTCATACCCTGTTTGCTTCTCTTGATTGTCTTGTCCAACTAACTTTTTAGCATTGTTTTCAGCAACACTCCTTTTCTCTTCTGTTTCCGCGCTTGAGGCACCCTCATTTTTCTGTACTCCCTCATTATTACTATTAAAGGGATTGTTGAAAGCCACCATTAAGACACCAAACACTTGCTTTGTCCAAACTGTTTGAACAATAATGATATTCTTTAGACAAAGGGTTTTTAAAGGTTTCTTAGAACAAAATAAACTAGTTGAAAATCACTGTGTGGAACAATGGTAAAGAAGAAAGCACTTTTTTCTGAAGAAAAATTACCTGATATTTATAGACCTGAAATCACAAATCACTTGGATAAATTAAGACCTTTGAAAAGCAAATCAAAAACTAAAACAAAACAAGTACAAAATAAAATAAGTAATAGCGAGGTTATGCAGGTTTACTCCTTACCCATAATGAAGGGTTCTGTTAAACATGTTTCTACGAAAAGATCAAAATTCAAGGTTGTTGTAAGAAAAGTTGAACGCCCTTTCAAAGATGATTTTGAACACCAATTAACCTGGATTTGCTCTTCATTAGGTTTTTTTGAACCAATTGACAAGGACAAGAATGCTGCGGCTGTTTTCAAAGAAATTGTTCTTTCAACAGAAAAAGGGGAAGCTTTAAGCAGTACTGCTCTCGCTGAAAGAATAGGTATGAGTCGCGGAGCAGTAATTAATCATCTCAATAATTTGCTGCACTCAGGATTAATTGAAAAAAACGGAAAATTTTATTCATCAAGAAGCAGGAGCATGAAACGTACTATTGAGGAAATAGAGGAAGATATTGAAAGAATTTTTTCCCAGTTAAAAAAAGCTGCTGAAGAAATTGATTCACAAATAGGGTTTGAGGAAAACTAATAACTCTTTCACCCAGTATGAAGAAATATGCTTAATATGCAGTAAAGCTTACTTCGCATTTAGTCATTTTTCTATAAAACTCTAAATCAGGTTCAAGATCTTTCCATGTATCAAATATTTTGTTTGCTCCTTCCCAGATAGTGAACCATGCAGCAGGCTCTATAAGAACAAGAATTATGTTATTTAGAATATTGTTGCTCTCATTAGGATAAATAAAAACTGCTGCAAGTATGGAGAGTACAAACCCTACTGCAACCATTAACATTCCTCCTCCTCTTACCTTATCCACTTCTTTTTTTGTTAAGTCATAGTGTCTCTTAAAATGGTCCCTAAGTCGCTTCCTTATTTTGGCTTCAGTTTCTTCTTTCTTTTTTTCCAAAGGAATTAAAAAATTAATTTCTATTAACCCTGATTTTTTTTCTCGTGTAGCTCTTTTTATTTCAACTAAAAAGTCATCTGAAAGTGCCCTTTTATCAAATGTTCGGGGATCAAAATCTGAAAATATATCATCATAAGTATCAAGAACAAGGCTTATTTCAGATAATTGAAGGAGCTTTTGCTTTGCAGCCCATTCTTCAGCTTCTCGAGCAATTTTTTTGGACTGATCAGTGCATTCAGGCATGACATATAATAGTGTTTATTATTTTTAACCTTGCTGTTGGTAAAATCCTGTGCAAGCAGCGCAAAGCATATGCAAGAGATTGTGTTTTAAATTATTCACATAACCAATTCCTATGCTGGGGAGCAATCATGCTCTGTTAATACTGGCGGGCGGATGGTGGGAAAATGAAGAAACTCTGTGCGAGATGCGGAGTAATATTTGAGGCTCAAAATAACGGGCAAAAATTTTGTTCAACTAAATGTGAAAAATTATTTCAAGAGTCCTCTTTGGGGTATATAAAAAAAGGGAACACTCAAAGAAAAATCTATGCACCTGAAATTTAGGTTTTTACACAAAATACTTGGAGAAATGAGCTTCCATTTCTTCAATTGTTTTGCTTAACCCAAATTTGTTTCTTAGCTCGGCTGCATGAGGAAATCCTTTTGCAAATCCTATTAAATAAGGCCTCGTATCATTAGGTTTCAAATTAAATTCTTTTACAAGTTCAAAAAATTTTGTTGCTTCTTTTACAGCCTCTTTTGTAGTACGTTCAGGAATTTTTTTCCTGCCAAGTGCGCATTCTGCTTGTTTGAAAAAAAATGCGTTGCCAATTGATGCGCGCCCAATCATTTCAAAATCACAATTAGTTTCTTTCTTCATCATGAAAACATCTTCAGGAACCTTAATGTCCCCATTACCAATAACTGGCACTGAAACTTTTTCTTTTAATTCAGCAATTTTTGCCCAATTTGCTTTCCCTGAGTACCCTTGATTTCCAAGTCTTGGGTGAAGCGCAATAGCATCTATCTCTGCTGCTTCAGCCTGTTCCGCAACAAGCAAAAAATTTTCATCATTCATTCCAAGTCGCATCTTTAATGTAACAGGCTTCTTAGTCTGCTTTTTCATTGTGCACAAAATTTTTCCTATAATTATTGGATTATTCATTATGGAACAGCCGTATTTGCCTTTTAGTGCTTTTGGTACTGCACACCCACAGTTAAGATCATACCCTGCAAAGTTTTCAGGAAATTTTTTTTCAACAAACTCAATTGCTTTCCCAAAATCCTCTGGATTGGAGCCGAATAACTGAAGAAACACAGGTTTTTCTTTTTTATTTACTTTAAGCATTGCCTCTGTTTTTTTATTTTTCATAACCAAGGCCTTTGCTGAAATGAGTTCAGTATAAACAAGCGCTGCACCATATTCCTTACAGAGGGTGCGGAATGCAAGATTAGTATAATCTGCCATTGGCGCGAGGAACAACTCTCCATCAAGCTTCAAAGACCCTATGTTTTTCATAGTAAAAATAAGTAAAAGAAGTTTTAAAACAAAACCACTTATTCTAGTTAATTCAAAGTTATTACAGCATCAACTGCATAACAACCGTTTTCTGTTACAATCACTGGGTTAAATTCAATTTCCTTTATTTCAGGATAATTATGTACAATGGATGAAAGCAGTTTGATTATTTTTTTCAGTGATTCTAAGTCATATTTCTTTTTTGTTCTGTATCCTTGAAGGAGTTTTGTTCCTTTTACTTCCTCCATCATTTCATTCAAATCAGAATCATTAATAGGCGCTATTTTTTGCGATATGTCTTTCATTATTTCTACAAATATTCCTCCAAGACCATAAGTAATTACTTTCCCAAACTCTGTTGTTATTGCTGAAACAAGAACTTCTTGCCCAAAAATCATTTCTTGAACGGCTAAGGAAGGAGAAATTTTTAATTCATTTGTTTTTACAGCCATTAAATCAATATATTTTTCAAGCTCGGTCCTGTTCTTGATATTTGCTTTTACCAACCCATAATCTGTTTTATGCGCCAGCCCTGTTGCTGTTTTTAATGCAACGGGATAATTTATTTGCGAAAAATCCAATTCTTCTTTTTTTTCAAAGAAAATTGTTTTAGGGACAAGAATTCCTGAATTTTTTAATAATGAAAAAGATTCTTCAAGGGTTAACTGTTTTTTCCCACGAAGAATTTTTTTTATGCTTTTATCAATTATTATTTTTTGCTCAAACGCTTTTTTTACAGGTTTACTATCATAATATTCTTTTAATCTTGATAATGCCTTTATTCCTCTTTCAGGGGTTTCAAAATCAACCACATCATGCTCTTTCAAATAACGCCGAGGGTTTGCTACTGCTGTACCCCCTAAAAAAGAGCATATTATAGGTTTGTGTTTGTTCAATGCTGCAACTATATCCGCAACTCTTTCAGGGTTAGTCATGCTTTGAGGGGTAAGCAAAGTATAAACAATATCTATTGCTGGATCACTTTGAAGCATTTTTAATGCGGTCCTATAATCAATAGGCTTTGCATCTCCAATCAAATCAAGCGGGTTTGAGGGATGAGGGTTTATTTGTTTTACTGCCTCAAATGTTTTTTCACTAAAAGTAGGCAATTCAAATTTATGTACTGATGCTGAATCCGCAACAATTACCCCTGGCCCTCCAGCGTTTGTTACAACTGCAAGCTTGAATCCTTTAACTCGCCTTAATTTCGAAAGAAGTTTTGCCATGTCAAAAAACCCTTCTATTGAATTTATCCTGATTATATTCGCTTTTTTGCATGCCACGCTAAAAATATTATCATCAACACTTAATGCACCGGTGTGTGATGATGCTGCTTTTTGTCCTTCAGCTGATCTGCCTGCTTTTATCAAAACAACGGGTTTTTTCTTTGCGAGTTTTGCTGCTTCTTTTAAAAATAATTCTGCATTTTTTACTGACTCCATGTAAACGAAAACAGATTTTGTTCGAGGATCTTTTGCAAGATAAGAAAAATAACTCGCTTCGCTTAGGAAAGATTTGTTTCCTGTTGAAATAAATTTGCTGAAACCTATTTTTTCTTGCCTTGCCCAATCAAGAATTGCTGTGCATAAGGCCCCTGATTGTGAAACAACCGCAATATTTCCTTGTTGAGGAAAAGTTGCTGAAAATGAACCATTAAAGCCGTCCTCTGTATTTATTATCCCTAAAGTATTCGGCCCCACAACCGCCATATTGTTTTCTTCAATTATTTTTCTCATTTCTTCTTCAAGTTTTTTTCCCTCCACTCCTGTTTCTGAGAAACCAGCAGTTATTATTACTGCATTTTTTATTCCTTTTTGAGCACACTCTTTCAAAATAGAGGGGGCAAATTTTGCAGGCACGCATATTATTGCAACATCAACAGGTTTATTGATTTTTGAAACAAATGGATACGCATTTATTCCTTGAATTTTTTTTTCATTTAAATTAACTGGATATACTTCACCGGAAAAATCTGCTTCGGCGAGATTCTTTATTATTGCATATCCCACTTTTCCGGGATTATTTGATGCTCCAATGACTGCCACACTTCGAGGATTAAACATCTTATCTAATTCAAAAGGAACTAACTTTCTTGCCATGAAGAACTAACACATTAAGAGTATTAAAATGTTTTCTGATAAAGAATAATGGGGCTGGGTAAATACCAGCACTAAAAGGGCTTGTAGTATAGCGGTAGAATACGCCCTTCGCATGGGCGGGATGCGGGTTCAACTCCCGCCAAGTCCATTTGAATAATAGAAAAAGGATTACTCTTCTTCAGCAAATTTCTTAATAGCATCAAAGTTTTCCACAATGAGTTTTGCTTTGCCTTTCCCAAATTGAAACGGAAAATTATCTGCTTCAGTTCTTTTCAGGATTATTAATTTGTTTCCTTTGAATTCACCGTATTCTACTACCATTAAACCACCTTATTATACAAATTTATTTGCAAAACCTTAAAAAAGTACTTAAATATTTGTACCCTTAATTTAATCATGGAAAACCAGAGAATTGCTTTAGCTTATTCTATCAAAGACCCTGCTGGTGTGCTGGTTGCAAAAAAGATTGAGGAAATAGGAAAGCCAGATTGGGCAGAATTTTATTGTTTTGAAGAGGATATAATTTTTATTAATCCTGAGAAAATAAAGGAAAAAGAGATTATTTTTTTGTCCCGCCACCAAAGTGAATCAGGAACAAAAAGTCTTACAGTTCATTCAATAGGTAATTTTGGAGAAGCAAAATTTGGCGGAAAAGCAAGAGAATTATGCGGGGCAATGCCAAAGGTTTGTGCGAATTATTTGAGGACATTAAATGAAAAAAATGTTTCTTCAGGACTGGTAAAGCAAGGATTTGTTGTAACTATGGAGGTTACTCACCACGGCCCTTTTTCTAACAAAAAATGTTTGTTCATTGAAATTGGCAGCACTCCTGCTGATTGGAAAAATGAGTTGGCCGCAGAAATTATTGCTGAAACGGTAGTTAATGAAACACTTAAAGAAAATAATGATAAAATAGTTGTTGGGCTTGGTGGGGGGCATTATTCCCCTGATTTTTCGAAACTTGTGCTCCGTCAACCTTATTCATTTGGACATATTTGCCCTAAACACCAGTTAGAGAATCTTAACAAGGACTTGTTGAAACAAATGATTGTAAAGAGTGGTGCACAGGAAATTATTTTGGATTGGAAAGGATTAAAAGAAAATAAAGAACGCATGGTTGAGTTGTGCAAAAAAACTGATTTGCCTTTTCAGCGTGTGCAAACCTTGTTGAAATAAAATTCAATTTTTTTATTCATTTCTTTTCAGGTAATATTCCTTGAATTTTGCAAGAGCTTTTTTTCTCATCCCTATTTCTATTTTTTTTTCGTGAGTCATTTCTGATAACACTTTGTCAAATCCTTTTGGCTTAAAAATCGGGTTCCAACCAAAACCATCATTCTTACCAGGTTTTGCTATATCTCCTAACATTTCTCCTTCAAAAAACTTTATTTGCTTTCCATTAGAATAAGCAAAAATACATTTACCTTTTGCAGAAGTTTTACCTAGTTTTTGCGTTGCATTGTAGATTTCTTCAAGACCCCAGCCTTTAATGAACCATTTAATTAATGGGCCTGGTAATTGGCCAAATGCATCAATGTACAAGGAAGTGTCTTCAACTAAAAATTCTCCTTTGTGTTTAGATTGTGCTTCTTTTAGCTTGTGCTCTAACACTTTGGCAAAATCAATTTCCTGAATTTCATTTAAATCTATTTCTAATTGCTCAATTTTTATTTCTGGAGCAAGAATGTCCTTTACTTGGGCAAACTTGTATTTGCTTCCGGTAATAAAATAGAGCACCATAAACAAGATTTATTCCAAAAAATAGTTAAATGCTTCGGAAATTAAAATAACACATCAAAGGTTTTTTTTCCTTCTATGCTTTCCATAAAAGAATAGCGTGCATCAACATATTCTTGTATCTTCTTTATTATTTCTGGAGTAAGGTGCTTGAATCTTCCTTGAATCATTAAGTATTCTTCAACAGGTTTTTTCTCTGCTGGCTTGTAATTGAATTTAAGCACCCCATTTTCTATTTCATACAAAGGGAATACATTTGTGTCCATTGCTTTTCGTGCAACATCCATTGTAGAGGAGGAATCTATTTTCCACCCAGGAATACAAGGAACCATTATGTGTAAAAATGAAGGGCCCTCTGTGTTCAATGCTTTTTGTACTTTCATTTTTAAATCAAATAAATTTGCTACGCTTGCACTTGCAACATACTTTGCTCCGTGCGCAGCAACAATAAAAGGCAAAGGTTTTTTTGGTTGTTGTTTTCCAGGAATTACTTTCCCAGCAGGGCTTGTTGTTGTGTTTGCATAAGGAAAGGTTGCTCCACTTCTCTGTATTCCTGTATTCATATAAGCTTCATTATCAGTTACTATGTGCAGTATTTTGTGCCCTCTTTCCAGTGAGCCGCTTAGTGCACCGAATCCTATATCAAACACGGAACCGTCTCCCCCTATTGAGATTACATTTGTTTTTTTGTCTCCTTTCATGTTAAGCGAGGCTCTTACTCCGCTTGCTACTGCTGCCGCATTCTCAAATGCACAGTGCACCCAAGGTAATTCCCATGCTGTTTCAGGATACTGGGTTGAAATTACTTCCATGCATCCTGTTGCTTCAACAACTATTGTATCAGCACCCGCCGCTTTCATTATGTGTCTTAATGCAATTGCTTCTCCGCATCCTGCACAAGCCCTGTGTCCTGAAGCAAAAAATTCTTTTTCTTCTATCCCAAGTATCGCCATTTTTTCACAATCCCTTTACATACTTTTTTTTATTCTCCTGAACTTAAGTCTTTTACCTTCTCGTTTATCAATTAATTTTGCTGCTTTGTACTGCCTTGTTGCAATAGCCCCTTTTACTGCCCCTCTTCCTGCTTTGGAAAATTCCGTTGGACTTGGGAAATCTTTAGTCTTCCCTGTAAGAAATTTCAAATACTTTGTCTCTCGTCCCTTTTCGTATGCTTCTTTTAGTTCTTTTTTATTCAACAGGTTTTTTCTCAGTAATCTTTCTAATTTTTCTTGCTCTGCAACGCTGCGCACCTGCCCGCTTAATGGAATCCTTCTTTGATTTACATAACCCATATCATCAACTCAAATCATTCATTTATTTTGCCTAAACATTTTTCTTTACTTGCAGGGTATTGTGAATATATTTCGCAAATGCTTGGATCTGTGTACTTGCAAGTATGTGTAAATTTGTCTTTGCAGTCAACAATTGTGCATCTTACATCATCTTCTTGCTGGTAAGGCGTTGGCATTCCTCCGCAATCAAACAATAGCTGCTTGTTTGCATCATAAAATTCTATGGGTTGGTCTTCTGCAAGAAATTCATAATTCTGAACATATATTTTTTCCCCATTCAAATCACATTGTGTAACTGATTCAACAAGCCCGCTGGCAAAATTAATCCCGCAAAAAGCATTCATCGCAGAATCAATTGATTTATTTGTATCTACAAGAATATTTTGTTTTCCATCTGCTGAATTGTTTTGCGCAAAGTTTTGCTGCCAGATAATAACAGCCACTAAAAACACAAGTAATACTAAAATTACTCCGAACCCAATTTTTTTATCCATAAAAATCACTTTAACCAAAACCCTTTTTTTCCCTGCATTAGTGCTTCAAATGCAAATAAAATTCTTTTTCTGTCAATGTCTCTTCCGCCTAATCCCGCAACGAATCCCTCTACTTTTACTTTTTCTTCTTTCAGTGCGGCTTTTACATCAATTGTTAATGCCCCCTCATATCCTAAAGATACGTGCCTGTCAATTACTCCTAATGCTTTGAGATTTTTGCATGCTTTTTTTATTTCTTCTACAGGGAACGGCCTTATTGTTTTCAACTTTATTAGACCAACTTTTTTTCCTTTTTTGCGCAATTCTTCTATCACAACACGCGTTGTGCCTGCTGCTGTACCAACCGCAAGTAATGCATATTCGGCATCTTTCATTTCAACTAATTCCATTAATCCGTTTCCATAGGTTCTCCCAAATTTTTTCGCAAATTCTTCATGCACTTGGGAAATTATTTTAAGCGATTCATCCATTGCTTCCTGGTATTGTTCTTTGAACTCAAAGTAAGTTGCAGGGGTTGCAAATGCGCCAAAACTTTTAGGCGAAGATATGTCCAAGAAATCGTGTGGTTTGTATTCTGGCAGGAATAAATCAACTTTTTCCTGGTCTTCTATTTGTAATGGCTCATATACATGGGATAATGAGAACCCATCTATGCACACCATTACTGGCAAGCAGACTTTTTCAGTTTCTGCTATTTTGTACGCCATTATTGTTGTATCAAATGCTTCTTGTGCTGATTCACAGTAAAGCTGTATCCAGCCTTGGTCTCTTTCGCTCATCGCATCTGAATGATCATTCCAAATGTTCAACGGTCCCGATAATGTTCTGTTTGCTACTGCCATTACTGCTGGAAACCTTGAAGCAGAGATTATTGGCAAAATTTCGTGCATTAATGCTAATCCTTGTGATGCTGTTGCAGTAAAACTCCTTAACCCCATTGCATAAACACCATATAGTGCACTTGCGGCACTGTGCTCTGATTCAACATGAATCATTTCTGCATCTAATTCGCCATTAAACACGTACTCTGCTAATCTTTCCGGAACAAGTGTGCTTGGAGTTATTGGATACATTGGCAGCACTTTCGGCCTGCACAACTTTACTGCATTTGCAATCGCATCTGCTCCAGAAATCACAACTTTTTTTACCATAACAATCACATAACTTAACAAATAACTTCAAATTAACTTAACTTGCCTCACTAAACTAATTTATTTTTCCTCCACTTTGTGGCTTATTGCTTTTACAGGACATTCTTTTTCACAAAGCAAACATCCTTTACAATAATCATAATTTACTTGAAATCTTCCTTCTTTATCTTTGTATACTGCGGCATCAGGGCAAGTCATCCAACATTTTGCACACTTAATACATTTTGCCTGATCAATACTCGGTTTGAATGTTCTCCACTCCCCTGTCTTATAATTTTTTGTTGAACCAGGATTTGAAATAACTGCTCCTTTAGTTATTTGAATACCTCCTATCTTAATTTCTTTTTTTGTCATAAAAATCATTTCTTTGCATTTTCATATACTTCTCTTATTGCGTTAATATTTTTTTCAACTAAAGGTCCTTTTGAGCCCATTTGTTGTTGTATTGCCTCTTCTAATCCTTTTAATGAAACTTCTTTTGTTAGTGCTGCAAACGCACCTAATGAAGCTATATTCACAAATGGTTTTCCTATTGTTTTCAAAGCAATTGATGTGATGTCAATGCACTTTATTTTTGCTTTCGTGTTCAATGAAACTTCGCATGATTTTTTGTTTGAATTAATTATTATCATTTCTTTTATTTCCTGGTCAAGGTTTTTGAGTAAAGTTGAATCAAGTATTATTGCATAATCCGCTTCGTACACTTGTTCTCTCAAATTAATTACTTTTTCATCTATTCTGCAGTAACTCTTTACCGGCGCCCCCATTCGTTCTACTCCAAAATTTGGGAATGCTTGTGAGTGTTTGCCGTCCTTGAAAGCCGCTATTGCAAGAACCTGCGCACTAGTAACCGCGCCCTGCCCCCCTCTTCCTAAAAAAATTATTTGTTTCATTTAACCACTATCAACCTGTAAAAACTGTGAATTTCAATGTTTAAAAACGTGCTTGTGCAAAAAGCACTCTTAAAGCTTTATTTTTGTATCTTTAACATTTTTTCCTGTCAAAACTTTTTCTATGTTTCCTTTTGTGAATAAATTAAATATTTCCGCTGGCGTTCCATTTAATTGTTCAGAAAGTTGTTCTAGTTTTCCTTTCATTCCACCAGTTACATCAACGGATTTTGATTCGCCTACTTTTTCAAGGATTTTTGGAACGTTTCCTCTTGTTATTTCTTCAATTAGTTCGGCTTTTGCATCAACTTTTGGATCTACGGTAAATATTCCATCAACATCAGTGCCCATTAATACTTTTTTTGGTTTGAAATGTTTTGCTAATTGAGCAATTACTTTGTCTCCGCTCATTACACTCCACTTGAGGTTATCATCTTTTACCATTATTCCTGTTGTTATTGGAACACTTCCTTCATTCAACGCTTTCTCATAAAGAGTAAAATCAAATTTAATTATTTTTTTATCGCTTTGTTCGCAAACTTCGTAACCTGGAATGAGTTTTGTTTTTACTCCTTCTTTCTCAAGTGCTTTTGCAACTGATTGCCCCACAAAATTGCAATCTTTGTTTGTTTTTTCCACTCCTTTCATTTGTTCTTCCGTTGTTATCCCATTATTCAAATTGTACATTTTTACGTTTGTGTGCCCGAATGGTCCTACCCCACAAACTAAAGCAACTTTCATTTGTTTTTTCTTCATCGCACTCGCAAGTTCTTTTGCACATTGTTTAAGTATCTCTTTATTTATCTCAAATTTGTTGTCCGCTTTTTTGGTTATGGAAGAACCCCCAAATTTAACTACAAACAAGTCAGTCATTCAATCGCCTTAGGAAAGATTAAATAAAAAAATTATTGAATTTCAACAATTGCTTTGTCTCCGTCGACTTTCATCTTTTGCCCTGTTTTGATTTGTGTTATATCTATTTTGTCTACACAAGGTATCTCTGATATTATTGCGCCTACTGCAACTATTGTTTCGCATTCGGAATTGATTATTGCTTTTGGGGCTGTGCCTTGTTTTTTCATTCTGTACAACGCATAGCTTCCTACTGTTGAACCTTTCCCTTGGGGAAAAACAAGTATTTTTCCTGTTATTGACTGGCCTTCAAGCTCATGACCCGCTTCTGCCACTTTTCCTGTGTCAGGGTCAACTCCTCCAAAAAAAGAGATTCCTTGTTTTGACACAAGCGCTTCTCCTTCTGCTTTTCCTGCACAAATTTTTCTTCCGTTGAGTGTAGTCATTGTTTCATCTCCTTGCATGCTTCTTCTACAATTTTCTCTACCGGCATTATTTTTATTTTAAATTTGTTTTTTGCTGCTGCATAATAGCACCCTTTTGCTGAATCTGTTGCTAAACACTTGAATCTTCCTTTTATTGGCGCAACGACACAACATGTGTCTGCAGCGAATTTTGCCCCAGCTTCTTCAATTGTTTTTGAGTAGCCCACAGCATCAGCAATTCTTTTTGTCGGCCTTGCTGTTGTTACCCAAAATTCTTTCTTGACTTTTTTTCCTTTCAATAATTCCGCTAGTTTTGCTATTTCTTTTATGCTTGCGTGCGGGCACCCCACACTCACAAAATCTACTTCGCAGTCATCGTTCATTGATTTTAATGCGTTTTCAATATCTTCTTTTGTTATAATAATTTTTTCTTTTGGGGCTTTTGTTTTGTTTGGAGTTATTCCTTTCATATGAAAAATTGCTGCTCCGCCGTAAGTAGCAATGCTTGCTGAAAGGCTTTTTAATTCCTCAATGGTTGCTTCTTTCACTCCTACTATGTACGCTGGTTTGTCTTTGATTTTTTCCCCAATTGCTTTTCCGAGTGCACCAAATCTTTCTGTTCCTCTTCCAAGTCCTTTAACCATTACTTTTATTCTTGCTTGTCTGTTTTCATCTAATTGCATTCCATACAAAGGAGTTTTTCCTGTAAGGGCTGCTGCTAATGCGCTTGGCCCGCCTTCTCTATTTGTCCTTGCCCCTAAAACTGAATTTGCGTAAGCAACTGCACTGCTTTCGCTCCAAGCAATATGCTGGTTGAAGTGAGGAGAATTTCCTACTAAATAAGGTGTACAGGTGCAGGTAGTAATTATTCCCATTTTTGCAAATGCTTCAATTACCATTCTTTGTTTTACTGCAAATTCTTCCGAAATTCCTAGTGTTTTGTAATTTTCTAAATCCATTCCTGCCGGGTTTAGTGTTGTGAGCACTTTTACTTTTCCATCTTTTGCTAATTCACTTAAAAATTCTAATCCTGCGTCACCAAGGTTGTCATAACTTACTCCTGCTATTTGCACGCTTTCCACATCAACCAGTTTTTTTGCATTATAAATTTCTCCTAATGCAACCAAAATCTCCATGGATTTTTTTACTGCACTACCTTGTTTTCCCTCAAGCATTTCCTTTTCTTGTTTAGTTAAATCCATATAAAACCCTACCATTTTCATAAATATTTTTTTATATCAAATTCAGGAAATTTTGTTCTCGTCATTTTTTGTACTTTGTCTAGACACATTGTTAAATCGAATCCTGCTTTTGCGGTTTCTCTTGTTATTTGGTCTGCGCTTGCATCAAGTGAGGATCCCTTTTGTTTTGTAAATATGTACAGGTTCTTGTCAGCTTGGAATCTTGTTGCCATTGCCCATTCCACTTCCAATGGATTGTAAATATCTATGTCATTGTCTACAACAAAGAAGTGTTTTCCTGAGGTGTGCCCTTTCATTGCCGCATCAATTGTTTTCTTTCCGTCTTCCTCATTTTTCTTATTAATTTTTATTATTACGTGGAACCATGCGCTCCCGCCCGGGTTAACACTTACATCAATTACATCTACTCCTGCTTTTTTTACTTCATTAAATACTGTTGGTTCTCTTGGCATCCCCATCAGGATTTTGTGTTCAAATCCTCCTGGTAAGAGTGCGTGCCAAATATAATTTGGTCTTACATAAATTTTTTCTACAGTGAATACTGGTTCTTGCCTTATTATGTCTGAAGTGCCCGTTAAGTCAACGAATGGACCTTCAGAATGTTTTTCATTTAAATTTAGGGCGCCTTCCATTATTACTTCTGCATCTGCAGGAAGCAATGCATCAAACAATTTTGCTTTTACTGTGTCTATTGACTGAATGGAGTTTGCTATTTCTAATTCATTTACCCCTAATGTTGGAGCCATTGCTGCTGCTAAAGCTGTTTCTCCACCAATCCCAATGCAGTAAGCTGCTTTCATTTGTCCATTATTTTTCTTGAGTAATTCCATTGTGTTTCTTTCAAGTATTCTAAATGCAAGTTTATTTTTTCCTATTACCATTCCTCTATGGTAGCAGACATTTTGCCCTATTGTTGCATCCCTTACTATTACTATTCCGCTCGAAACATAAGGTCCACCGTCTTTCTCAGTGTGAACTAAAATTGGTAATTTTTCCAAATCAACTTCAATCTCTGTGTGATCAGTTTTTGAAACAATTTGTGGTTTTGTCGGATTATTTAGTGCTTTAATCATTTTTGGAACAAGGTCTTTCACTTCACAACCAAGGTACTTTGCCACCTTTTCTTTCGAGGCAAAAACATTTGCCACAACCCTATTTTGGGATTCTTTTATTTTGTTAAACATTATACTTTTGTCGCCTGCGGAGTAAATTATTCCGCTTGCTTCCAAGTTTTTTGACACGGGCTTACTTATTACATAATCTGTTTTTGCTACAAAATCACGGAAACTCATAAAATCACCTTTTTTTGCTTTCCCAGCGTACGAATGTATTATTGGTAATCCCTAATAAGTCTAATGCTTTCCCTGTAATAAAGTCCTCTATGTCAGATATTTTTTTTGGTTTGTGGTAAAACCCTGGGCTTAGTGGGAAAATTATTGCACCGTATAAGCTTAGCTTCCACAGGTTTTCAAGCGCTGGCCCGCTTAATGGGGTTTCTCTTACCCCTATTACTAATGGTTTTTTTGTTTTTAACATATTGTCCGCACATCTTGTGATTAATGTACTTGTGTGCGCATGCACTATTTCTGAACAAGTTTTTATGCTTGCAGGAATTATTATCATTCCATCAACTAGAAAAGAACTTGAAGAAATGCTCGTCGCTAAGTCTTTGTTTGAATAAGTTTTTTTCGCAAATTTTTTTAGTAAAGAAATTTTCTTGCCTGTTTCTTCTTTAAATACTTCTCCCGCCCATTCGCTTATAACTAAGTGTACCTCAACTTTTTTTTCTTTAAGCTCCTTGAGTAAGGCGAGCGCATAATTTGCCCCTGAAGCCCCTGTTACAGCAACAATTATTTTCATAAAATCAACAAAAAAACTATTTTTTAATTTGTTTTAAAAAAAACTAATTTATTTTTGCTTTTATTGCTCTGAACCCTTTTGTTTGCAGTGAAACAATTATTTTGTTTTGTTGTGCTTCATTTTCGCATAGAACCAAAACATTTCCTCCGCACCCAGCACCGGTTAGTTTCGCTCCTAATGCCCCTTCATATAAAGAAATTTTTATTATTTGTTCTATTTCTGGACTTGAAACCCCTATTTTTTTAAGTAATTCTTGGTTTTGGTTCATTAGTTTTCCTATTTCTTGTATTCCCCCATAACTTAATTCTTTTTTTGCTTTTGCGACAATTTTTTTTGCTTCAGAAAAAATTTTCTTATACTCTTCAGGATTTTCTTCTTTCCTTTTTTTTACCCCTGCAACAGCCTCCTTCGTGTCGTGCTTTATTCCTGTGTCCACAATAACTAACAATAATGGTTTCCCTGTTTTGAAAGGCTTTATTTTGTTTTTTCCACCTTCCATATTTTTTTCAAACCACACTAATGAACCGTATGTTGCACAAGTATTATCTATTCCTGATGGGGCACCGTGTGAGATGCATTCTCCTTTGTATCCTACTTCATTTATTTTTTCATCCTTCCAACCTAACTCAAACAAATTATTCATTGCTCTTGCTATTCCTACATTTAGGGCTGCTGAGTAACCCATTCCACCACCAGGGGAAAAAGTTGAGTTTATCATAAATTTTATTCCTTTTTTTTGAACAAATTCTTCTTCTTTAAACATCGCATTGAATAACTTGCATTTTATGTGTTCTGAATTTTCTTTCATCGATACTTTTTCTTTGAATACTTTGTCATCAAAAACAACATCATCAGAATCCTTTACTTTTTGTACTTCTACTTGAACAAATTTATCCAGTGCAGATGCTATCCCCGGCAAACCATAAACGACAAAGTGCTCCCCAAAAAGAATCACTTTTGCATACCCTTTCCCTACCACAGACATCCATTTCACCAATAAAATTAATCTCTAATCAAAAAATATGCTATTATGAAAAATACTATAAATGGCGTTACCCCATATAAGAAGAATTGAATTAATGCATCTTGTATTGTTAGGCAGTTGCATGCGTTGCATAAAAAAAATCCTCTCATTTTTCCTGCAGCACAAGTACTAGCTAAACAATCGCAGGGGGTTGTGGCAAATAAAGGAAGATAGGCTATGAAAAATAATATTAGTGCAAGGAATGTTCGAAGAATAGTATTTTTTATTGTACTTAAATTCATTTTTGAGCCTCAAGAATTAAAATTTTGGAATAAATTTTGTTCCGTAGTGTATTATTCCTTTTTCCCCACTTTTATAAAATTTCCTAAATACTCCTTCTACTTCCATTCCTTGTTTTAAGTCTTCGTATTTGCAGTCAACTATTTGTCCTGTTATGCGAGCCCCTTCAACTAAATCAATTATTGCTATACAATAAGGGGTTTGGCTTGCAAATACTTCTGGGCCGGCATGTATTTGGGTAAAAGAAACTATTTTTCCTTTTCCACTGAAATCCATTTCAGCAAAGTCTAGGTTTCCGCACGGGCATAACCCTTTTTTTTCAAAAAAGGTTGCACCACATTTAGTGCATTTATACCCTTTCAGTTTGTATCTATCATTGTAATTTCTCCATCTTATTATTGGGCTTTCTCGAAACATTTTTTTCACTCCATTAAGTAACCAGTATTAATAATTAAATTTTTTTCTTAAAATTGTTTCTTTTTATTAGTGATTCTTGCATTTGTTTATTTTCTCTCCACTTTTTTGCAATTTTCCATCTTTGCCCTACTTCACTTTCTTCCTGTTCTTCTCTTTTTTTTGTACAACCTAGTCTTTGTGGATTTTCTTCTACTTGCTCTTCTTTTCCACCAAAAATGTTTTTTAATTTTTCAAATACCCTTGTCATATTTTCACCTTTTTTATAAATTTTATTTCATTTTCCTGAATACGTGTATGCAAGCTGTTGCTCCGCTTCCTCCAACATTATGTGTTACCCCTATTTTTGCGTTTGTTACTTGTCTTCCTTTTGCTTCTCCTCTTAATTGCATTGTTGCTTCTACTGCTTGTTTTATTCCTGTTGCCCCCACAGGGTGTCCGCATGCTTTTAATCCCCCAGAAGTATTTATTGGGTGTTTACTGTCAAAGTAAGTTTCTTTGTTTTCATATAACTTGTATGCTTCTCCTTCTTTTGCAAAGCCTAGTGCTTCTACTGCCATTATTTCTGCTATTGTAAAACAGTCATGCACTTCTGCAAATGAAACATCTTTTACTGTTATTCCTGCTTGCGCATATGCTTGTTCTGCAGCTTTTTTTCCCGCAGGAATTGAAGTTAAAGTGCTTCTTCTTGCTAAAGATAATGAATCTGTTGCTAAGCCTGAACCAGTAATATAAACTTCTGAATTCATTTTTTTAGAAATTTTTTCATTTGCAATTATTATTGAAGCTGCTCCATCTGTAATTGGAGAGCAATCAAATAAAGTCAGTGGGTTTGCAACCATTGGAGCATTTAACACTGTTTCTTTTGTTATTTCGTTTTTGAATTGGCAATAAGAATTTCTTGCGCCGTGGAAATGATTTTTTACTGATACATCAGCTAATAAGTCTCTTGATAATTTTGGGTACTTGGAGAGGTAAGCATTTGCAAGCAAAGCATATAATCCCGGAAAGGTTAATCCATTGAATCCTTCTAGCTCTTCATCTCCTGCTCCCATTAATGTTGTGGTTACTTGTTCTGTTGAAACATCAGTCATTTTTTCTACGCCTGAAACCATTACTATTTCTGCTGCTCCGCTTTCGATTGCTTGTATTCCTTGGCGTAATGCTAATGAACCTGAGGCGCATGCTCCTTCTACTCTTAGACTTGGTTTGTCAATGTTCAGATTTTCTGTAGCCATTGCTCCTATGTGTAATTGCCCTGAGAGTGAGTCTCCGCACATGTTTCCAGTAAATAAGGAATCTATTTGTTGTGGAGCTATTTTTGCATCGTTTAGTGCACGTAGTTGTGCATCAAGGAGAAGCTCGCGTAAGCCTCTGTCCCAGATTTCACCGAACTTGGTAATCCCAATTCCTAATATTCCAACTTTCATTTTTTATCACTTAAAAAATTCTTTTAATTTTTCTGCAAATTTCTCATTAACTATAAAGTGAAGTGTTTTCCCGTTTTTTAGTTTCATTGAAACTCTTTTTTTGCCTGACAAAGAAACATTTGTTACTTTAAATGCTTTAACCTCTTTTTTGTTTATTATTGTTCGCTCTATCTGTGGCTTCCCTCCTGCACTTAAAACCCGTTTTGCATATTCTTCTATTATAAAATCTTGCCCGTAAATCCCTATTGCTTTTTTTTGTTTTTTTGCGGGGCTTTTCCTGCCTGCTTTTATTTCTTGCTCTGCTTCAATCATACTCCATGAAAAAGGGGGTTTTCCTTTTTCAATATTTTTTAACGACACCTCTTGTACTTGAGGCATCATTTTTCCAAAAACTCTTTTTGTTGGTATTACTGTTGCTCCGAGCTCAACCCCACTTGTAGCAACGAGTTCTCCAGCAGAATTCATCACAAGTCTTGACTTTTTGGAATCAATAACTTGTTGTCTCATTCCTGGATTTCTCTTTAAATCCGCTTCAATTAAATATTGCGCTAATTTCTGGGCAACTGCATGTTTTTGCCTTGCTTCTTTTGAAAATAATCTTTGCGCTAACGAGAGGTGCCCTGCTTTTTTAAGCACTACTGCAGCTTCTTCAGAGTAATTTCCTTTGGTTATTATTTTCCTCATTTTTTCACCTAATGTATTTCTTCCATATGCGCTACATATTCGGGGTAAGTTAAATATTCTTTTCTTGCAACGTAATCATTTGTTGTTTTTGCTTTTTTTTGCGCTTCCACTATTTTTTCTGTGCAGGTAAGAATAAATGAATCCGAGCCGGAACCTGAACCATAAGAAGTAACCAGTATTTTATCACCTGGTTTTGCTATATCCAGTACTGATGCTAACCCTAATATTGATGAACCTGAGTATGTGTTGCCGATTTTTGTTACAATTAATCCTGGTGTTATTTGTTCTTTTGTTACCCCAAATATTTTTGCTACGCGTAAAGGAAATTTTCCATTAGGCATGTGGAATACAACGTACTTAAAATCCGTTATTTGCATTCCACTTTTTTCCAAAATCATTTTTGTTGAGCTTACCACATGTTTGAAGTATGCTGGTTCTCCTGTGAATCTTCCTGCATGAGAAGGATAAGGTTGTAGTGCTCTTCTCCAAAAATCGGGAGTATCTGTTGTGAATGAACAAGTATAATCTATTGTTGCTACAGATTCTTTGTTCGAACCTATAATGAATGCTGCTCCACCTGCTGCTGCACTGTATTCTAATGCATTTCCTGGTTCTGCTTGGCTTGTATCTGCTCCGATGCTTAACCCATATTTAACCATTTTTGAGTCAACTAGCCCTGAATTAATTTGAATTGTTGCGCTTCCTGCTTTGCATGCGAATTGTGTGTCAAGTGCGGTGTAAGAATTTCCAATGTCAAGCGCTTCACCTACAATTGATGACGTTGGTTTTACTGCATATGGATGAGACTCGGAACCAACATATACTGCCCCTATTTCTTTTCTATTTATTTCTGCTCTAGCTAAAGCATTTCTTGCCGCAGCCACAGAAATTGTTGCAGTGTCCTCATCTTTTCCGGGAACACTTTTTTCCACTAATCCTAATCCTTCTTTTATTGAGGAAGCGTTAGCGTGCTGAACCATGGCTATTTCTTCTACAGTAATTCTGTACTTTGGTATGTATGCTCCCCATCCTACTATTCCACTCATAAAATCAACTCAACTTTCAAAATTTCCTCATTAATTTTAATTCCTCAATTATCTTTCTTGCCGCACCGCCCCAGGAGTGTGGTCCAGTGACACTAGCACTAGTCCTATATATTGCTTCATCCGATACTTCACTTGAAACTGCTTTTGAGATAAGGGACAGATTTTCTGAACTAACTGGTATTTTAGCTTTCCTCATTTCCTTAATTAACTCGGCAGTTCTTTTTCTTAAAGCATATTCTGAAGCGCTTGCCCCACTAAGTTCTTTAGCAACTAACACTCTATTTTTCTTAAAGCGTTCTGCTCTTGCCTTTATAGCCGCCCCAGCATTAATAGTTTTAACACCCATAATATTATCATACTCTTTTTTTTCAAAACACTTAATCTCATTCTTGTCTTAACCCCTTTTATTCCTAAGGTTTTCGGTAATCTCTCTTTACCCCCCATCACCACTTAATTAATTCATTTGTTAAATAAAAACTAGTGCTTGCCAGAAGCCAGCACAAACATTTCTCAAAGGAAGGAATATAAAAACCTTTCCAAAAAGACGAAGTTAAATTCGTTGATTGACGTTCGATTTCTTTTTCTTTAGGAACTAATTTAAAAAGAAGTGTTCTTGTTGTTGAAAGTGGATTTAATGTTAATTGAACTTTTTCTTTGCCTTGGAATTATTTCTCTTGCTTCTTTTATAGGGGTTTTTACTCTAGGAATAAGCAATAAGAAAATTGAAAAGTACTTGGAAGCAATGGTTGCTTTTGCAGCAGGCGCCCTCTTAGGAGATGTATTTATTCACTTGATTCCCGAACTAGGGGAAACAGGTTTTTCTACCGAAATTTCAGTTACAATTCTTTTAGGAATGGTTACTTTTTTTGTTTTGGAAAAAATTATTCATTGGCACCATTGCCATCATTTGAAGCATGAAAAGTCCTGTGAATCTTTTGGCTACATGAGTCTTACAGGGGACGCGCTTCATAATATTATTGATGGGCTTATTCTAGGAGGAGCTTTTCTTGTTAACCCTGTTGTAGGGTTTTCTACAGCAATAGCAATTTTTTTACATGAATTGCCTCAAGAGATAGGGGATTTTGGGATTCTTCTTAAAAGCGGTTTCACGAAAAAAAAAGCTCTTATTTTTAATTTTATTATTTCATTAACCTCTTTTTTAGGCGCAATTGTAGCAGTAATTTTAGGCTCATCCATTTCTGGCTTAACAAATTTTTTTATTGCTTTTGCGGCAGGTAGTTTTATTTATATTGCGGGAACAGATTTGCTACCTCAATTGCACAAAAAATTTTCAAAAAAACAGGCTTTGGTGCAAATATTTTTCATTGTTCTTGGGATAACAATAATGGCTTCTCTGCTTTTGATTGAATAAAAAATCCAACAAACCAGAAGAATTAAAAGCTTCAAAGGGACTTTATTACTTACTATGAAAATGCCTCCAATAAGATGGGTTAGAAAAATACGGGCAGAGCGAATTAAAGCAAGCCCTCAGAGGAAAGAATCGCTTAAAACAATTAGCGCAGTGCAGAATGCGGTTAGAGCTAATTTGGCTTCAGCTAAAAAGAATCAGCGCTTTAATCCTACTCTAAGCAAACAAGAAATTCATTTGGCAAATACTTTACAAAGAATAGCTAACCATCACAAAAACACTCTAAGAAAACAACGTGCTCCATTAAAAACAATCATTAAGGCTAGAGCCAGAACGAAGAGAAAAGAGAAACTAATTTTGCTCAAAAATGCCCCTGGTAGGAAAGTTTCTCTTAGAGCAATAAGGGATAAACAAAGAGAAGCTAATGCCAGCAAATATATTTCCAAAACAACAAGGATAAGTCTCTTAAAAAGCCATCATATGGCTGAAGCAGAAAGACAACAAAGATATGTAGATGACACAAAAAAAGTTTTAAAAGAACTGCGAAAAACAATTTAATTCTTTTTACAAATCTTACTCATCAAATTCTAAAAACTATTTTTTGTTTTCACGAATTTCTTTTAGTATTTGTTCTGCTTTTAACTGGTTTATTTCTTTTGCCTCAATCATTTTTTGAGCAAGTAAATCAATTTCATTTTCTTGCGCACCTGCTTGTACTGCAAGGCTTTTTGCGTGTAACTTCATGTGCCCTGCTTGTATTCCTGTTGTAGCTAGTGCACATAAAGCAGCAAAGTTTTGTGCCAACCCTACTGCGGCACCTATTCGGGCTAATTCGCCTGAAGTTTTTATCCCAAGGATTTTAAGTGAGAGTTGTGCCATTGGGTTTGATTTCATTGTTCCGCCGATTGTTGCTAGCACCATTGGCATTTCTATTTCGCCAACCAAATTTCCTTTTTCATCTTTATAGTATTTTGTCAATGATTGATAAGGATGGTTATAAGCAGCGAATGAATGCGCGCCGGCTTCTACTCCACGAAAATCATTCCCTGTTGCTATTGTGAGTGCATCCACTCCATTCATTATTCCTTTATTGTGGGTTGCTGCCCTGAATTGAGTTGCAACTGCATATTCATAAGCATCAAGTATTCTTTCAACTATTTCTTCTCCATTCATCTCTCCATTAGTGCTTTCCTCAAGTTTTTCCTTTGTCCACATGGTTTTTGCCCTCGCTTTTCTATGAATTGCGAGATTCGAAACTATTCTTACCCTGACTTCCCCGCCAGAAATTTCCTGTACTTTTGGAGAAATTTTTTCAGTCATAGTATTAATCGCATTTGCACCCATTGCATCTCTAACATCAACAAGTACTTGTAATGAAATCATTTCGCCCCTGCTTGTCTTGAGTACTTCCCCTTTTATCTCTCTGGGCCCCCCTCCAAATTTAACCAGTATTGGATCTATTTTTTGCATTTCTTCAAGGAGCTCTTTTTTCTTTGAAAGTATTTTTATTAATGAATCTGTTGCGTTCGTGCATTTTACTATTTGTATTAATCCAATCATTACGGGCTCATCAGCAGAGGTTTCGAATCCATTTGAGAGTTTTGCTGCATTACTTGCTGCCGCAACAACACTTGGTTCTTCAATCGCAAAAGGAATAATGTATTCTTTTCCATCTATAACAAAATTTGTTGCTAATCCGTAAGGCAAAGGCATCGTGCCTATTACATTTTCAACCATCCTACCAGCAACAGCAAATGGTAAAGGCCCTTCTTTTTTCAATAAAGCTTTTTCTTGTTCATTTAACGCAAATTCTTTTGCAACTATTTCTTGTCTTTCTGCAATGCTTTTTTTGTAAAACCCTTGAAATGATTTTGAATTCATTTTTTCACCCTTAATTTTCAATAAACCTTTTTTTATAAAATAATTTTTATCCTTTGATCTTAAATATCTTTATTTGAATGGTCGATTTTTGGAACAACTTTTTGACTTTCCTCTACATTTTTTATTCCCATTGCTTCGTTAGCAATTCTTTTATCTAAATATTTTACTATGGCTTGGGATGCTTTTCTACCTGTATCTATTGCATGTATTACTGTTTTTGGTCCATGCACGCAGTCACCAGCAGCAAAAACATTTGGGATTGTTGTTTGAAAATTTTCGTTAATTTCTATACAACCTGTTTTTCCTGTTCTTATTGGCGCTTTTAATGAATCTTCATCGTGTTGCTGACCTATTGCGCATATTACTTTTGTGCATTCAATTGCTCCTTCAGTATGATTTGAGTAAATTACTTTTTCGACTTTTTCTTTTCCTTGTATTTCTTTTACTTTTGCTTCAAAAATAAATTTTACTCCTTCTTCCCTTGCTTCTTCGTAATCTTTTGGTGAAACACTTTTGAAAGCATCTTTTTCTGGAGCTATTGTTACACAGGTTACCTCGCCCCCTAATCTTATTGCGCTTCTTGCTGCATCAACGCCTACATAGCCTGCGCCTACTATAACAACTTTTTCTCCTTTAGATATCATTGGAATATTGCTCTGGTTAAGGTTTACCAAAAATTTCATTGCTGACATTACCCCCTTAAGCCCCGAACCAGGCACATCAAGTAAACGTGATTTTCCAACCCCTGTGCCAATAAATACTGCATCAAATTTTTTTGAAATATTTTCCAGAGACTCTTCCCCTACTTTTGAGTTTGGCTCAAAATCTATTCCTAATGAATGCAAGCCTGAGAGTTCACGAGCAACTACTTCTTTTGGAAGTCTAAAATCCGGAACCCCATATTTCATTACTCCTCCAAAAGAATTTGTGCCTTCAAATACTATCACATGCATCCCTATTTGTGAAAGGAATGCTGCAGTTGCTAAACCTGATGGCCCAGAACCTATTATTGCAATTTTTTTTCCAACTAAATTGCGTCTTGGAGGATAAGGAGAATTATCCCCTATAAATCGTTCTATTCCTCCTATGCATACTGCTCCAGTAGGAGTCTTTGATAAGATACATGAACCCTCGCATTGTTTTTCTTGTTGACATATTCTGCCGCAGATACTTGGGAAAAAGTTTTTTTCTCTAATAATGCCTACTGCTTTTACTATATCTCCTTCCCTAAAGGCTTTAATGAAACCAGGAATATTTACTCTTGCAGGACATCCTTCAATGCATTTCGGAGAAGAACATTGAAGACACCTATTTGCTTCTGACAGGGCTTGTTCTGCAGTAAAACCTGTTTCAACCTCCTTGAAAGTATCTTTTCTTTCATTTAATGAGAGCAATGGAACCTTCATTTAAACACCATATTTTTAATTTGTTTTGAAATTGTTCTTCCAAAGGCAAGCCCAAACGCTCACCAGCGCAAACAACATTTGTGGGGAAGGGAATATAAAAACCTTTCCAAAAAGACGAACAGGGGTTCGGCAAACAACGAAGTGTTTTGTTTTTTAGAAATATTTTCAAACCAGCATACTCAATTTTTTATTGATTGAGCCAATCTTTAAGTTTTCCTAAAATAATAGGTTTTTCTTGATGCAATTCATTAATATCTTTGCACCCAACCAAGAAGGAAGTTATTTCCATTTCTTTTTTAATAGTCCTTAAATAAGCAGTAATTCCTTTAACTCCTTTTTTTTGTTGCGCTTTTATTATTGGCAAAGCCGCCCCCGCAATATCAGCCCCTAATATAATTGATTTCACAGCATCTATCCCTGTGCGTATTCCCCCTGAAGCAATTATTTTTTTATCAGCGCCCTGCAAAGCATTTTTTGTTTCAATTAGCGAAACTGCTGTAGGGATACCAAATTCACTAAAAGTCAATCCATAACTGTTTTTGTGCCTCATTGCATCAACTGTTGTCCAGGAAGTGCCTCCTGCGCCTTGTACATCAATTGCTTTTATTTTTGTTTCCTTTAAAGCCATTGCAAGTTCATAACTAATTCCGTGCCCCACCTCTTTTACATAAACAGGGACAGTAATTTTTTCTGCATACTCCCCTATCTTGGATATTACTCCTGTAAAATCAGTGTCTCCTTCGGGTTGCACTGCTTCCTGCGCAGCATTAACATGAATTGCAAGCGCATCCACTTCAAGCGCTTGAAGCGCTTCATTCACCTGTTCAATAGTAAATTGCTTTAATTGTGCTGCCCCAATATTTCCTGCAAGAAAAATATCTGGAGCTGCATCTCTCACAAAGTAAGTTTCTGTAAGCGAAGGATGCTGAAGCATTGCTCTCATGCTCCCTAAACCCATCCCTATTCCTGTTTCCTGGCAAGCCTGCGCAATATCAAGATTAATTTTTTTTGATTCCTGCGCACCCCCGGTTATTGCTGATACAATAAAAGGGAAAGAAAATTTCTTTCCTAGAAAATCTGTACCCAAATTCACTTCTTTAAAATCCAATTCAGGAAGGGCTTTGTAATTTAATTCAACATCCTCAAGCAAAGTTGTCTTCTTAGTAAAAGAAACATTTTTTTTCGAGCATAATTCTATGTGCTCTATTTTTCTTTTTTCAATCACTGAAACCATTTGAACACCCAAACAACCTTATTACCCTATACTTTATTCATAGTTTATATTTTTCTGTCAACAAGATATTCTGCAAAGCTCTTCAAAGTTTTTTTTGCATTGCTAATAGGAAGAACTTTGTCAACTTTCTTCCATGCTTCAAGCACTAATTCTTCAGCACGTTTTTTTGCATAAGGAATCCCATCATATTTATTTATTATACTAAGCGCTTCTGCAATTATTTTTTCGTCACTTGTGTGTGAATCAAGTATTTCTATTAAACGCTTTTTGTCTTGTTCTGTTGCTTTTTGTAATGTTCTTATTACAATAAGTGTTCTTTTTCCTTCGTGAATGTCTCCACCAATACTCCCTTTTTTTTCTTTAAAAGAACTTTCCGTTAACTCCAATATATCATCTTGTATTTGGAACCCCACCCCAACTATTTGACCAAAATCCCCAAGGGCTTCATATTGTTTTTTTGTTGCGTTACCTGTTATTGCTCCGAGCTGGCAAGCAAATCTTGTTAGCACCCCTGTTTTTGATAAGCACATGTTCAAGTACTGTTCTTCTGTTGGAACATATCCTCCATGGTGCCACTCAATGTCCCATGCTTGACCTGAACAAACGCGCAATAATTCCCGCGCATATAAATCATAAATCATTATTTTCTTTTCTTTTCCAATATTAAATTCATCATTCATTATTTTTGCAAGCGGCCAATAATACATTATCGTTCCTGTATTAACTGCTGTATCAATGCCAAATATTTTGTGAGTACAAGGTTTTCCTCTTCTTGCAATTGAATCATCTTCAACATCATCCTGCATCAAAGTTCCATTATGGATTAGTTCAACCATTGGGGCTAATTTCAAAGCATCTTCCCATTTTCCGCCTACCGCTTCTGCACAAATGCAAGCCATTATTGGTCTGAATCTTTTCCCCCCGCGATCAAGCAAATCCCATATAGGATTATTGACTCCTTTAGTATATGCTTCCAAATCAAGTTCAAAAATCGTTTTACCTAACGCACTTTCTATCCAGTTCTTTGTGGCTTTTCGCGGAATATATTTTTCTATTTCTTTTTCTACCTCAGGAACCTTCAATTTCAAAAAATCTTTTATGCTCATTTCTGCTTCCTTATCTGAAACCAACTTATCCCCTCAAAAAATTAATCCTTAATAATCAAAGCTTTTAATTAATAACAATTACAATGATTTTGTTAAAAAGGCTTTGCTTGGGAAAATGCCTTGCCTTAAAACCAACCTTTGATAACTAATACAATAATTTAATATAATTAAAATTTATTTTTTGAAAAAATCATCCCAAAAGATTTTTAAAGCTAAAGACCTTTTTGAACTTTACTAAAATTAAAATTGTGATTGTGTGGGGGTTCTTTGTTGCAAGGAATGTGGGGGGCCCATAGAATCTTTTGAAAACTGGAGAAAAAACGAGCAATGGATTGTGCAAACAGATAGTTTTCGCTGCCTGCGATGCGGCAGAATAATTGAATCAATAAGACCCATTCATAGAGGGGAATTCAAATAGTAGAAATATTTAATTGTTCTTCAAATTTTTTTTCAAGCAACTTAAGAAAAAGATTTATTTTTTCTAAAGGGATTTTTGCGCCCCCTGCAATTCTGTGCCCCCCTCCTTCAACTCCTTCAATTTCCAATCCTATTTCTTTGAATGCTTTACCTAAATTCAGCCCCCTGCGTACTAATGCTGATGTTGCTCTTCCAGAAGCTTTTACCGTGCCGTCATGGTTCCTTGCTAAGGCAATTATGGGTTTATTTTCTTCCAACATTGATCCGTAAAGCATTCCTGCAATTATCCCAACAATTGATTCATCAATTGTTTCTTTTGCGTCAAAAAAATAATAACTTTTTTTTTCTTCAATACCATTTTGCTGAATAAATTGTATTCCTTTACGCAAATTTTCTCTATGTTGGTCCATTAAGGACAAGGCTTCAAAATAAGCCTCTTTTCTGTTACCCATACAAACTGCTAACGCTATGTCTGAACGCTTGTTTCTTCCGCACGCATTGAGAAGAGTTGCAAATTCTTTCCCATCACTTAACGGACTTAAGGGATTTTCTTTTTTAAAAGTATAAACATCCCCAACCAATTCTTTTATTTTCCATTCAGGCATATTATTTTCCGCTAATAAAAGAATTAATGCTGAGGTTAATTCGCGTCTATGCTCTTCACTTAAATCATTGTATGAAAGCCAGCGATCAGTAAATGAATCTTTAAGAGGAATACTTAACTGCTGAAAAAAAGCTTTGCAATTATCTTCATTTGCGGTTAATCCTGGAAGCACTGGATTTGAAGAAAAAACAAGAAAAGAAACAAGGGGCCTGGAAACTCTTCCGTATAACCGTAAATCTTTTTTTACTTCAATTAGCTTGTTTTTGACCGCAATATCAAGCGCTTTCTTGTTTAAGCCAATAAGTTCTGAGTTTGCATTAAAATCCTGCATATCCCCAAGAGCGCCTATCACTGCAAGAACGCTTAAATCAAAATTCTTTTTGTTAAGTGCGAGAGCAAAAAAAAAGGTTACTCCTGCTCCGCTTAGTTCTGTTCCCCCGTTAATACCAAAAAGCATTGGATTCACATGCCTCCGGCTCTTAATAAGAGTTTCATGCAAAGCAGGGGGTTGATGGTGATCTAAAACAAAAAAATTATCATCAAAAGCTTCTATTAAATAATCAAGCTGACCCGAGCCAAAATCAACAAATAAAAAATTTTTTCCGAGCGCCTTTATCTCGGAAATATTTTCCTTGTAAAGCTGTTTTAAGCAAATATTTAAAACTTTTTTTCCTTCCCTTTGCAAAGCTTTTACTGCAATAGCTCCTGCAGCACAACCATCAGCATCATGATGAAAAACAACTACAAAATCATCACGTTTTTTTATCTCAATGGCCATTAAGTCAAGCATTTGAAAAAACGCTTCTTCATTTCTTTCCCCTGTTGGTCCTGAGCAATACATAAAGAATAATTATTTAGTGGAGGTTATAAACATTATTTGGGCAAAATGCCGGCGAAGTATCTGCGAAAAAAGACTCGTGCTGGTACACTTTTATAAACATTTAATCCCTAATCTAAACATGGTTTTTTCCTTAATTGCAAAAATTCCTAAAACCGTCAAAGGATTATTCAAAAAAGAGCACGCGGTAATAAGAATAAGGATTGAGGATGTGCCTTTGCTTATAGAAAAGGAATTTATACTAAAGAAAAGAGAACTTGAAAATTTTTCAGGAAAAAAAATTTCTGAAGTCAAATATTTACATAGCAAAAGCACTAATTTATTAAAAGTCATTTCGGGAAAAGAGTTGCAAGGAAAAGAAAATGAACGGTTTAACAAAGCTGCCCTCACATCAAAAAAGCAGCTTGAAACACAGCTAAAAAGACTTATTGAAAAACTTGATCCTAAAGACAAAGGAAAAACTCTGGATGAAGCAAGGCAGTATTCAGGGGAAAGCTATTCAATACTCACGGGAGAAATAATTGCATTCAGAAAAAACATTATTTATACAAGTTTTTATTTCAAAGAAGAAATGAAAGAGCTCGGGGAAACATTGCAAGAAATACTAAATATTTTTAATGAAATGAACAAAACTTTCTCAAAAGAAAAAGAATTATTTGAATTTGAAAAAATAAAAGAAAAAGTAGGTTTGGCTATAAAAAAGAAGAAAGATTATTTAGTGCTAGAGAACCAGGAAAAAGAGCTCATAAATAAATTAACTGAAAAAGAAAAACGGATTCTTGAACAAAAGGAAAGAGTGTTGCAGAAAAAAACCGGGAAAGAAATGGTTGAGATTAAACATCTTGAAGAAGAAATAACTAATTTGATGAACAAAAAACAAGAAGTTAAAACAGAAATCTCTGCCCTTCTTTTGAACATCGACAGGCCTCTTCAAAGATTTAAACAGCTTGTTGATTCAGGAAGGTGGAAGATTTCAAGAGAAGAAAAAGAAATGCTTGAGCAATTCTTGGTTAACCCAATAATTGCCCTAAAAAAAGATCCGAAAGCAGAGTTATTCAAAAAGGTCCTTGTGGAAATAAAAAAAGCAATTGAAGATAATATGGTTGAACTGAAGGATAAAGAAAGGGAAAAACGACTCGAGGCATTACAGGAAATAATTAATTTTGATTTTTTCGGAAAGGTTTTCTGGAAAATGAATGAAATACAAAAAAAGCAAACCGAAATTAACAAAGAACTTGAAAAAAATGTTGCAAAAAAGGATTTGGAAAAAGAAGAAATCAAGTTAAAGGAATTTGAACACGAACTTGATAAAGCAAAAGAAGAGATTGAGGGAATTCAGAAATCCAAATCCATTATAAAAATAGAAATTGAAAAAGATTTTTCTAAAATAAAAGAATTTACTGAAAAGTGTTTAGGAAAAACTGTTTTATTTGAAGAGGAAGCATATTAACAAAAGCACGGCTTTTTACCCTTGGCAAAGAAGCCTAACAAGCAATATTCCTTAAATTTAACAAGCTTTTTTTTAAGCCTTTCCCATTAAATTATGTATAGATATTATGGGTTTGGAAAAGGAAATTAAGCTGTGCAAGTACTTGCTTGAGAAATACTCTGATATTATCAATGAAAGGGAAAAACGCACCATAGGGGAAATAAAAACCCTTGTTGATGGCTCTGATTTGTCAGTACAATCCTTTGTAGAGGATTTCAAAAGCCCCGATTATTCCTTTGAAAAAGACTATGAAAAAGTCTTGCAAGAAACATTTGATTTTGTAAAAAAAGATATTTCCTTTGTTGATGCAGACCTAAATATAAATTACTGGCTCGCACCAAGAGAAATTCTAGAAATAAAAGTTGCAGATGATGAAGATTTAGCGGTTTTTTTATGCGCAACAATGAAATCATTAGGAGATAACAAGGTAGAAGTAATTATTGCTGAATTAGATAACCTGAAAACACACGCATTTGTTCTTACTGAATTAGGGGAAGATTCCCTGCTTCTTGACCCCACACAAGAACATGAGTTTAATGAATACAAAGGAAAGAAAGCAGAGATAATAAAAAAATATTCCTTCCAAAAACAAAAAATCAAACGCTTCCTTTACAGGTTTAATTATGAAAAATATGAGCAATTCCTGGAATAGCAAATAAAAAATTCTAAAATTAGGGTAGGCAAAGCAGGTTTTTAAATTCTACTAACAAGAATTTTCTTTATTAAAAACTGGTGAAAAAATGGTTGTAAAAAACAATTCAAATAAGTGCTTATATTGCGGAGCATGCGTTGGAGTGTGCCCTGTTCAAGCAATAGTCTTGAAAGATACAAGAATTTTTGTTGATGAAAAAAAATGTATTTCATGCGGAGCATGCACAAATATTTGCCCTGTTGGAGCAATGCAACTTGAAAAAAAGTAATCCTGGTGAAAGAATGGCTGGAAAAGAAATCATTTACGATGCTATCCTCATAGGGGCTGGGCCATCAGGGTTAGCGGCAGGACTTGAACTCGCAGAAGGAAAAGCAAATGTGCTTATTCTTGACAGAAAACAGGAAATCGGATGCCCAAAAAGATGTGCTGAAGGGCTAAGCAACCGCTGGTTTGGAATAATGAATTTAAAGCCAACACCTGAATGGGCAGTACAAGAGATCAAAGGAGCTGTGTTATATAGCCCTAAAGGGAAAGAAGTAAAAATGAAAGAAAAAAAAATCCTGGGATATGTTCTTGAAAGAAAAATGTTTGAAAAAAATCTTGCTATAGAAGCAGTAAAAAAAGGGGCTAAAATCCTGCTAAAACACCAAGTAATAGAAGCAAAAAGAGAAAATGGAATTGTTACATTAAAAGTAGAAGTTAATAATCAGATAAAAGAATTCAAAGGAAAAATTATTCTTGCCTGCGACGGAATTGATTCTCTTGCTGCAAGAATGCTCGGATTGAATACAAAAAATAATTTGAATGACACTGATTCAGGATACCAATATGAAATGACAGGCATTTCAGGGTATGATGAAAACTGTTTGCATTTATATTTTGGAACTGAAGTTGCTCCACGAGGGTATATCTGGATTTTTCCTAAAAGAGGCGGAACAGCAAATGTAGGAATAGGGATAGGAGCGTATGTTTCATCACAAACAAAATTAACTGCAAAAGACTACCTTGATAGATGGATTGAACAACAACCAGGACTGAAAAATGGCTCAATAATAGAGGTTAATGCAGGAGGAATACCTGTTGGAGGATTCCTTGAAAAAATGACTGCTGATAATTTGCTTGTTGCGGGCGACGCAGGGCACATGGTTGATCCTATTCACGGTGGAGGAATAGGGATAGCAATGGAAGGCGGTAGATTAGCTGCCCAAGTTGCACTAAGAGCAATAAAAGCAAATAAATTTACTGATGATTTTATTGGAACTTATACAAAAGAATGGTTTGATTTGAGGGGAAATGAATTAAAACGCAGATTGAAATCAAGGCATTTGCTTGAACAATTAAGCGATGATGATTTTAATTATTTAGCTGAAAGCATTTCAATGGATGATGCCTTAAAAATAGGGGACGGAAGCTTGAATAAAACTGAAAAAGCAATTCTTTTTACTAAGAAACTAATTAAACGCCCTGGTTTAATAAAAATAATGATGAAATATTTCTAAACCCTCTGCGTAAAGCAAGTTTTTATTTTGAACTAAACACTAATTGTTTATGGAAATTCAATTAAGCAACCTCGCCTTAAAACACCTTATTGAAGAACTCAAATTTATTGAAAATGGGTTTGTAAATAATGTACAGACCCTTGAAAACAACTGGATAAAGATGAAAGTGCATACAAAACAATTTGGAGACAAACAACTGATTTTAACTCCAAATTCTTTATTTGTTTCAAATTCTTCACTAGCGGCAAAACAAAATCCGGGGGGATTTTCAGCACTGCTAAAAAAATACCTGAACAACCAAAGAATTGTTTCTCTTGCTCAGCGCGGGGCAGATAGAATTGCCATCATAGATTTTCCTGAAGTAGTCATAATTTTAGAACTATTCGCCAAAGGAAACATTGTTTTGTGTGATAAGGAAATGAAAATAATCAGGGCTATGCGAAAAGAAGAATGGAAAGACAGGAAACTTGAACAGGGAGAACAATACAAGTTTCCCAGTTCTAAAGGAATAAATCCTTTGGAAGAAAACGAAAAAGATTTTGAAAAAAAACTTGCACAAAATGTTAAAACTTTTTTTGGGGCATGTGTAGATACCCTAAATGCTTCCCCAACAATACTTGAATTCGCTTTTGATGAACTGAAACTTGACAAAAAAAAGAATTCTAAAGAAGCAACAGCAAAAGAATCAAAAAGACTGCTTGAAAAGGTAAAAGAAATTTATTCTTCAAAAGAAGGAAAAGTGTTCCTAAATAAAGGGGTTATTTATTCAACAGAAATAAAACAAGAAAAAGAAAAGGAATTTGAAAGTATTCAAGCTGCACTCAATACTATTCTCTTGAATGGAAAAATTAAAACCCAAATCGTAATTAAAGGACCTTCAAAGGAGGAAACAAAAAAGAAAGAAAAGCAGGAAAAACATATTGAAGCAAAAAATAAACAAATAGAAGGCTTAGGAGTACAGGAAAAAGAAGCCCAGCAAAAAGGAGAAGAAATTTTTATTAAATATCAAGAAATAAAAGAAGTCCTTTCAGCAATTGAAAAAGGAAAACAAAAAGGGTTAATTGAAAAAGAAATCATTTCAAAAATAAACTCCTTAAAACCCATAATAAAGGAACTTGATTTTAAAAAAAATACTCTTGTTATTGAAATTTAATGTTTAAAAAAAAGCGAAGCCCGCTCAAGCAAAAATATGCCTTTTCTAAAGGCTAAAACAAAAAATTAGGACAAGAATACCAAGGCAAATAAGCCCAGACTTGCCGCGCTTTAACCCGGCAAGCACCTGGTTTGAAAATAGAAACTATTCCTTCTTCTGAATGTCTTCTAGGATTTCTCTTTCATCAACAATGAACACATCGCTCACTGCTGTTACGGACGCATAAGGTATTTCTACCAATTTGTCTACTTTCCCTAGTTTTGACAATAATCGGGAGTTTCTGTCTACTTCTACTACCAAGTACTCTACGTCTCCACCAACTTCAGAAACGATTAAGTCAATTAATTTGCCAACCTCGTCCCCCCTATTAGTGATTACCCTCTTTGATGCCAACTGTCTCGCAATTGTGTATTTGTACATTTATAACACCTACAAAAAAACTTTAACAGATAAAAAGCCGAACTTCTTTATAAACGTTTCCCTTACAAAAAACAAACCAAAACGCATTATGTATATTTAAAAATTTTTTCTAAAAACAAAATAAAGAATGAACGGTGGCAAGAAAAAGAAAAGTTAGGCTTATGTATACTTGCTAAGATTTGCAAATAAACAACAATATTGAGTAAGTTTTCAAAAAAATGACTAATTTTTGTTTCAATAAGTTTTATATTTCACAAAAGCTTTATTCTTTGCATGTCCTTGAAAGATCCTGACGATGAATACGAAGAACTTGTTCCTGAAAGAAACAATTTCTTAGGAAAATCTGTTAAAAAATACAAACCCTACTTTATTCTGTTTATTGTAGGAATACTCCTTGGAATACTAATCCAACTCTTTTGGATAAACCCGCTCATTAATACTATTCAAGGAAATACCTGCCAAGATTGCACATACTCAAAAGAATTACTCAATCAAGAAAATGAATGCCTATACTCTCTTCTTCCTGATAAAAACGTTTCCCAGGAATGCGCAGCCCAAAAATTTATTGAAAAACAAAACACAACTGCAAAAGACTACAATGAAGAAAGTGACTAACAAAATAGTCAATCGTCGAATTTTAATGAAGATTTTTAAATAAACTAAAGCAAGCCTTCTACATGCTTGCTAAAAGTAGGTTTACAAATAATAAAAGAAATAAATTAAATTCTAGGCAAAGAATAAGCCCCTGTAAAATTTTTCTTATTACAAGTCTCCTCTTATTTGTTTTATTTTTTGGTTGCACGGGCGAAATGACAAGAGCAGAAAAAAATCTCTGTTATTCTATGGCTAGTAAAAGCTATGCTTACATCCCTTATTGCGAAACAGAAAAAAGTTGTTTTGAAAAAGTAAATGAACTATTCAAAACAAAATTAAGTTATGCTCAAGAAAGTGAATTATATTCATTAAAAAACGAAATCGGGAGAAGCTGGTTTTTTTATAATAAAGCAATAACTGAAACAAAAAAAATATCTGAAGAATGCAAATCAGGAGATTATTCAGCACTATCAGGCTCAATAAATCAGGCATCAAATTACATAGACAATTCCTTTCTTGAGCTTGACCAAGCAATGGAAAAAAGTTTTTCTATTATTGCAGCTGAAGAAAAATTTCTTACAGAGCAAAAAGTCGATATGATAAAAGAAGAACCTATTTATGATTCATTGGTCGAATTTAGGCAAATATTGTCTGAATTAAATAACGGGGCAACAAACTCAGACAGCTATGTTTCATATTATTTAAAAAAAGCGGATTCTTTCAATAAGTCCAACGCAAGTAAACTTCGTGAAACCCTTATTGAAAACACCCCTTTTTGGATTAAGAACTTTGAGTACGTTGAAGGAGCAGTGCTTGAAAAACTCGGAATGACTAACAAAGGCTATTTCCCTTTTTTAAGCACGGCATTAAGAAACGCAATTAATTATTTTGAGTCAAGATTCTATACAAAACAAGGTCTTGCAGCCCTGCAAAATTTCCCTATTTTTGATTTCATGAAACTCTACTCTGATTTAGGAGGGAATAATAATTCATCTCTTAAAAGATTTTCAGACTTAATAAACAAAGAAAGCAAAAATCTTGAAATAGCTCAAAATACAGCAAAAGAAAATCTAAAACAACTAGAAGCAGAGAAAACAGCTTGCGAAAGACTACTAGAAAAAAATAAATATAATGAAAAATATGAAGAATTATCAAAAGAACTCAACACAGTGGTTTTAACAAGTAATGAAACCTCGTCAGAAAATTTCAATGAAAAGGTAACATTACTAATCACATTAAGAGAAGAAAAAAGCAGAGGCACCCTGACACTTGGAGAAGAATTGTACAAAACAAAAGAATTACTAAACTCATTTATTAAAATAAAAAAAGCACTAGAATGGGAAGATAAAGAAGTGACACAAAAACTAGGACAAGCATGCAATTCACGAGCTTCGCAGATAAAGAATAACAACTATTCTTCAACAAATGAATCAATAGACAAACTAATTCAAGAAACCCTATATTACGCTTCAAAAACAAGTTCAGTAGAAGGAATCGAAAAACTAGATTATTGTTATGAAATGGTAATTAACAATAAAACTCTTGAAGAAGCAATAGCAGACTATTCAAAACTCGAAGCGATAAAAAAAGAATCGGCAAAAGATTGTATTGCTTACTTAGAAAAAATATTTAAAGAAGAAGAATTTGAGGAATTGAAAATTTTATTTGAAAACTTAAAACAAACCGAAATTTCTAAAGAAAACCTATTAACATTTGAAGAAAATTGCAACTTAATAAAACAGCAAGTTGATAATGAGCTAAATTATGATGAAGAATTAAATAGTTTTAAAAAAGATTTTTTTGAATTAACAAAAACTATAGAAGAACTAGAAAAAATAAACTCTTATAACACAGACTCTTCTCTTGAAGAAAAAATAAATTTATTAAAAAACAAAGTCATATCATATGCGAAATACTTTACTGAAAACGAAGTTAATTATAGCGAAGCACTGCCAATAAAAGATTTTTTAAAAGAAACAATAAAAAATTCTCTTCAAGAAGCACAAATACTTTCAGAAAACAGTATTATAGATTATGCGCGCCAAAACACAAAAATTATTTATTTAAACGAAAAAATCGCTGAAGTTAATATTCCTTTTGAATCCGAAACCAAAATTATTATACCAAATCCTTTCCATAAAATAACTTCTTCATTCTATATAGAAATTCATTCAACACTCACTAAAGTGATTGAAAAAGATCCTTGTATTAGCGAAATTAACCAAAAAGACTCAAACACAATAGTAATCTGGCTAGAATGTTTGCCATACGGATCAACAAGCACAAATTTTATTTTATCTAAACAAATTTATTCAAAAGAAAAAGACCAATTTATATTTGTCTCTAATGAAACAAGCCTTTTAAAAAGAACAATTGAATTAAGCAACAGCACTGAAATCCAAAAAATATTAATAACAACAAAAAAACCATTAAATACTGAAAAAGTAATTGTTTTATCAAATGGTTTAGAAATTTTAAATTTTGATGATAATAAAGACAGAACAATATTTGCTTTAGAAAAAGCAAACTCAAACACAAAAATAAATATTTTCTTTTATATTTCAGGCGCCATAACCACTTTAACAAAGTTTATTGGTAAAACAGAAGAATTAGGAAAAGACCTATTAGAATATGAATTAATTGCATCAAATAACTTTGGCGAAAAGACCACCGCAACAATTTCAATTTTGCTGCCAATAAATTCATTTGCTGAAAAATATTATGTTTTTAGTGAAGATTATACCAAAAAAAATTTTGATATCATTAATGACAAGCTCATACTAAAAAATCAAGAGTTTGAACCAAAGCAGCAAAAAAAATATTACATAAAAATATATGTTGATTCAGCCAAGGAGTACTATTTAGAAGAACTAAAAAAACAAAAAGATGTTTTTATTCTTTTAGAAAATGATTTCTATTCGCAAAAAACAGAAGAACTAATTTTAAAAGGCGAAGAGGCAACCCTTAAGGAATTACAAAAAGCCGTTGAAGAAAATTCACTAAGGATAATTACCCTTGAAAAAGAAAAGCAAGAAAAAATCTCATTAGAATTAATGAAAAATACCCTTTTAGAAAAAATATCTGAATTAAGACAAAAACAAAATGAACTGAAAAACCTTGGAATAGACAACCAAGCAAAAGAAATTGAAGATACTCTAAATAAAGCTCTCTCTTTTGGAAATGAAAATGAGAATTCAATAGCAAAAGCTTTTGATTTAATTACAAAAGCCGTGTTTAGTACAGATGATTCAATAAAAGAAGGAGCTGAAGAACTATTAGATAAAATCAACAAAGCAACAAAAAATACTGAAAATAAGGATCTAGATTATCTTAAACAGGATTTTCTTAATATAAAACAAAAAATTGATGAGAGCATTTCATACGACCCTGCTACAGCAAAAAAAGAATTTATCCAATTAAATAATAAATTTGAAGAAATAATTTCGTTTAAAGAAACACTTGATAAAAACAAGGCTATCGAAGATAAAAAAATACAAACACTCATACAAAAAGCGTACGAAGAAATAACTATATTATTAAATTATTTTGAAGAAAATCTAGTGGCGAATGAAGCTGAAATAATTAAAGCAAAAATAATTGCCCCTATTACAGAAAGCAGATTAAAAAAATTAAGGTTAATGGCGGAAGAAATAAAAAACTCAAGTGACACTAACGAAAAAAAGCTGGAAAAGCTATTAGAAATACAAAATGAATTACAAAAAGCTTTCAACTATCTGAAAAAGCAGGCAATTACAAGTTATAATTCTGCAATAGATAAAGGAAACAATGAAGGCTTGCTAATAAAAGGGAAAGAATTTATTGATTCAAATAAATATGTGGATGCGTTAATGCTTCTTTCAGAAAACAGCACAAAACAAGGAAATTTATTTGAAAAAATACCTTTTGCAGGATTTATTCCTGTCATACTTATAATACTGGTCGCGTTTATGTTAAAACAAAAAATGGGAAAAAATGAAAAAGAAGAAGACGTAAAAAGAAAACTAATCCTTGATGAATGGAAAGAGTAATTATTTTTCTTTTACAAAATATATCCAAGCAAAAATTACTACCCCTGTGATTATTCCTAAAATTGCGAATAGTACTTCAAAAGGAATTCCTGTTTGTCTTAATTCTAACTCTATTTTGTTTGAAGAATAAATATCATTTGAATCCTTTATTGTTGCAAAAAATGAATATTTCCCTGGTTGTAAGTCTTTTGCTTCAAATACTACTTCTTTTTCACTATTTCCTTGTATTGTTACTTGTCTTACAGATTCAGTAAACGCTGTTTGGGGGGCAAAAATTATATTTCCATTAAACTGGTCTGGCAAATTATTTTTTATTATTGCTTTAAATGTAACTGGTTCTTGCTCTGAAATAGCCACTATTGAAACATTTATTTTTGTTAATTTTACAACATTCATTTGAGGATGATTGCTGATTATTGTTTGTTTTTCCCCAAAAACATTTGTAAAAAATAATGCTGCAGAGGGCAAGTTATAAGAGCTTATGACTGTTGGTTTAATGTAATAATCAAATTGTTTTGTTTCTCCTGGATTAATAATGGTTGAGGCACTTGAATCCCCTTCAACTATGTCAAAGCTTGTTATTTCTACTTTTGCTCTTGTATCAGGGTGAACAAACTGAACCATTATACTTGATGCTTTTGTGCCTGTGTTTGATACAATAATACTCATTTTTGCTCTATCCCCTAAAAATATCTCTGAAGGGGATTCATTTTCTATGCTTAGTATAGGGGTGTCATAAATTCCTATAAAAGTGTTTGAGGTAATTTCTAATTTTTTTGTTAGCCCTCCAAGAACCGCACATAACTTTATTTTTGTTTCTTTCTCCTTAATATCAGGAATAAATATTCTTGCCCAACAATTTTGGGTGCAGGAAAAGTTCTCAGGCCACAATACTTTTTCTGTAGAGTCATTAATTGAAACAGTTACATACGAACTGTCATCTTGGTATTCTGTAAAATTCACATCTAAGGAAAGGATTCCTGCTCCTTTTTCAGCTATTGCTAATTCTGGCAACAAAACATTAATTTCGTTGCATTCCTTAGTATTCTCTTTTTCAAGGGTTAACCCTGAAAACCCAAATTCTGACAAGGGTTTTTCATAAGCAAACCCTACAGTCAAAAACAGGATAATAAGCAGTAGAATACAATAAATCCTCAAAACAGCCATTTTATCACTCTATTCAAAAGCATTAGTATTAAAATAAGTTTTAAAACATTCACAAGAAGCCAAAAAAAACCAAAAAGCACTTACTTAGCGTGCATTTCAAGTTTTTTAAGGGTTTTAGTAAAGGTGCTTAAAGGATTGTTTGAAGAAACAACCCTTATTATTTTGCTTTTAGGATAATTTCTCTCCACATGTTTTTTGCAATAATCAATTCCTTCGCAAAAAACATTATCCATTATCTTCTGTGTTGAATAATTTCTTTTTTCTAATCGCATTTCCAAATCTTCAGGACTAATTGTGACTAATATCACTGCATCCACTTTAAGCTTTGTTTCACAAAGAACGTGTCCTTCAAGAATAATATTCTTATTTTTTTTTAAAAAAGAATTAATTTTTTTCTCAATATCTTTCAAAGGAATTTCCAACTCATTTTCATCATTAAATTTGCCTATTGCATTGTTTAAAGCAAATTCTTTTTCATTAATGACTCTTAATCCTAACTTTTGCCCAAGTTTTTTTGCAAGAGTTGTTTTCCCGCAGCCAGGGGTGCCTGTAATCAGTAATTTCATATAATATTCTTATGTCGAAAAGAATTAAAACAAGATTTACTAAAATTAAGAAAAAATATGCAGGCAGAAAAATTATTGTTTAAAATTTTTTGCAAAAGCAACGCTTTCATTGTCAAAACATTTTCCTTTTGAGCATAGGGTTTTGCATAAAACAACTTCTCTTTCCTGGCAAGAAAATTCAATACCTTTAGGCATTACTATCATCCTGCATATAAGAGTTAAAGGGATATAAATACTTTACCAACTAGAACAAAAACTTGGACAATGCTTATAATTTAATGAAAAAATATTAAAAAAATAAATCCGCCCAAAAATTACCTTAATTTTTAGTGTAAAAATGACATTAACAAGCTTTGGTATAATAATTCAAAAGTAAATTCTTCTTTGCAATATTTTTTTATTTTCTCGTACTGTTTTTTTGAATAAAATATTGAAACATCTTTTCCTGTTGCTTCTTTTATAGGAATCTCAAAATAAGAGTTGATTGTTTTTTGGGATATAGTCCTAAAATCTTCATCGCGTTTAGTTGCCTTTGAAACCGCCATCCCTAGTTGGGCCATATCGATGTGCCTTGGTTGTGTGAAAAGCATATGAAATAATTCTTTTTCGGAAGAAATTTTGTGTTTTAACATTCTTGCAAATAAATAGTTTAAATCATAAGCAAGATGATTAAATCCAACTATTTTCAACAAAGAATCTTTTTTGTAAATTCCTTTTAACTCTAAAAAAAATGCTTCGAGAATTTTTTTTTCCTCCCCCGCTTCCCATTCAAATAAAAAACACGGTTCTTTTACATGCTCTGGTTTTGGTGCGCTTGAAGAAGAATAATAATTATAAGCTATGACTAAAACTTTGCTTTTTTCGTGAAAAGGATTCAGCCCGGAAAAAGTATCCTCTGGATCAACAAAAGACTCTATATCTAAAAAGAGAAAACCCATATAAATCAAAGAATTTTAGTGAGAAAATAAATATAAAGGTTGCAAACTAGGGCGAGAGTATCCTCGCACTATCATTTTACTTAAGGGGTGCGTTATCCTCCAAAAAAAACCTTTCTGGGTAGGGTTATCACCCGGTGCATTATTTTTCTTTATATCATGTTTTTGTTCCAGCTCAATACTTACTATGAGAGCTGTTGCAAACAAAATTACCATGATATCGTAAAGGCTAGCCTCTTGGCCAAGCCATTGGTATACGCCAATGAGCGTCGCGAACAGCGCAACTCCTTTCATTACATTTTGTTCCACTTACAACACCTCCCATACCTAATAATATTGATACGCCCGAAATTAATTAAACCTCTTTTCTCAATGCACATGTTTATTTTAAAAAAATGTGCAAACAAATAAATATCCTTAAATATTGCTTTTTTTATTAACTATTAATAGTTAATCTTTTGTGCATGTAAAAGAAAGCCTTTTTAACTAAAAAAGCAGAAGTTTGTTATGAAAGGAATTAATGGGCATAGAAAAAAAATTCTTGAAGAGGCTTATATTAGCGGGCTAGAAAGCAAGAACGGTCTTCTTTGCGAAAGAATGAATTTGAAAAAAAACACTGTAAGCTATGCTTTGGAAAAATTGCGAAAAGATGGGTATTTTTCAAAAACAAAATATGATCTTAATCTTGATGCGCTAAAGATCGGAAAATTTGCATGGGTTTTTTTAAGTATTAATTGGGAAGGTTTTGAGTACGAAAAATTTGTTAAAAAGCTGCTTGACCTCACCCAGGTTGTTTCTGTTGCTGATGTCACAGGGAAAAATGATATTGCGGTAAAAGTCTTTGGGCCAAGCATAAATAATATAAGCGCATTTGGGCTAATGATGGAAAAAATTTTTCAAGGGGCAATTACTGAAACTGTTGTTTTTTTTGCTAATACTGAGTACAAAAGACATTACCTTCCAATAAAAAAGAAACCCCCTTACAAATTAAACAAAACAGATTGTGCTATTTTATATGAAAAAACCACTAATCCTTGCATAAGCCTTTCAGAAATCGCCGAGAAATATAAATTTCACAGGAACACTGTTTCAAACAGGTGGAACAAACTCTGGAAAGAAGGAGTTATTGTAAAGGAAATACCTGATATGACTCAAAAAGGGTATGATGAAATAAAAATGGGTTTGAAAGCATTTATACTAATTAAGCCTGTGCCTGGAAAAGAAGAAAAAATAATAAAGTCACTAATGAAAAACAAGGAAATTCAGGATATTTTTACTACTTTGTCAAATGAAATAATAATAATCCTCAGGACTGAAAACAGCCAGACTCTCGCTAATGCACATAAGATGCTTGCTAAGGAAGATGGACTGATTAAAAAAACAAATACAAGTATCTTTCTTACAAAACGCAACAAGAACTCGTTAAGTATGGGTGAGATAAAGGGGCTTATTGGAAAAATTCCTGGGCTATAAATACAGCCCTTTTTTAATGTTTTTGTGTCTTGCTTTTACAGTGATATAAATGATGATAAAAGATTTGAAACCAAGAATGCCTTTTGATGAACTTACTGTCGAGGTTGTCACTAAAGGCGAGCCACGGGCATTTGCTACTGCAAGCGGACAGGGAACTGTGTGCAATGCGGCAGTTAAAGATGAGACAGGAGAGGAAGTTTCCTTAACCCTATGGAATGATGAATACAAAAAAGTCAATGATGGGGATAAAATAAAAATTACTAATGGATGGGTTTCTGAATACAAAGGGAAACTCCAAATAAGTGCTGGGCGAAAAGGAAGCCTTGAAGTACTTAAATAAAATTTTTTAATAAAAAAAGTGATTTTTTATTGCAGGACACATATGAAGTGCCCATGCATAAATAAATCAAATGTTTAGGAAAAAGTTATTTTCTTTTAGCTACTTTAGAAACATTTCTTTCTTGTTTTGGCTCTATGCCTAATATTTCTTCAGCAGTTTTTTTCCTGTTTCTTCCAAAATTAGCGTATTTTCTGAATTTTGTCTTAGTCCATGCCTCTGGCTGTTTAGATCTCATCTTCTGTTCCTCAGCCAATAGCTGCAGTCTTAAGTCTTCATCGACACCTACGTTTAACAATACATGACTCACTTGGCTCACCTATCCAAAGTTTTTGGAAACTTCTAAAAAAAGCAGTTCCAGTATATATTGCGGCAAAAGTAGTATTTAAACCTTTTTAAAGGTAAATACCTGGGTTTTAGTGTTGGATAGGGCTATTTTAACAAAAAATGAAGCAGAAAAGATAATAAACACTCAAAATCTTGGACATTCTCAGGTTTTCCTGAGTTTGGATTTGGGTAAGAGCCAAGAAAAAGTTATTTTAACCCCTCCTTTTGTTTTGTTGTGCAATCAAAAAATTTTGTTAAAAGAACTTGAGAAATTAAAAGAAAACACTATTTATGTTGCTGAAGACAATACTCTTAAATCAATAGATTTTTTCTCAAATGATACTAATCTTTATTATAAATTGAAACCAACTCATGACTGGCCTACTCTTACAATATCTTCTGTTCCTATGCACCGATTTAAACAAATAAGCCCAAAAACAAGTGCAGAGCTCATGGTTAAGGAAATTGCTCCTGTGAAAGGCCTCATTTTAGATACTTGTTGCGGCCTTGGTTATACTTCAATATTATTGTCAAAGGAGGCTGAAAAGGTTTTTACCTTTGAAAAGGATTCTAATGTTCTGAGGATTGCTGAATACAATCCTTATTCTAAAAAGCTATTTAACAATCCCAAAATAGAACTGGTAAATAACAGCATTCTTGAAGGGATTAAATCTTTTGAAAACAATTATTTTGATAGAGTTCTTCATGATCCTCCTACAACTAGTTTTGGGGAGGAACTGTACTCAAAAAGCTTTTACTTAGATCTTTTTAGGGTTATGAAACGCGGGGCTTTACTTTACCATTACTGCCCTAATCCCGGGAAAACAAAAGGACAAGAGTTTTTTCCTTTATTAATTAAGCGTCTGGAAGAAGCTGGTTTTTCTAATTGTAAATATAACAAAAATTCTTCAGGAATTAAAGCACAAAAAAAATAATTAAAATATTTTTTAATAATAATGCAGTCAGGGGTCTCTCTAGAACTAGTTTTGCCTGGATTTTTATTTTTTTGCTTTTTTCTTTGGTACTTCTTCGCTAGGGACTTCTTCTCCCCCAAGCATTTCTTGCTCAATGCTTCTCTTACCGGACTTCATTTCCTTGAACTCTTCAAGGTCTTCATCATCAAGCCCAAGTGAAGCTAGCTTGTTTATGTGGTCCTCAGTTTTCATTTTTTCAAACTCTTTTCTCCAAGCAACCATGTCAGCTGTGTCTTTCAGCTTTGCTCCTTCTAAAGGTTTCTGTGGTTTTCGCATCATATACAGAAATATTCCCTGTCGCGCTTAAAAACCTTGCCGCCTCCTAACGAAATTAATATAAGTTTAAGAAACTAAAGTGTGTTATGACTGAAGAAAACAAGGAATCTGATGTTTCCCATCCCCTGCCTACCCCCCTTCCTTCTTCCGGTAATATTGCTCCCTTAGCGCAGAGCAACCCCCTTGAAAAAGAAATTATAAATGAGAACCCTGAATTTGAGAATCTCTTAAAGGAAATTAAACAGGAACTAATTATTGAGGGGTATTCTTCAAAAACACTAAAAATGTATTTATTATATGGGAAGGATGTTCTCTACTCAATCAATAAACCTGTGCAGACACTTGAAAAGAAAGATATAATTGGTTATTTGGCTAAAAAAAAAGAAGAGGGTTGTGCTAATGCCACTCTAGCATTAGTTCATGCTGCTATGGAATATATGTTTAAGAAACACTTGAAAATGCATATTCTTGAAGAAATAAAAATTCCTAAAAAAGCAAAGAGTTTACCAAAAGTTCTTAGCAAGGACGAAATACGTGCTTTGTTTCAAAATACTAAATTTGGAAGAAATAGATTAATGCTTCAATTTATGTATGGTTCAGGGTGTAGAGTATCAGAAGTGGTAAAACTAAAAGTTGAGGAACTAAACTTGAAAGAGAGAACAGCTTTAATCCAATCAGGGAAAGGAAACAAGGATAGAATAATTATTTTGTCAAAAGATTGGATTCATGATTTAAAAAAATATCTTGATAAGAAAAAAATCAAATCAGAGTATGTTTTTTCAAAGAAAAATGGAAAATCCATTACTACAGATACTGTGCAGAGAATAGTAAAAAAAGCTGCTGAGAACGCAGGAATAAACAAGCATGTTACTCCTCACTGCTTAAGACACAGCTATGCCACTCATTTGCTTGAAGCAGGAACAAATATTAGATATATTCAGTCCCTACTTGGTCATAGTAACTTGAATACAACCCAAATTTATACAAGCGTTGCAAATGATCAGTTAAAAAAAGTCGTAAGCCCTTTGGACAAGCTTTAATTCCTATGGCACACACTCCATACTTCCAATAATTTTACTTCAAAAGAGAATTCAAACCCAAAAAAGGTTATGTAGATAAAGGTTTTTTTTATTTAAAAATAAAATTAATTAAATGAGAAACCCTTTGTTTATGTATAGTCTTTATTATTTTTGATAAGTTTGCTTTTCTAACTGTTTTGAAGTTTTTTATTTTTAAGAATAGATTTATATACTTCTTTGCTGTTTCCTGTATAATTAAAAGGGAGGATTTAACATGAGTATTAGATTGTCAAAACTTTTTGGTATGGATCTTTACGATATAGAGGCTGGTTATAAGGGTAAGGTTTATGATATAATAATAAATCTTGAAAAAGGAAAATTAGAAACAATTACTACAGAACCTCTTAAAGTAAAAACAAAGTCAGATGCTAAAAAGATTTTAAGCGAAAAAAGCATTCCTTATAGAAATGTAAAATCTGTTAAAGATATTGTTATTGTTTCGAGTAGGGATGTTCCTTCTGTTGAAGATGATTCTAAAAACGAACCTGCACCTACATCTTCACAATTAAGATATAAATATTATAGAAGGTAAGGCCTCCCCTTACTTTCTTATTTTTTTAAATAACCTTTTTTATTAAAAAAAATATTTTTATCTCTATTTCTTGGACATTATTTAAAATTAACATAAAAAATTTATAATTTAAAAACACATATGTATAATATATATACATAAGATATTTTTTAAAATTTTAAATAACATATTATTGGAAGTGTTGGGTGTGGCTATTAGAGGTTATTTTGTTCAATATCGTTTCATAATTCCTGATTCTATTAAACATTCTTCTTATACCTATCAAAAGCTTTTCAGAGCTATTTATGGTTATACTCAAGCTGTGTATAAAACATCAGGAAAAAATTATCATTATCACAGAAATGGTATTCTTTCTACCTTTCCTTATATTAGGCCTGGCAAAAATTGTGTAATTATTCCCCCTAGTGCCTTTCAATCTTTACAAGAGTTTTTTAAAACAGGCCATAATCCAACTCATAATTGGCAGCAGAAAGGGGAGTGGAAATGCACTTATTTCCTTAATGAAAAGGATATTCAGGAAAAAGAGGTAATTCTTGCTCTGGAGAATCTTTTATCAAGGAAGTTTGTTGAAGGAGAGGAAGGGTTAGTTAAGTTTTCTTCTGAAATGAAAAGGATTGTTGAAAAGGGAGCTAATCCTACTTACAAAGCTTCTTTTGTTAAGGAAGCACAAAGTATAGTTGATTTAGATTGGTTTAAACAAGTTTACCAGCAATCTCCTGTTCTTTTAGAGTTTTATGAGTTGTATAAGAAATTGAAAACTGAACATAATGGAACTCAAACCCCTTTACCGCAACCAGGGTTAAATCAAAATTAAACTTTTTTTTATTAAAATTTTTTAATAAGTTTGTTTTTTTCCCTTATTTTCTCTATCTAATAACTCATTTTTGTAATTAAATAGGTTATACTGCCTCTAATAACCAATTTAATCTTTTTTACTTACCAGAACATGTGTCCAAGAAATTGAGTATTTTATTCTTTAGTTTTAAGTTAATTTAAAGTAAAATAAGTAAAAATTATCTTTTTTATGCATTTTAAGCTTGTTTTTGGGCAGCTTCTGCCAAAGCTTCTTGTTTTTGAGCTTCTTTTTCTTCTTTTTCAAGTTTTATTAGTAAATCCTTCTTCCTCCATTTTCGTTTTCCCCCTATATTGTTAGTCTCAATTAACCCTATATCAACCATGGTTTTAAGATAAGGGTATAAACTCCTTTCATTTTCATAGTCGATTTGGAAGAGTTCAAAGATTCTTCTCCTTATTTCATCCATTGCAGCCCATTCATCAAACCTTATAACACTTGCTAAATGAAAGGCCTGGGTGTGTTCATTGAATTGGAGGAAATCCCATATAGATCTTATTTCTATCTTTACTTTTGTTTCACTCACTATGCTTGTCGCAAGAGGTTTTCCTTGCTCTTTAGCCTTGAACCCTAATATTTGTTTAATATAGTCAATTATGCTTGCCATTATTTCATCATTAATATAATGACTGTAATGATTTAAATACTTTACTGTAATGAGTTATCATTATTTTAATTACTTGTAATTACTAGTAATTACTTTATTTTTAATTATTATATGTATTTACTTGGTTTTTTGACTTTTTTTATGTAAATAATTTCAAGTGAGCCTAGTTTTTTTAGAGTTTATTGTTTTTATGGTTGGTAATTACTAGCTTTTGTTTAATGTGATAGGTCAAAAACAGTTAATTTTTTAGCTTCTTTGCCAGGATTAATTTTTTGTTTATTTGAGAGAGTAATAATATTTCTAAATAATTCGTTGTTTGCCGAAATATTTAAATATTTGTTCTTTGTATCAGTACTGGAACTAAGGGGGTTAAGTTTTAGAAAAAGCGCTCATTTTTACTCATAGCGGGGAGAGGATTTGAACCTCCGACCTTCGGGTTATGAGCCCGACGGGCACTCCAGGCTGCCCTACCCCGCTAGAAAATAAAGAAAAATACAGTAAATTTTAACTAATTAAGCTCTTTTTGCAAAGCTTTTTTAATTAAAATCCTTATTTTTCTTTTATTCTTGCTATAAAAACTATTTTAGTTTTTAATACTCTTCAACATCATCTTTTAAATATGTCCTGGTTTTTGTGTTTTTACTTTGTTTTGTTTAATATTCCTAACTCTTTTTCAATTTTTTTTATTCTAGTTTTTATTTCTTTCTGCCTATTAGGGTCATTAGCGGAAGTCATACTTCCGCCACACGTTGGGCATAGAAAATTATATTCTGCTGCAACTTCAAATACCTCTCTATGATTACATTTTTCGCAATCAAAGAAACTATAATCTGCTTCTAAATTCATTTTTTGGGTTAATTTTTCTAAATTTTCTTTTTGTTCTTCACTTATAATTTCTGCTATTCTATCCTTTTTTATTTCCCAAGTGTAATTATACCACCCTGTTTTTTGATTTCTTGTTTTTTGGTAACATGCTATTCCTCTGAAGTGCAGCTTGTTTAACATAGCTCTGACCTCAGTTACTTTTTTTTTCATTTTTTTAGATATCTCTTCATCCGTAGCCATTTTTTTCTTTTTTTCACACACTTTTACTAAATTAATTACATCCTGCCCCCCTATTGTATCAAGTAAATCCCCAACTAACGCAAGATCCACAATTGATTTAGAAGGCATAAAATATTCACTTTACTAAGTGTTTTTAAACTATAGCAAAGGAGGTTTCTTTTAGCACTAAAAATTGGTTTTATTTTGTATTAATTACTTTTTTGCCGCGTTCTTGAGGAATAATTTGGCATTTTCCTCCCTTGAAATCTTTCTCTAATTCTCTTCCCTTTTGAATTCTATCCATGAATACTGCTAATGCAGCTATTTCGCTATGTGGCTGTGTGGTCACAGCAACATTATAATCTGCTTTTTCATAAACTTCTCTTTCTACTTTTTGTGATCCTATAATAATAGCTATTTTCTTTTTTTCTGTCAGCATTTCCCCTGCCTCTTGTACCGGAAGACCGTACATTGTTAGATGTATAATACAGTAATTTTCTTTTTTCAATTTAATTACAGTTTCTTTCCAAGAATCCGTGAATTCAACTTTAAAGTTTCCTCCCCAGGTTTTGTTTACTCCTTGGATTGTATTAACAACACTTTCTTCCTTTGTTCCACAGATAATTATTTTTTTTGCCCCAAATGCCCTTGAAACTAGTGCACAGTGCCCTGTTACTCTGTAATCTCTTACATCTCTGTGGCCGTATCTTATGATAATTATTTCTTGTTGTGCCATTTTTCCACAATTCATTTTAATATGGTTTGTGTTATAAACTTAGTTATGCCTTTATCAAAAAGAGTTGATTTTCCTTTTAGCATGAAAGATATAAGGTTCCATTCAAGGGAACAAACACGCACGGTTCCTGTCAGAAAAAGTCTTTTGTCTTCTAAGGGGGTTTCTGTTCATCGTTCAAAAAGCTGGGTTTATGATGATAAGCATCTTAATGTAAGCAATGGTATAATGACTGGGTTTTCAAAAAAACCTCACTTAATTTTAATGGATTCAAAAAAGGTTCCTCGTTTTGTTTTGGAATATTCTTCTCCTTCAAAAGGAGTTCTTCTAGTTTCAAATATTCAGAGGATTAGAAATGAATACTTGCCTTATTATTCAAATAAGGGGTTGTGGCGGCACTCTGCATTTAATGAAAGTCGTGTTTCGCAGGGGTTAAAAAAATCTTTGGGGATGCATCCTTCTGATGCCCTCTTTTCTGAATTTCTTTTTAGGTTTAGGAAACAAATTAAATTAGGTAAGTTTGTAGTAAAAATTATTGTTGAGCCTGAAAAGATGAGGAATTATAAGGGAACAATTGATCGTTTTTTTATAAAATCCCCCACAACTAAATTAGATAATCTTTATGTGCTTAGCATGGGTAAGAGGCGTGTTAAAGAAATCCTTGCTCTGAAATGAGTATTTAGAAGCTTTATAAAGTTTTTCAAAGCAAATCTATAGGTGGGCCTGTAGCTCAGAGGTAGAGCACTGGACTTTTAATCCAGGTGTCTAGGGTTCGATTCCCTACAGGCTCGCTTTCCGCTTTTTCTTTACAAAAAAAGAAAAAGCAGGTTGCAAAAAAGCGTGTTTTTATGCAGTAATTACTAAATGATTTGGTAATTACCTAAAAGCCTTGCTTTCGCGAGGTGCCCAAAATAAAATTTTGGTGTGTTAAATTAATTGTGGGCCCGTAGCTCAGTCGGTAGAGCACCAGACTCTTAATCTGGGTGTCTAGGGTTCGATTCCCTACGGGCTCGCTTTTAGGTGAAAAAAATGGTTATTTCTTTAGATTTAAAAAAATTAATTGAAGAAAATATTCTTTCTCTTTCTACAGTTGATAAGGGGAATCACCCTCACTTAATTTGTGTAATGTATGCAAAGGTTCTGGATTCTGACAAAGTGTTGATTACTGATAATTTTATGAAAGAGACTATTTTAAATATTCAAAATAATAATTCTGTTGCTTTATCTTTTTTTGTTGGAGAAGCAGGGTTTGAACTGAAAGGTGCTGCGCAGTATTTCACAAAAGGCTCTTATCTTGAACTTGTAAAAAATATTCCTGAAAACAAAGGGTTGCCTTCTAAAGGAGCCATTCTTGTTAATGTCTCTGAATTAAAGAGGATGGGTTAGTTCTTCAAAAGCCTTTTTTCCTATGCTTCAATTAAAAAGCTTTTCTTTGGAGTTTTTATTTATCTCTGGGACTGTAGCTCAGCCTGGGAGAGCACACGGCTGAAGACCGTGGTGTCGGGGGTTCAAATCTCCCCAGTCCCATATTTTTTCTATTTTTTTAAAAAAAGTTGTTTCTTTTGTTCTCCCTATTTTTGTGTTGCCTGGTGAAAGATTTATAATCAACCTTTGCCTATTACTATTGATGTTTTATGAATCGTGTTAAGACTGGTATTTTTGGTTTTGATGAATTAGTTGAGGGGGGCTTGCCTGAGGGTAGAAGTTTTTTGATTTCAGGGGGCACTGGTACTGGTAAGACTATTTTTGCTATGCAGTTTCTTGTTAATGGGGCTAAGTTTAATGAGCCCGGGGTTTATTTGACTCTTGATGAAAGACCTGAGCTTATTCGTGAGGACATGTTGCGTTTTGGATGGAATTTAAGGAAATTAGAAGATGATGGGTTGTTGAAAGTTGTTGATGGCACCATGGCTAAGCTTGGTATCCCAAGTGATGAAGAGTTTTCTCTTCCTGCCACCGGGTTTGATTTAGATAAGTTATTGCTTGAATTAATGCGTGCTATTAAGAAAATTAAGGCTAAGCGTGTTGTTATTGATTCTATTCCTGCGCTTGGGCTTAATTTTGATAATGAGCACGAGATAAGGAAGGCTGTTTTGAAAATGGTTTACTTGCTTTCCCGTGCCGGTGTTACAACTATGTTTACAACTGAAATTAATGAGGATTCTAAGCAGTTGGGTAAGTATGGGGTTGAGGAGTTTGTTGCTGATGGGGTTGTTGTTTTGCATTACATGGGGATAGGCACTCAAAGCAATAGGACTTTGCATATTAGGAAGATGCGTGCTACTAAGCATAGCGAGGATTTGCATCCTTTACAGATTTCTGATTCTGGTATTACTGTTCGAAAAGTTGAAGATGATTATAATTTGTAATTAAAAAAAGTTATTGCAAAGGGCAAACTTTTTACCCTTTGCTATTTAATTATTATTTTTTCTTTTTCTTAATGAAAAAGTTCCAAACAATTATTCCTATCACTACTAGTATTACTAGTATTAATAGCATGTTTGGTCCTTCTGCTATTGCTTGTTGTGTTTTTAGTGGTATTTGTATTGTTTTTGTTTTCATTGTTGAATCAGAATCCTGGTAGTTTATGGTTACTTCAATTGTTCTCTCTCCTTCCTCTGCAGTGAATGTAATATCTGTTTTTATTGTGTCTACATCATTTGGGCCTAATGCTCCTATGAATTGTTTTGGTTTGTCTATTGTTCCTCCATTGATTTTTAATTCAACTAAAGTGAATTCAGCTTTTCCCAGCCCTTTGTTGAATAATTCTAATGTAATATTTGCTGTTTGGCTTGGTGCAATATAACCTGTTTTTTCTTTTAGAGTTACATCCAAATCAGCTGTTCCAAATACTTTTAATCCTATGTATGATGTTTCTGTTGTTCTTTCTCCTGATGCATCGCGGTATGAAATTTGTATTGGTTGTGTATAGTTTTTGATTGTAGCAGTGTTTGTTACACTTATTTTGAGTGTTGTTTCTTTTTTCTCTCCTGGATTAATTGTGGATATGTATGCGGTTGCTGCTCCTAATGGAGTTATGTCTCTTTCAACCACAGTCCCTGTTGCAGTCACTGTTCGGTCTTCTTGCATTTCTAATATTATATCATATGCTGGGCTTGTTCCTACATTTTGTAGGGTAAAAGTTATTTCTTTTTCTTGCCCTGGAAGGAATTTGTCATTTGACATTGAAATTACTTTTATTACTGGGTTTTGCCCGCTGATAACAATTGGGTGATTTATTTTTTTCCCTGTTTGGTTGAGTTTTGTTGTTATAGTTATTGGAAGGTAGTATGTTTTGTTTTCCGCTGTTGGATCAATGTATATAATAAATTGTGTTAGTGCATTTCCATATCCCTCGATTGTCCCCACATTTTTCGGATTAGGGTACCCTTCAGTTGTTTTTACTGTGAAAGGGTATTGATTTTCAACTTGTAGTGTAACATCAGCATATGCAATAGAATCCTGGTTTTCGGTTTGTACTAGAACTATTATTGTTGCGCCCGGTACTGCGGGGCTTGGATTGTAGCTTACTTGTGTTATTTCGGGGTTTGCTGCTAGAGCATTTACTGATAATATAAGTAAAATAATTAACATTAGTCCCTTTAGTGTTGCTTTCATTTCTATCACTTCCTTGTAGATTTGAATTAGAAAGCATTTAAATAAGTTATTTTTGATTTTTCTATATTCTTTCAGCACTTTGCACTGATGGTATTTTTTCTATTTTGTCTATTAAGTGTTCTAGTTTCATTAAACTGCTTATTTCTATCCCAAATATTGCTTCTGCATAGCCCGTTTTTTTTATTTTAAAGTTTGTGTTGGTAAGTGTTGCGCTGCTTTGTTTTATTTCTGCGAGTATTTCAGACAATAAGCCCGGCCTGTCAATAGCGGTTATTTTTATTTCAGTTTTTCCCTTTTCCCTCTCAAATCCGATTTCTATTAATTTGTCTTTGCTTATTTTTTGGATGTTTTTGCATTCTTTTTTGTGCACAACGATTTTCCTTTTTGTTGTTTTGACCCCTATTACATCTTCTCCCGGCAGGGGGTGGCAGCATTCAGCCATTTTGATTTTTTTGAAATTAGTTGGCTGAATATTTTTCTTAATTAAAGTTGTTTTTTTCATTCCAAAGTATGTTTTGATTTTTGTTTTGGCTTTATCCGAAACAGCAAAGTTCAGCCAGTTTTTCTTTAATTGTGGTTTTTCTGCAATAATTATTTCCACTTGGTCAAGGTTGTTTAGTTTTGTTTCTATTGGCACGAATTTTGAGTTTACTCTTGCTTTTTCCATTTTTTTTCCTATGTCTGTGTGTACTGCAAAAGCAAAATCTATTACTGTTGCCCCTATAGGTAGTGCAATAGCTTCATTTTTTGGGGTGAACACAAATATTTTTTTCCCAGTTATTTTTTTTGCAAATGCATCTTTGCCTATGCTTTGCTGTAATTCTATTAATTGCCTTTCCCAGCTGAGTTCTTTTTCGAATTCTTTGTCTTTTCTTATTCTTTTATAATCCCAGTAATTTTCGCCTAATGTTCGCAAATGTTGTTCCCATGTTCTGATTTGTATTTCTATAATATCATTTCCTCTTTTCACAGCTGTGTGTATGCTTTTGTACCCGCTTGTTTTTGGCTTTGTGATGTAATCATCAAATGCTTCAGGGATTATGTCATATTTTGAATGTACATACCCAAGTGCTTCATAGCATTCTTTTTCTTTGTTGCAGATTATTCTTATTCCATAAATATCATTCATTTTTTGGAAGCTTACTTTTTTTAGTTTTTCAAATATTGCTTTAAAGTTTTTTGGCCTGCCTGTTACTTGTACATTCATTTTGTCCTTAAACAGGGTTTCAACTTCTTTTTTTACCTCTTCTACAAAAGCTTCTCTCTCAGCCCTTGTTTTGTTCACTAGTTTTTTTATTTTTTCCCACCCTTCTCGGTTAGTTATTTTAAAGCTGTAATCTTGTATTTTCCATGCGAAATCATTTAGCCCGAGCTTTGTTGCTAATGGCCCGTAGATTTCTTCAGCAAGTTTTATAAATTTTTTATTTTTTGTCTCATTTTCTTCGTTTATTAGTGCATCAGTAACTTGCGCGATTTTTATTATTATTGGTTGAAAATTTTGAGATAAGGAGAGTAATATTGAGCTTAATGTTCCCGAGGGGATTTTTTCAAAATTTCTTTCTATCACTGTGTTGATTTGTTTTATTGTTTTAATTATTTGGAGGGTTTCTTCTCCAAATTTTTCTTTAATTTCTATTTCATTAAATTTTTCTTCAGGTATTTTTATTAAGATTGTTGCTTTGATGGATTCTTTTGGAAGGTCTTTTTTTCTTAATTCTTCAGTAATCCTTTCGGTTTGTTCTAACCCGTTTTTTTTGCTTTTATCTCTAACATAATCAAATACTTGTTTTATTTCTGATTGTGTTATTTCTTCATTTGCCATATCATCCTTGTTCCAAATCTTTTTTTAAACTCGTTGAATCATTAATTAGATAGTGTGTATTTTGAGGTGTTTGTTTTATGGTTAATTTGTCAGAGTTTCCTAATGTGAAGTTAATAAAATTTCCTGAGCTTGATGAAGTTGATTTGGCATTGGTTTCAAAAGCTTTAACGCATTTTTTCAAAAAGGTTGGCTCCGATTCTGAGCTTCAATTATCCTTGAAGGAGTACAAGAAGGGTGGTTTGAGGGCTCAGCATGAAGTTCATGCCAGGCTTACTATTAATGGAAAGAGTTTTTTTGCCGAGTATGTTGATTGGCAGTTGCTTGAAACGATTCAGAATGTTTTGAAGAAGATTGAAAAAGAAATTTCCAAAGAAATCAATAAGAAAGAGTGAATTAATAGTTCACTTTTTCTTTTTTCCTTTCTTTTTTTGTTTCTTTTTTGCTTTAGTTTTTGTTTTTGAAGCTTTTTTTGTGCTTTTTCTTCTTGAGGGGGTTTCAAGCATTCTTGATTCTTCTTGCTCTTTTTTTAGTTCTTCCCTCATTTGTTCTATTAAGTCTTTTACGGACATTTTTTTCTCAAAAACCATTTGGTAACACCAATTTTATGTTAGAACAACGCCTTTTTTATATATAAACATTTCCCCAAAAAAATTGATTAAACATAACTTTTTTTATTATTAATTAAATCTGATAAAGGAAGGGGTTTAGCAGCACTTTATGTAGAAAAAGGACGTGCCGGGAAATGGATTTCTAGTAAATGCACTGTTGGAGTACTAGTAACTCCACTCCGTTTCCCTTCAGCGCTCTTCAATAAAATTACCGTTGCTGCATTCCTGCCCTGGCGGGGTTCGTTTCACAGAAAGGCCTGTAAGGACAGAGCTTCGACGCCACCAGCACTTTCAGTGCAAAAACATCAAAACCTCTTTTCCAGCTTCGGCCCCGGCATGAAGCGGGTTTCCGGTTACAAGCCACCGCTGGCGGCCCGGCCTAGTCCAATATATTCTTGGTTTGAAATAATTAAAAGACTACTTGTTTCAGTAATTGGTATGTCTTGCTTTGAATTAACTCACGAATCCAAAAATTCTCTTGCTCGCGCAGGTATTCTTTCAACAGCGCATGGTAAATTAGAAACCCCTTTTTTTATGCCTGTTGCAACTAAGGGCGCGGTAAAATTTGTTTCCCATTCACAGTTAAATGAAATGAATGTTGATTGCCTTATTTCTAATGCTTTTATTAATTACTTAAAACCCGGGCTTGAGCATATAAAAAAAGCAGGAGGTATTCACAAGTTTTTTGGCTGGGATAAATCTCTTTTTACTGACTCAGGGGGATTTCAACTCCTCTCAGAAGATTTTGTTGATCATGTAACAGATAAAGGGGTTTTTTTCAGAAATCCTTTTGATAAAAGTGTTCATTTGATTACTCCTGAAAATGCAGTTCGGGTTCAGAATTCTCTTGGCTCTGATGTTGCTATGTGTCTTGATCATGTTTTGCATTTCGGTAAATCTCGTTTGGATTATTTTGATGCGATGGTTCGCACCACTGAATGGGCTTTGAGATGCAAAGAAGCTCATAAAAATTCAAATCAATTGCTTTTTGGTATTACTCAAGGAGGAACGTTTCTTGACCTTCGCAAAAAAAGCACTATTGCTCTTGAGGCAATGAATTTTGATGGTTTGGCTTTTGGCGGTTTGTGTATTGGCGAGGATCCTAAAACAATGTATGATGTTACAGAATTTTCAAAGAAATTTGTTTCAAAAGAAAGGCCTATTTACTTGATGGGGGTTGGTTCTCCACTTGAAATACTAAATCTAGTTGAGCGCGGGGTAGACATTTTTGATTCAGCCTATCCTACAAGAATGGCTCGTCATGGAAAAATTTTTGCTCATAATGGTTGTGTTCAGATTAATCGTAGTAAATACAAAGAAGATTTTTCTTCTCTTGATTCAGAATGTGGTTGTTTTGTTTGCAAATCCCATTCAAAATCTTATTTGCATCACTTGTTCAAAACTTACGAGCAAAATGGTTTAATGCTTCTCTCTTACCACAATACTTTTTTTATTGCTAATTTAATTAAAGAGATTCGTGTTGCGATTAAGGAAAATAATTTTGAGAAATTTAAGAAAGAGTTTGAATTAAATTATAAAAATAAAAAATGAGCGAAGTTTTTTACTTCGCCCAAGAAGTTAGTTTTAGTTTCTGATATTTTATTCTTCAATATCTTCTATCCCATTTTCAGTTATTCTATAAAGTGCTTCTCCATCTGGGAGTGATGGTGAATCAACTAGTTTTGCCACTCTTTTGTCTTCTTTGCTTTTTCTCAAATACAATCTAGTTTTGCTTGCGTGTCCTACCACATTTCCTCCTACTGGTTCTGTTGGGTCTCCAAACAATATATCAGGTCTACTCATTACTTGGTTTGTTACTAACACTGCAACGTTGCTCATTTCTGCTAGTTTTTGTAATGCTCTCATGTGTTTGTTTAGTTTTTGTTGTCTTTCTGCTAGTGTTCCTCTTCCAACAAATTCCGAGCGAAATTGTGCGGTGAGTGAATCAATTATTACTAATTTGATGTTGTGTTCTGTTACCATTTCTGCTGCTTTGTCAGCAAGTATCATTTGGTGTTCTGCGTTGTATGCTCTTGCAACGTAAATATTTTTTAGTGCAGCTTCTGGGTCCATTCCAAATTTTTTTGCTACTTGTATTACTCTTTCCGGTCTGAATGAGTTTTCTGAATCAATGTATAAGCATGCGCCTTCTAACCCGCCTTGTTCTTTTGGTAGTTGTACTGTTACTGCTGTTTGGAAGCACCACTGTGATTTTCCTGAAGCCATTTTTCCATATACTTCTGTAATGGATTGTGTTTCTATTCCCCCACCAATTAAACTGTCAAGTTCTTTTGAGCCGGTGGTTAATCTTCCAACTAGTTTTCTTTTTTCAGCTAAAACATCAGCTGTTTCGAACCCCATGTCTAAAGTGTCTCTTGCTGCTTTGATTGCTTTGTCTGCGGTGCCTTCTCCTAGTCCCGCGATTTCTTTTAATTCCGCTCCGCTTGCAACCGCTATTTGTTCCAAAGTTTTGTATCCTGCTTCTGCAAGTTTTTTTGCTGCTCCTTCTCCCACTCCGGGCAAATCCTCTATTCTCTCTATTTTTTTAGCCATTTTTTCACCTCGTTAAGCGCTTTTTGAGTTTTTTCCGGCAAAAGAGCAAACCCTTTGCGCAATTAACAATAGGATTATGTTTGGTTGGTTATAAATCCTTTTCCAAGTGCCATGCCGGCGGTAGAAATTAGTTTTATTTTGTATTGTAATTGTATTTTTCTCTCATTTCAATTATTTTTCCACAGGTTAGTGTGCCTTCTGGGCACGCTCCGCGTATGCATCCTGGCCCGATTTTATCATAGATTAAAGGAGTGGTGTTTTTCAATGTCTCTAATTTTTTTTCATATAAGTGTCTTATTTCCCATTGGGCATTATTACATAATCTCTCTGACATAATTTCTTTATCCATTCTTGCATTTGTTGAGGAAATTATTTTTACCATATCAGCATTAATTAGCAGGTATGTTTGTGCGTTTTTTCCGATTTCTCCTTTTTCTTTTAGTTTTGCCCTAAATCTTTTTATTTTTTCTACTTTTTCATTAAATTCTTGTTCTATTAATGTATTTCTTTTTACGCTTTCAGGCAAAAGCACTTCCCTTTCAGCAGGAATTATTTCAAGCCTTTCGCGTATGTTGCTTGGCAGCCTGTGTCTTTCAAATTGGTGGTAGCATGTTAGTGTCATCATTAACCCGAAGGTTGTTCTTGCATGTTCTATTATTGATGTGTGCCCATACCCTGTAACTCTTTCAGTTACTCCTTTGGCTTTTTCTGATTGTATGTTTTCTTTTTCCCATGTTGAAAGTATTTCTGAAGGAGTTTTTTCATTTGTTGAGGTAAGCGCCCCTAATCCTGTCCTAAGAATTGGCTCGTTAAATGAATTAATTAAAATACAGTTGTTTTTAGCACTGATTTTATCAAAGTTTTTTTGGTATTGCCCCATTATCTTTGTTTCATCCGCAGTTCCTTTATCCGCAAACTCATGTATTTTTCTAATTACAAGGCATTTTTCAGTTTCTTTTCCCATTATTTTTGAAATTGCTTTGTCAGCTTCAGTAAGGAGCGTTCTGCTTTCATTTATTTTTATATTGTTCATTGTTTTGTAAAATCTTGTGATGTTTGAGAAATTCATTGTTTGAAATACGTTTGTTGTTGTGCTTATTGGCAGAATATATCTTCCGTCTTCAATTTTTATTCCATGGACATAGTCGCTTTCTTGTGCTTTTCTTCCTGCAAATCCTTCTTTGATTTTTGTCATCCTGTTGTAAAATTCAAAAATTTCATTGTTTAGTTGAATGTATTCTTTTTCAGTTTCTTTTCCGAGTTCTTTGATTTCTTGTGGGATTACAAAAGCCCCCTCATTCATTTTTACATATCTTTGGCTTTGCTGAGTGTATGAATCAAGTGATTCACAAAGGTGGTGGCTTAGGAGTCTTGAGCATTCTTCTATAGAGAATGAAAAGTTTATTTGTTTTGCGAGTTCAAAAAAGGTTTCTTCAGTAATGTTTTGGTTTTCTTTTTTTTCTAAAAAGTTTTCTAGTTCAATTAATTGTTCTTTGTTTGTTTCCACGAGTTTTAGTTCCATTTTCCCAACCCAGAAATTTTTGTGCGTATATTTACTTAAACATTTCTCCTGTCTTCATTTTTTCATAGTTTTCAATTGTTTCCAAAAACCCTGAATAGATTTTTTTCTTTGCATTAGGAATTGTTTCCCAACAATATTCCGTGTGCTCTTCGCTTAACCTAACAGTATTTTTTCCTTCTAATTTGCAGTAAAAATTTATTGCGGTGATTACCTGCCCATCGTCTCTCACAAAATGTTTTGTATTGATTGGGCAAATAACATTTATATCCAATCCTGTTTCTTCTTTTGCTTCTCTTTTCACTCCTTTAGTTGGGTCTTCTTCAAGAGTTACTCTTCCTCCAGGTATTTCCCATATCCCTGGTTTGTGCACATCAGTTGTTCTTCTTTTGATTAAAAGTATTTTTCCTTTATTAACAATAAGGGCTTTTGCCCCTAAATTAAAGGTTTCCATTTTTTTCCCTACTTGTTTCTTTCTTATTAAATTAAGCTTGGTTGGTTTTAAGTTTCTTTTGTTGTTTTTTTAAATTCTTTGTTTGTATCTTTTATATAAAGTATGGTTCTTTTTTTGTGTGGGTTGGTTTGAATGTTTGAGAATATTAAGAAATTTGATCCTGAGATTTATAAGTATATTTTGGATGAAAAACAGCGCCAAATAGAGGGTATTGAATTAATTCCTTCCGAGAATCTTGTTTCTCCTGCTGTTCTTGAAGCCCTTGGTTCTTATCCTACAAACAAATATGCTGAAGGTTATCCAGGGCATAGGTATTATGGAGGAAATGAAGTTATTGACAAGATTGAGCAGTTAGCTATTGATAGATTGAAGCAATTGTTTGGTGCGGAGCATGCTAATGTTCAACCTAATTCCGGTTCTCCTGCAAATATGGCTATGTACTCTGCTCTTATGCAGCTAGGCGATAAAGCAATGGCTTTGAAACTTACTGAGGGCGGGCACTTAACTCACGGGCACAAAGTTAATTTTTCAGGTAAACAATATAATTTCATTCAGTATGGGGTTGACAAGGAGACAGAGATGCTTGATTATGATATAATTCGTAAGCAGGTTCTTCAAGAAAAACCAAAGTTAGTTCTTTCCGGTTACACTGCTTATCCAAGGAAAATTGATTTTAAGGAATTTAAGAGTATTTGTGATGAAGCTGGTTGTTTTTGTGTTGCTGATATTTCTCATATTGGAGGGTTGTGTGCTACAGGGGTTCACGAGAACCCGGTTCCTTTTTTTGATGTAGTAACAACAACTACTCATAAAACTCTTCGCGGTCCAAGAAGTGCTGTTATTATGTGCAAGAAAGAGTTTGCAGAAAAAATTGATAAAGCCATTTTTCCCGGTCTGCAGGGAGGCCCTCATGAGCATGTGATTGCGGCTAAGGCAGTTGCTTTCAAGGAAGCTCTTCAACCTGATTTTGCAGTTTATGCTGCTCAGATTGTAAAAAATTCAAAAGCCTTAGCTTCTGCTTTACAGTCTCATGGTTATCGTTTGGTTTCCAATGGCACTGATAATCATTTGATTCTTGTTGATGTAAGAAAGAGTGGTATTTCTGGTATTGAAGCAGAAAAGGCTTTGGAGAAAGCAGGAATTTATTGTAATAAAAACACTATTCCTTTTGAAACTGGTTCTCCTTGGGATCCTAGCGGGATTAGAATTGGTACTCCTGTGTTAACAACAAGAGGAATGAAAGAATCAGATATGATTGAGGTTGCAAATTTTATGCATTCTGCTCTCCAGTCTCGTTCCGATGATACAAAACTTGCTCAAATAAAAGAAAAAGTAAAAGAATTTTGTAAGAATTTTTTATTTTATAAGTAATTTAATTTATTTTTTATTTTTCAGCAGAGTTTTGGATTTTCTTAAAAATAATAATTTTTTTTCTTTATTTTTTAATTTTATTTATTTTTTTTGCAGGAATAATTTTTTTTCTTACAATTTAATATATTTTTCCTAACTTTTTTTAGTGTTTTTGTTTGCTTTTCTTATGGTTTTTCCTTTTTCTTGGACATTTTTTTGTTTTTACCAACTAACAAAAATACTTTGTGGTTGTTTTTCCCAACTTAAGGGTTTTCAAAGGTAAGCTTTTTATAGTAGGGATTTCTTTCTATTCCGGGCTGAATTTTTTTTATAAAAAATATTTTTTGTAGTTGAGAAATAGTTTTTGGAGGGGTTGTCTTGCCTAAGTTTGTTATTAAACGTGATGGTTCTAAAGCTGTTTTTGATGAATCAAAGATAAGTGTTGCTATTTGGAAGGCTGTTCAGGCTGTTGGGGGTCATGATAAAGAGAAAGCGGATTCTATTGCAAAGAGTGTTGTTGAACAGATTAATACTCGATTTTCTAAGGAGGTTGTTCCTAGTGTTGAAGAAATTCAAGATATTGTTGAAACTGTTTTAATTAAGGGTGGCCATGATAAAACCGCGAAGGCTTATATTTTGTATAGGCATCAGCGTGAGCTTTTACGCAGAACAGAGGATATGGTAAATAATTTTGAGATTATTAGTCAATATATTTCTCAAGAGGATTGGCGTGTTCGTGAAAATTCTAACATGGCTTATTCTTTACAAGGGATGAATTTTAATATTGCTGGGCGTGTTATTTCTAATTATTGGCTTGGTCGGGTTTATCCTAAAGAGATTGCTGAGGCACATAAAACCGCAGATTTGCATATTCATGATTTGGATTGTTTGGCTGCTTATTGTGTTGGGTGGGATTTAAAGCAATTATTACTTGAGGGTTTTACTGGGGTTAGGGGCAAGGTTGCTTCTAAGCCTGCTAAGCATTTGCGTACTGCTCTTGGCCAGATAGTTAACTTTTTTTATACTCTTCAAGGGGAGGCTGCGGGTGCACAAGCTTTCTCTAATTTTGATACTTATTTAGCTCCTTTTATTAGGTATGATAATCTTGACAGGAAAGCTGTTAAGCAGGCTCTTCAGGAATTTATTTTCAATACTGCTGTTCCCACTAGGGTGGGGTTCCAAACTCCTTTTACAAACATAACCATGGATTTGAAGGTTCCTTCTCATATTGCTCGTGACCCTGTTGTTATTGGGGGTAAGCCAATGGAATTAACTTATGCTGATTTTCAGGAAGAGATGGATTTGTTTAATGATGTTTTTTGTGAGGTAATGACTGAGGGGGATGCTAATGGGAGAATTTTTACTTTCCCTATTCCTACTTACAATATTACTCCTGATTTTGATTGGGATTCTCCTAAGTATGATGGGGTTTGGGAGATGACTGCAAAATATGGTATTCCTTATTTTTCTAATTATGTTAATTCGGATATGAAGCCTGAGGATGCGAGGAGTATGTGTTGTAGGCTTCGTCTTGATAATAGGATGTTGAATAAACGTGGGGGGGGTTTGTTTGGTGCTAATCCTTTGACTGGTTCTATTGGGGTTGTTACTATTAATATGGCTCGTCTTGGTTATTCTTCAAAATCTGAGCAAGAGTTTTTTGAAAAATTGAGTAAGTTAATGGATTTGACTAAAGAATCTTTAATAATTAAGCGTAAAACAATTGAGCGTTTAACTGATCAAGGGTTGTATCCTTATTCAAAGTATTATTTGCGTGGGATAAAAGAACAAACAGGGGGTTATTGGACTAATCATTTTTCTACTATTGGTTTGCTTGGAATGAATGAAGCGCTACTTAATTTTATGGGTAAAAATATTGCTTCAAAAGAAGGGGAGGCATTTTCAATTAAGGTTTTGGATTTTATGCGTTCTCGTTTACAAGAGTACCAAAACGAAACAGGAGACATTTTTAATTTGGAAGCAACTCCTGGGGAAGGCACTTCAAGGAGATTTGCTTGGGCAGATAAAAAACAGTTCCCTGATATTATTGTTGCTAATGATAAGCAGGTAAAAGAGCATGGTGTTGCGCCTTATTATACAAATTCTACCCAGTTACCGGTAAGTCTTTCTCTTGATTTGTTTGAAGCTCTTGATTTGCAGGATCCTTTACAAACTCTTTACACAGGAGGGACAGTATTCCATGTTTTCCTTGGAGAAAAGTTGCCTTCAAAGGAAGCTACAAAGAATTTAGTGAAAAAAATTTCTGCAAATTATAAAATGCCTTATTTTTCACTGACTCCGAGTTTTAGTATTTGTCCTATTCATGGTTACTTGAAGGGGGAACATGAATATTGTCCGATTTGTGATCAGGAAAAGAGTTGATTGGATTAAAAAATGTTTTTATGAATAAATTGGAGGTGAAAGAATGGTTAAAACAAAATGCGAAGTTTATTCCAGGGTTGTTGGTTATATTAGGCCTGTAAGCAATTGGAATGACTCTAAGCAGGCTGAATTTGCTGATAGAAAAAAATTTGATTCAGCTGTTGAAGGAATTAAGAAAGAATGCAAGTGTTAATAATTATTGTTGTTAAGTTATTGTTTTTGTTAACTTGCATTTCTTAATTTTTTAAATTTTCTTTTTTTATTTTTATTAATATTGTTGGTGTTTGTATGTTTATTGGGGCTTTGCAGAAAACAACTCTTGTTGATTTTCCGGGCAAGGTTGCTTGTATTGTTTTTCTTGTGAATTGTAATTTCAAGTGCAAGTTTTGTTATAATAAAGAGCTTACTTCTTACAGGTTTTTTAAGAAGAGTAAGCGTGAGTTGGTGGATGAAAAAGATTTTTTTTCTTTTCTTGAATCAAAAAAAAAGATGCTTGATGGGGTTGTTATTACCGGGGGGGAGCCTACTGTTAGCCCTGGGGTGCATAATTTTGTGAAAAAAATTAAATCCTTTGGTTTTGCGGTAAAACTTGATACTAATGGTACTAATCCACAAGTGTTGAAGAAATTAATGGGGGAGAATCTTCTTGATTATGTTGCTATGGATGTTAAAGCTCCTTTTGCCCGTTATCATGAAATCACCCAATCAAAAATCCCTGTTGAGAATATTTCTGAATCCATTTCTTTGCTCCGCGCTTCTTCTGTTCCTCATGAATTCAGGACAACTCTTTATCCACAGTTAACAGTTAAGGATTTGCATGAAATTGCCCATTTGATTCCTAAAGAGAAATGGTTTTTGCAGGACTTTCAGCCAAAGAATGCTCTTGATGTTAAATCAAGAAAGTTAAAGCCGATGAAATATTCTGAGATAAAGGATTTTATCAATGAAATTAAGGATAATGTAAAAGTAGTGCTTCGCGAATAATCAAAATGTTTTCACAGGATTGTTTTATAAAGACTTTTTTGCTTTTTTCTTTTGTGGTTTTATGCTCCTTGGTATTGTTGGTTTGAATGGTTCCGGAAAAGATACTGTTGCTAAGTACTTAATTGATAATTACAATTTTTCTCATGAGGATTTTGGTCAGGAAATTAGAGATGAGTTAAAGGTTTTGGGTAAAAATCATTTGGATAGAAATGAAATGGTTTTGCTTGCTAACGAACGGAGAACAAAGTTTGGGTTTAATTATTGGGCTAAGCGTTTGCTTGCAAAACACTCTCCAACAGAAAATCTTGTAATAACCTCTATTCGTAATCCTGCTGAGATTGATGAAATTAAATCAAGTGGAGGGGTTATTGTTGAAGTTTTTGCTGAGCTTCCTACAAGGTATGCGCGTACTGTTGAGCGTGTAAAAAAAGATTCTAGTGCTCATGGGGATGTTGCTAGTTTTGAGGAGTTTAAATTAAAGGAAGAGCGTGAACTCACAAGTACTGACCCTGCTAAGCAGCAGTTGCTTAAATGCATTTCTTCTGCTCAATACAAAATAAATAATAATGGTTCTGTTAATGAATTAGGTAAGCAGGTTGAGGATTTGTTGGAAAAGATTAAAGGTAAAAAGAAGTAATTTTTTTGTTAGAATTATTTTTATTGGAGTTTTTTTTTATGGTTGAAAAATATAGGCCTTCAAAGGATGAGTATTATTTAGATATTGCTAAGGCTGTTGCTCAGAGATCAACTTGTTTGAGTGTTAAGGGGGGATCAATTATTGTTCGTGATGACCAGATTATTGCTACAGGTTATATTGGCGCTCCGCGTGGAACATTAGATTGTTTTGAACGCGGGAATTGTTTGCGTAGGATAATGAATATTCCTTCCGGTCAGAGGTATGAGTTGTGCAGAAGTGTTCATGCGGAGGAAAATGCGATTGTTAATGCTGCTCGTGCGGGTGTCTCTGTTCTTGGCGGGACTATTTATCTTTTCTTTGTCAAACGTACTCCTGAGGGGGATAAGTTTGTTAATGCGCTTCCTTGTTTTTTGTGCAAAAAAAAAGTGATTAATGCAGGTCTTGTTCGTTTTGTTGGAAATGATGAATCTGGAAAAATAAAATTTTTTAGTGTTGCGAAGTGGGCTGATGAATGGAAACATAATGATATTCTTGATGATAAAGATAAATATGATTCTAAGTATTCCGATGATGAAGCTAAAAGGAATGTCTCAACAAAAAACATTGTTAGTGATGTTAAGAAATAGTTTTAGAGTTACTTTATTATTTCTTTTACTCTGAATTCATTTTCGCCTGAAAATGAATTTATTTTCTGGTAACCATACAATTTGATTTCTTTTCCATTTAATTTTTCATTTATTTCGGTTGTTATTTTTTCAGTGCTTTTTTCATTTAATTCTTTTTCAAGCGTTTCTTGCTCCAACCCTAGTACAGTTAACGCATTTTTTCCGAAAAGTGTTGCTTTGATTCTTGCCGTATCATCTTCAATAAGTAGGGATACAACAGCGTTTCTTTTTGTGCTTGTTTCTCCGCAGCTTTCGCATAGTATTCCGTTTTCTGTTTTTTGAGGTTTTTTTCCACATTTTACGCATACTTCATAAACAAAATTTCCTTTATCCACATTTGTTATTTTTCCAGTTATTGCTGCGCTTTCCCCATCAACTAAATGGCTTATTTTTTTTTCTTGAATACTTTCTTTTAGTATTTCTATTGTGCTTGGTATTTCTTTATTTGTTTCTTGTATTGTTGCAGTATACCCTAAATGTATTTCTATCCCAAATTTTCCTTCTTTTGTGTAAGCATTTTTTATTTCCACAGCTTCCCCTTCATTGAATTTTTCCATTTCATTTGCTTTTTCATTCCAAGCAGTTGCTCTTAACACAGCCGTTTCATCCCCTATTTGGAAAGAGCATAATTTTCCTTTTCTTTCACCGGATTCAAAGTCTTTGCACGGGAATTTTCTTATTATTCTCCCTACAATATTTGCGCTGTTAATTCCTGCTTTCAATTCAGCCATTTTTTCAAAAGTCTCTTCTTTTTTGTTCAATATATTTAGTGTTCCATTAAAGCCCATTGTTGCTTGTTTTTTGTCATTATATTTTGAAACAATTATATTAGTTAATACAATTTCGCTTCCCCTTGTAATTTCATATTTATCTACTTGGTCATTCCACAGGGTTACCCTTACTTCCCCGGTTCCATCGCTTAGTATTAGTGATTTTAATTTTCCTTTTTTTCCGTTTTTTTCAAATTCTTTTACAGGAAAAACCGCTTCAACAATTCCTTTTATCTCTATTCCTTTCATTCCTTCATTTATTTGCCCTATTTGCATTTGTTCGTATGTTTCTTGTTTGATTCCAAGTTCTTTTTGAACCATGTATGCTGCGCCCTGTTCAGTCAGCAGCCCCGAGAATTTTTCTACTTTTGCTTTAATTAGTGCATTTATTTCTTCTTCTTTTTTTCCTGTTTTTTCAGTGATTTCTTGTACAAGTTCTTTGATATTTTTTTCAGTCATTGTTATCCCTAATTAGTGCTTTGCTTGTTTTATTAATTTCTTCTTTGCAACGCTTTTATAATCTTTCTAAAGATGGGTGCCGGCGTTGCTTTTAATTAAGTTTATGGTTCTCCTGGAATTATTTTTTCTTCTTTTAATTCCTCAATCATTTTGTTGAAGAATTTTAGTATTATGGGGAATTCCTTGAAAAATGGTTCTTTGTATTGTCTTAGTTTTTTTTCTGTGAACCCGTATTTTTTCCATTCTTCTGGCTGTTTTATTACATGTATTATTGCATCAAGAGCATCTATTGCTTTCGCAAATTTTGCTTCCTTTGTTTTGTTTTCCCTGTATTCTTTCCATGCGTTTTTCATTTCTTCTGCAAGTTCTTCCGGAACTTCTTTTTGGAGTTTTTTCATTGCTTTGTTTTCTTCTCCCTCTTTTTCTTCTCTTTTTTTGTTTTCAAGGATAAAAGTGTCTCCGGCATAGATTTCCCCCATGTCGTGGTATAATATTATTTGAATTATTTTCTTTTCATTAAGTTTTGGGTATTTTTTAATGAAGTATTGTGCAAGCATTATGCAGGAATAAGTGTGTTCTGCAGTGCTTTCTGGTCTGTCTTTCACCTTACTCATTCTTTTCACTTCTTTTAGTTTGTAAAAAGTATATAATTTGTCTTTTTCTTTCATGAATTATTGTTGCGCCGCATATTATTTAACTGGTTCGTTCACTTTTTTTGCCCCAAGGAAGCCTTTTTATACTCGTTTTTCTTAAATTTTATTAGTGGTTTTGATGAGAGATGGTAAGGTTTACTCAAAATTATTAGCCCAGCTTGAGGAACAAGCAGGGATGCTTTTTTTGGTTATTGATCCTCCTAACCAGAGTCCTGAGCAGGCAGGCAAAATGGCTTCTATTGCTGAAAAAGCAGGGGTTTCTGCTATTGCTGTTGGCGGTTCTCTTGGCGCGCAGGGAAAAATTCTTGATGATACTCTTACTGTAATTAAAGATAAATGTAAATTGCCTACAATTCTTTTTCCCGGTAACATTGCTACTCTTTCCAAATTAGCTGATGCTACGTATTTCATGTCTATGCTTAACAGTAATGATCCTTACTATATTTCCGGTGCGCAAACAGCTGCTTCTTTTCCAATAAAGAAAATGGGTTTAGAGGTTATTCCAACTTCTTATATTATTGTTGAGCCTGGCCGTGCTGTTGGATTTATGGGGCGTGCTCAGTTAATTCCTAGAAATCTTTCTTACCTTGCTGCGGCTACAGCCCTTGCAGGGGAATATATGGGTTCCAAATTAGTTATTCTTGAATCAGGAGGGGGTGCTCCTGAGCCTGTTCCTAAGGAAATGATTGCTCAGACAAAAGCTTCAATTAGTATTCCTTTGGTTATTGCTGGGGGGGTTAGAACTCCTGAGTTTGTTTTTGACTGTATTTCTTCCGGCGCAGATATTGTGCATGTTGGTTCTGCAATTGAGAAAACAAAATCTGAGGCAGAAATTAAATTAAAACTAGAAAAAATGGTTGAATCTGTCAAGAAAGGCGTTAAAGAAAAGAAATAAATTTTTTTATACCTAATTTTTATTTTGTTATTCCTTTAACAACTTCTTTTACTGCATTTTTTAGTGAAACTTTTTGTTTGTATCCTAATTTCTTAATTTTTTCTGTTTGGTAATTTCTTTCTTTGCTTAAGTGCCTTATGTTTTCCAAGGTGAGCATTTTTATTCCAAATATTTTTCCAAATAAAATTCCAAGCCAAGTAGGGATATGTTTTATTTCTTGTTTCAATCCAAGTTCGCTTTGAATTATTTTAATAAACCTGTTTAAGGTTTCTTTTTCTTTTCCTGCTGCTAAGTATATTTCTCCGTTTTTTCCTTTTTCAAGTACTGTGCAAATTGCGTTAGCAAGTTCTTTTACATAAATTATTTGGAAGGTGTTGTCTCCTTTGCATGGCAAGGGATATTTTTTTTCAAGCATTTTGAACATTTTTTTCCAGTATTCATTTGCCCCAAAAATCATCGCACTTCTCACAATACAAATTGTTGTAACATCCATTATTCCTAAAACAATTTTTTCTCCTTCCGCTTTACTTTTTTCATACTTATTCTCCGGCTTAACGAGGCTTCTCTCATTTATTTCTCCCTTTGTGTATCCATAAACAGCAGTTGAACTCATGTAAACAAGTTTCTTTATTTTTGCTTTTTTTGCTGCTTGCGCAACTTTTTCCGTTCCTTTAACATTTATTTCCCATAATTTAGGGTTCTCATTTTCAACAATTCCCGCTAAGTGTATTATTGTATCGGCGTTTTTCATTTCTTCAGATAATTGTTCTTCATTTAAAATATTTTTTCCTTTATCCAAATCATATTCAATTACTTTGTGTTTGTGTTGTTTTAGTGCTTTCACAACTTCTTTCCCAACAAATCCGCCTGAGCCTGTTAGTAGTACTTTCATTTTATCCCTTCAATATTTTTTATTTAGTTGTTTTCTTAAACCCTTACATGAATAATAACAAAAAGAACCCTGGCTGCATTAATGCGCTTACTATCCCTAATAGAATGAATGGTCCGAAGGGAGGTAGTTTTCTTAGTACATAAATACTTTTTATTCCGTGTTTTTCTAGGATTTTTTTTTCTTTTTCCCCTATTAGTTTGCTTCCCTTTAATAGTTCAAGTACTTTTTTCTGGTTTCTTTCAGCTAGTACCTCATCTTCCTCAATTTTTTTTAACATTATTTTTTCTTCAAAAAAGTTTTTTGTTATTCCTTCTTGAAGGGCAATGAAAATTAATCCAAAAATCATCGGGGTGAAAATTATTGCCCCACTTCCTATTCCTATTAGGTTCATTGATATTAAGATAAAAAAGTAAATAATAATTATTGTTGCGAACAGAATTGCTTTTTGTATTCCTTTTTTGTTTTCCTCTATTTTGATTCCTTTTTTTGCATATTTTATTGTATAATATGTGGAGTAAAAAATCATTGCACCCATTGCTGCAAATAGCATTGCGGTTGCAAGAAACATATAATCATTGCTTGGATTCAAAAGCGCTATTCCCGCAAATATTTTTACATCTCCTCCCCCCAATTTTCCTAATTTGTATGCAGCAAACAGTATTGCAAACAAAATTGCCGCAATTAGGATATTGTTCCATTGTTGTTGCATTACTGATAGTATGAATCCTAAAAAAATCATTGGGTAAGTTATCCAATCATAGATGTAACCTGTTTTTGTATCAGTTACCGCGCCCATTGCTGTTCCAATAAGCAAAGCGCTTTGTTGAATTAGTTGTAGCATTTAGTATTTTTGTGTTGTTTTTTGATTATAAAGGTTTGTTGTTGTATTTTTTATTGTTTTAATGCAACAATTCTTATGGGTCTTTTTTCAGGGTTATTTTTGGATTCATCAAAAAATTTTTTGGTGTCCTCGCTCATAATCATTTTTTCCGAAATTGGTCTATGCCTGAATACTTTTAGCCCTGCTGCTTCAATACTGTATATGGTGGGAGCTAATCTTTCCTGTCTTATTGTTATTATTACAGGCACTTTTTTTGGGATTTTTTGAGCAAGTATTCGTAGTTCTTGATTTGCTTCACTAGATGTTAGATTTATGTGATTTGCCCAAACTGCGTGCAATCTTTCTGCCTCTTCCTTGCTCATATTAAGAAAATGTGACCCCATACTTTCAGCTATTATTCCTGCCCTTCTTGGGATCCTGTCTATTCCTCTTACTTCTTTAGTTGGGTTTTTTCTCTTTAATCTTTCGGTAAATGTCCCTTCTCCAGCCCCTACATCAATAATGAGTTTTTTTCTTGCCATAAGATTCATCTTGTTCATAAATATTATCGTTTTTCTTTGTTTATATTTTTATTTTAGCCTTAATTTTTTCCCCATTTTTTTTCCCTGCATTTGCCTTAGCATGTCCCCTAATCCTTTTTCTCCAAAGTTTTTCATTGCTTTTTCGCTTTGTATGTTCCTGAATTTTTTAAACATTTTTTTCATTTGTTTGTATTGCTTAATTAATTCTCTTACCTCTTCTATTTTTACTCCTGCTCCTTTCGCTATTCTTTCTACCCTTCCTCTGTTCAACACTTCTGGCTCTAATCTTTCTTTTTCTGTCATTGAATCAATTATTACTTTGAATGAATCCATTTTGTCTTGCCCTGCTTCAAGCATTTCTTTTGGTAACTTAACGCTTAGCCCCAGCATTTCTGCTACTTTGTTTAGCGGCCCCATTTTTTTTGTTGCTTTTAATTGTTCATAAAACATTCTTAAGTTAAAATTTCCTTTCAATAATTCTTCCGGATTAAGGTTTTCCATTTCTGCTTCTTTTGCTTTTTCCAGTAATCCTTGTAAATCCCCATACCCCATTATTCTTGACAAATATCTGTTTGCATCAAATGCCTCAAAATCATTTATTTTTTCTCCTGTTGAAATAAAATAAACACTTGCTCCCGTTTCGTTGCATGCAACTAGCGCTCCTCCTCCTTTACTTGATCCGTCCATTCTAGTAATTATTACTCCGTTTATTCCTACTGCTCTGTGGAATGCTTGTGCTTGTTTTTTTGCTAGATTTCCAATATCTGCCCCGAGTACGAGCCATTTTTCTTCTCCCCCAAAAAGAGAATCAATTTCTTTTATTTCTTCTGTGAGTTCTTCATCAAGTGCGCTTCTTCCTGCCGAGTCACAAATAATTAGTTCGCATCCTTTTCCTTCAAGTTCTTTTATTCCTTGTTCCACTATTTTTCCAGCATTTGTTTCTCCTTTTATTCCAAAGAATTCTGCTCCTGCTAGTTTTGCGTTTGTCTGTAATTGTTCGAATGCAGCTGGTCTGAATGTGTCCGCACAGATTACTCCTACTTTTTTTCCTCTTTTTTTGTAATATGAAGAAAGTTTTCCTGCAGCAGTTGTTTTTCCTGAACCGAATAACCCACATAAGAGTATTTTTTTTGGTTCTTGAGGGGTTTCTTTTCCCCCCAGCATTTCTACTAGTGCATCATAAGTAACTTTTGTGATATGTTCTCTTCTTGACATTTGTCCTTTTATTTCCCCAAAAGCATTTTCCTCTATTTTTTTAGAAATAGCAAAAACAGTTGTTGTATCAACATTTGCTGATATTAGTGCTCGTTGTATTTCTTTTACCGCTTCTTTCACAGTTTCCTTGTCTATTGTTCCTGCCCCTTGTATTTTATCCATTGCTTTTCTTAGCGTTTCTCCTAGGCCCATGGTATCACTTTATAAAAATCTTGATACATAGTATTTTAAAGAATTTAATACACTTTTAGTGTGGTGATTTTTGTGGATTTAATGCTCGTATTGCTTGCAATAGTTGGTTTTGTTGTCATTGTTGGTATAGTGGCAATAGCTATTTATAACTCTTTGATTTCTACGTTAAAACAAGTTGAAAATGCCTGGGCGCAGATTGATGTTCAGTTAAAGAGAAGAGCTGACTTAATCCCTAATTTGGTTGAGACTGTTAAGGGTTATGCTAAGTTCGAGAAGGGGGTGCTTGAAGGAGTTACTAAAGCAAGATCTGCTTTGATGTCAGCTAAGGGCCCTAAGGATGCTGCTAATGCGGAGAATATGCTTTCAGGTGCATTAAAATCATTGTTCGCTGTTGCTGAAGCTTATCCTACTCTTAAAGCTAATGAAAATTTTAAGGCTTTACAGGAAGAGCTTTCTAGTACTGAAAACAAAGTTGCTTTTGCTAGACAGTTCTATAATGATATGGTTATGAAGTGGAATACAATGATTCTTACTTTCCCTAATAACTTGTTTGCAGGATTGTTTGGAATGAACAAAGAAAAAGAATTTTTCCAAGTAACTGAAGAAGAAAAGAAAACTGTTAAAGTTGATTTTTCAGGAATGTAATTAAGTTTAGTTTAAAGCAAAGCGTTTTCTGCGTTTTGCTTTTCATTTTTTTGGTGTCATTATGCCTGCCATGGATTTCTATAAGCAAATTTCTGATAATAAAAGAATGACTATTTTGTTGTTCCTCGCTTTTTTTATTTTAATAGGGGTTTTAGCAGGAATTATTTCTCTTCTTCTTGGCGGATTGAATATTTATGGTTTTACTTATTTTACTGTTTTTGGTATTTTGATTATTTTGTTTGCAATAATTTCTTATTATTCTTGTGATTCTATTGTTACTTTTGTTTCCGGTGCAAAGGAAGCGGATAGACAGAAATTTAATCAATTGTATAATATTGTTGAGGAAATGTGTATTGCTTCCGGTTTGCCTAAGCCAAGAGTTTTTGTTATTGGTGATTCCGCAATTAATGCGTTTGCTACTGGTCGTGATCCTCAGCATGCTGTTGTTTGTGTTACCACGGGTTGTCTTTCCCGCCTGAACAGAGAGGAATTGCAAGGGGTTATTGCTCATGAGCTTTCCCATGTAAAAAATTATGATATTCGAACAATGACTATTGCCACTGTTCTTGTAGGTATTGCGGTTTTACTTTCTGATTTGATTTTAAGATTTGCTTTTTATAGTAAAGGGAATTCAGATTCGAAGGATGGGAGACTTTTTATTGTATTAATTATTGTTGCAGTTATTCTTGCCGCACTTACTCCTTTGATTGCTAATTTGATTAAACTTGCAGTTTCAAGGAAAAGAGAATTCATGGCTGATGCAGGCTCCGCAGAGATGACTAGGAATCCGCTTGCTCTTGCTTCTGCTCTTGAAAAAATTTCTAAAGACACAGAGCCTTTGGAAGCAGCGAATAAAGCCACTGCTCATTTGTATATTTCTGATCCGTTAAAAAATAATAAGGGTTTATGGTTGAAAGGAATGTTTTCCACGCATCCTCCAGTAAGTGAGAGAATTTCTTTGTTAAAAGGAATTAAATATTAGTTTTTTTATATGCAATATTTAGGAACGTGAATTTCCTAATTCTTTTTCCAATATATTTAAGCCCCGTTTTCTTTTTTTAAGTAGTTCTAGTGCGGCTTTCCTTCCTTCTTTTATTCTTTTCAACCTTATTTCTCTCGCAATTGTTGTTCTTAACGAATTAATATGCATGTTTATTTTTTTTTGTTTCATTTGTATCACGAATTTTTATTTTTGCTTGGTTTTAAAATATGTGTTTTTAAAAATCAATAAGCGTAAAAATTATTTTTCCTTTTTCATTAATGTCCACCATCACGTTTGGAGAATAAATATCCGTATTTTTAGTTTCTTTGTTTGAATGTATTTTTATAGCTAATTCAGAGTATGCATTCCCGCATTTTTGATAAAGGTTCAGAGGCGTTAGATTGGATTTTTTTGCTATTCTTCTAATTTTTGCATTTAAAGGATAAGAATCAAAAAGTACGTTTATGTCAAGTATTTCTGACATTGTTGGGAGTGAAAGGTATTGTTCTACTCTTTTTTGATTCAACGCAGGGTATCTTTTTGCGACTCTTAGTTCGTACGAGTTGCTTTGTAATTTATCCAAGTTTTTTATTAAGGTTCTTCTTCTCGCTTTTTCTAGTAAGTGTTCTTCTGGGGTTCGACTTTTTTTACTATTATTTGTTTTTCCCTTATTTTTCCTTTCCACTGTAATTGCCTTTTTCTAGTATTTTGGTTTACAATTATTTTTGGCCTAAAACTTAGTTTTGTTAAGTTTCTTCTAACAGTTCTTTTTATTTTTTGTATTATTGGCATAATTAGTATTGGTTTCTAAGGCTATATTATTCTTTCCAGGATGAATCCTGGCGTGAATTCTTTAAAATCATTGTATCCTTGTCCTGTTCCTACAAAGAGTATTGGTTTTTTTGTTTTGTATAAAAGTGAAATTGCTGTTCCTCCTTTTGCATCCGTATCAATTTTTGTTAAAATAAATCCATCTATTCCTGCTATTTCCTCAAATTCGTTTACTTGTTCTAAGAGCGTTTGGCCCACATAAGCTTCTCCTACATATAATTTCAAATCAGGGGTTGTTACTCTTTCTATTTTTCTGAGTTCTTCCATTAGGTTTTTGTTTGTTTCTTGTCTTCCTGCCGAATCAATTATTACTACATCAATTTTTCCTGCTTCTGCTGCTTTTACTGCATCAAATGCCACTGCTGCCGGGTCCGCTCCGTATTGTTGTTTTATTACTCTTATATTTAGTTTTTTTGCGTGTTCTTCTAGCTGGTCTATTGCTCCTGCCCTAAAAGTATCTGCTGCTGCAACTATGCATGTTTTTTTGTTTTTTTGAAAGTAATTAACTAATTTTGCTATGCTTGTTGTTTTTCCTGCTCCGTTTGGTCCGAGCATGAGTATTTTCAAGGGCTTGTGTTTCACTGTTTCCTCTAAAAGATTGATTTTTTCTGTTTTCATCATTTCTGCGAGTATTTCTTTTATTTGTTCTTTTAAGTATTCATCAATGTTTTTTGCTGGCACCTTCATTCCGACTATTCTTTGTTTTATTTGTTTTGTAATTTCTTTTGCCGCATCCTGTTCTACATCACTTTCAATTAAGCTTAGTTCTAGTTCCCAAAGTAGATCCTCTATTTGTTTTTCGTTTATTTCTACTCCTCCAAAAATTAATCCTTTTAATCCTCCTGTTATCCCGACTTTTGTTTTTAATTCTCTTTTGTCTTCTTCAATGCTTTTTATTTTAATATCTCTTGGTTTTTCTATTTTCTCCGCTGCTATTTCCTTTATTTCCTCATCTTTTTCTTCTTCAGTTTGTATTTCTTCCTCTTCTTCAACTATTTTTTCTTCTTTTTTCAGGGGTTCTATTTGTGGTTGTTCTTTTTCTTCTTGAACAATTTTTTCGAGTTCTTTGATTTCGATTGTTTTTACAATTTCTTTTTTTTGGGGTTCTTCTTTTGCTTTTACAAAGGGTTTTTCCTCAATCTTTGTCGTTTCTTTAGGGCTTTCTTGTTCCTCTTTTTTTATTTCTTTTTCAATATCCTCAAACAATTTTTTCTCTAGTTCTTCCGCAACCTCTTCTTTTGTTTTCTTTTCTTTTTCAACGGTTTTTTCTTCTTTTTTCTTTCCTATTCCAAATATTTTTCCTAATAACCCTGTTTTTTTTTCAACGGTTTTTTCTTCAATTTTTACGTTTTCTTTTAATTCCTCTTTTTTTGTTTCTTTTTCTTTTATGGTTGTTTCTTCTTTTTTCACTTCAGGTTTTGTTTCTTGTGTTTTAGTTTCTGTTTTCACTGGCGCAGTTTCTTTTTTTTCCTGTTCTTGCGCTTCTTTTTCAGTTGGTTGTTTTTTTTCTTCTTTTGAAACAGTTTCTTTGAGTTTATTTCCAAAATCAGCTATTTTTTGTTTGAGGAATCCGAACATAGTCTTCATCTCTTTTTTTTGAATAAAAAAGTAATTTAGTTTTATTTAGATATTGTTATTGGCTGTCTTTTTCTTTGTTCTATTAGTTTTCGTTTCTCGGAATCTATTTGTTTCAATATTCCTATAATGCTTGTAAGTCTTTGTTGTGCTTCAGAATACTCTTGTCCTAGTTTTGTTAGTTGTTTTTGCAGTTGGTCTTCTTTCTTTTCCAGCCATTTGAGTGTTTCTTCAAGGTTTTCTTCTTTGTATGCGTTTTCTGCAAATCCTCGTTTGCATTTTTTAATGTCTTTTGCTTCTGCTTCTATTAGTATTGTTGCACCTATGTTTATGAGTACTTTTCCGTTTGTTTTTTGAACTTCTTTTAAGATGTCTTTTGCATTAAGCGTATCCTTTAGCATGGAGCTTATTTTTTCAAGGACTGCTTGTTTGGTCATTAATGAGTTTTCTTCTTGCCGTGCCATTTGTGTTAGTTGTGCTTCAGTAACTTCTCGTTTTGTTTCTTTTTCATCCATTACTTCGTCTCCTTTATTGAATCTATTTTTATGTAGGGCCTTTTTATGTTTTGTTTGCTTCCCATTTGGGCAAAGATTTTTTCGTTAGCCATTTTTTCGTTTTCTGCTGTTAGGGTTGTTGTAAATTTTTGATTTTCCCCTTTTTTTGTGAATGTTCCTTTTGCTTCATACGTTTTCATTTTTTCACCTACTGATGTTTCCTTAATAATAAATAAATACCTATCCAATTGATTTTTTTGGCATATTTAGCTTATCCTTCTAGTGCTTCTTCTATTCTGTTTATTTCATATGGAGTGGTGCTTTCGCCCATGATTATTCCTTTTTTGTTTGCTAATACAGAGTTTCTTATGAAAATATCCCCTGTGTTTGCTGTTGATGAGCCCCCTTTTACTCCTAATGTTTCTTGTATTTTTTCGGCTTCTTCTTTTGTAATATTTGGATTAACTACAAATCCCTTGTTTGTTGCAACAATGCATGACCCTACCACATCTATTCCTGCAATATTCATTTGAAGTACTTTGAGTCCGCTTTCTTTTAGTTCTTCTATTGCTTTTTTTTGCAGTGTTTTTGAAACAATAGCCCCTGTGTCATTGAGTTCTATCATGTTTCCTAATGCGTTTTCTGTTGTAATTAGTTTTACTTTGATTTCTTTTTCAATTGCTTCAAGCTCTTTTCCGTGCACAAAATCAGGCAAGTATATTTGTTTGTTATTCATTTTTGCAAATACCGCTAATAGTGCGCTTCCGTATATGCTCGCTTTTATTGTTTTTACTTCTAGGGTTTCCTCTATTTTTTGCAGTGCTTTTTCTTCTATTTGTTGTGGCACAAAGCATATGGAATCGTTGGTTATTGCAAATAATCCTGTGTAATTTGAACCTAGAATTCTTATTCTTGCGATATTCATTTGATTAACCCTTTTAATAAAAATATAAAAGAGGGCTTTAATTAGCTTTTCCAGCCCTCATGATTTTTTTTATTCTTTTTTTGCAGTTTTTGTTTCAGTAGTTTCTTTTTTTGGTTCTTCCTTTTTTTCGGTTTTTGTCTCTTTTTTCTTTTCTTGTTTTGTTTCATATTTTTCTTCAGGTAGCATTACTCTTCCTGTATCTTTTTCTTTTATAACTTTTATTGTAATTTTTCTTGGTGCATTGAATTTGCCTTTTGCCCAAAGCATTTCATTAACCTTGTTGCTTATGAGTATTTTTTTGAGTCTTGTTTCTTTTTCAACCGCTTGTTTTAAGGCGTATTTTGCGCTTATTGCCCTTTTTGTGAGTGGTTTGTTAAACACTTTTCTTAAATTAATTGTTATTGTTTTTTCCTTAAAATCTTGAGCCATGTTTTTTCACCTCATTCTACCTTTACGGTAACTGGTTTTGATTTTCTTTTGTGGTCCCCGCTTTTTTTTGTTTTATTTTGTTGTTTTTGTTTTGCCTCGAAGTACCTCATTTTCATATCAATGTTTTTCCAAGTTCTTTTTTGCTTTGTATTCCATATTCTTTTTCCGGCTTTTTGCATTAGCCATACAGGAGCATTTGTAAGTCCTGACCCTATTTTTTTTCTTTCACTTATCATGAAGTCCTTAAAGTCTTTTTCTTTGTGTCGGGCCATTATTACTCACTTCCTTCTTTTTTCTTTATGGATTTCTGTGATTGTTTTTTGTTATCCGCTTTTTGTACGTGTCCGTGTCCTCTGTCCTGCATTTTTAATGTGTCTTGCACTTCTTTCTTTTTCTTTTCATCAAATGCTTTTCTCTCTTTCTGTTTTTTAGCATATTTTCCTTCAGTAAGATTCTTTTCTGCTATTTTAGCCATTTCATTTAGTAATTGGAATCCTTTTATGCTTACTTTTCTTCCTTTTGGTTGTGCTTTTTCCAAGTAACCTTTTTTTTCAAGGTTTTGTACGCATGTTCTGATTACTTTTCCGCTTGCTTTGTAATGGTGCTCTTTTTTTACTCCTTTGTTTCTTCTTCCACCGTAATAAGTTCTAAGTGATTCTGTTCCTATTGTTCCCCATTTGAATGCTCTGTATAATATACTTGCCATTCTTACATAGAACCAGTCTTGTCTTTGTGGTGCTCTTTCATTGTGCACCCCCGTTTTAACATAATCTACCCATACAGGGTTTTCTATTTCTTCTGAGAGTTTTTTTGCAGTTTCTTCGATTAAGTACTCTGCTGGCACATCATGTATTCCCATTGAATCACCTAACTTTTCAGTCCAATGTGCTCAATCGCCGGAGCGAGAGCTAGTAGACTTATTACAGAAAACCTCTTTGAAAACCTTTAAAAAGCTTGGTCTTAGCTTGTTTTTTTGCCAGTTTTGCGTTTTTCATTTTGGCTTGTTTTTTCCTTTAACCCAAATTTTTTTTCATGCCCGCATTCAGAGCATTTTACTATTAAAAACGGTTTTTGTTCTTTTAGGGTTATTTTCATTGAAAAGCATTTTTTGCAGTATTTTTCCTTTAATTCCTTTGGTATGCTTACCCTGCATTTTTCCCCTATTCTTTTTGCCAGTGTTAAGTACCTTTTAGCGTATTTCTCGTTTTTTTTCGCTAGTTCAAATAACCTGTAAATTCTTTCCAGCGCAATTTTTTGGTTTCCTTTAAGCTTTTTTTCTTTTATCATTATGATGCATTAATTGGAATTGGTTAATAATTTAACTATCCGTTTTAGGTTAGTAATAAATACTTTCTTTGCAGTAATTATTTCATGAGTGTTGCAACAAGTAAGCTTTGGGCCAAAGTGGCTATGAAGCAGGCGCAGGATGCTGAAGCTAAAAAGAAAAAGCCTCGTTTGGAGTATGAAAAAGTTTCTGCTAATGTTGTAAGGCGGGAAATTAAGCGTTTGCCTGACCCTCTTGCAAATTTTTCTTCCGATTCGTTAAGCCTAATAACTTCTAACTTGGAGAATGCTGCGCGGCAAAAAAGAGGTTTTTCGGGTGCTGGCTCTCCTAATTATGTTTTGTCGGTCGGGGAAGCTTTTCATGTTGAGTCTTTGCGTGTTAAGGATCCGATTAAAGTGATGTATAATTTGAGGAGTTATTTTCAGGATTCTGGCAAGCTTAGGTTTCAATCCACTGGCGCTTATGATAGGTTAAAGTTCCGCGCAGAAAAATTAAAGGTTCATCCAAGCGTTCTTTATCGTAGGGTTTCCCCGGAAAAAATTTTGCAGTTAGAGATTGAGCGTTTAATGAAATATGGTCTTTTTAAGGTTCGAACTGAAAGTGAAAGAAAAGCCGTTTTTAGTATGGCTGTAATTAGTGCAACTCGTTTTGTTTATGAACTCAAACATGGTTCACAGCTACAACTTAATTTGGGAGTTTAATTTTTTTAAAAATATTTTAAGTGCGCCCGCGGGGATTTGAACCCCGACAAAAAGCTAGCATTTGATTTTTCAACCATCGTAGTTTTCTGTCCTTTCGTAGAAAGGGCAAATACTTTCGCCGGCCTTAGTAAGGCCGATGGAAGGCTTTTATGCTACCATTACATCACAGACGCTGTCCCGTTTCGGCGGGACGGTGCGATTCACACCGTGGCGCTATTTATCAATAGCGCGATAGTGGCTTTGCCACTGTATAATTTAATTTCCATTTAGTTTCTTTTTTAAACATTGGTTTTGGCTTTACTTTCAAGCAATTCTTTTTTAAGGAGTTAATTTCAATTTCTTTTGGTTTTTATGAGGGGTAAATTAATTGTTCTAGAGGGTGGTGAGTCTTCTGGTAAGAGTACTCAATTAAAACTTTTAGCCGAGCGCTTGGAAAAAGAGGGAAAAAAAGTTGTTCATTTGCATTTTCCAAAGCATGAGGTTTCTTTTGGAAAGGTTGTTGATGCTTATTTGCGTGGCGAGTATGGAGATAAAGCCTCTATTCCTCCTGAATTTGTTGCTATGCTTTACATGACTGATTTTTATGAATCTAAGTGGGAGATAGAAAAAATTCTTAATGAAGGTTCTTTTGTTATTCTTTCAAGATATTTTTCTTCTACTCTTTGTTATCAAACAGCTTTAACTCCTAAAGAGCAGAGGGATTCTGTTTGGGCGTGGATTAAGCAGGTGTGTGAAAGATTGCCTCAGCCGGATTCTGTTTTTGTTCTTTATGTTCCTGTTGATGTTTCAGAGAAACTGCTTGATAATGCTAATAGGGCTGAGAGTTATAAGAAGGGTGCTAAGCGTGACCAGCATGAGTTAGATTTAGATTTTCAGCGTTCTTTTATGAAAGAGTATGATAGGAATATTGAGCGTTTGGGTTGGAAAAAAATTGATTGTGTAAGAGCTAATGCCTTGAAACCTATTAATGAGATTCATGAATTAATTTGGAGTGAAGTTAAAAAAGTTTTGGTAAAATAATTTTTTTAGTGAGTTTTATGGCGGGAACTTTTATTGCTTTTGATGGCGGCCCCGGTTCTGGCAAAGGAACCATGATTAGGAAAAGCTTTGAATATATTTATGGTAAGAGTAAGAAGTATGATAATATTCTTGTGACTGATGAGCCAACTAATGGTCCTTTTGGTTTAAAGGTTCGTGAGCTTTTTAAAAAACAGAAGGCCCCTAATGATTTGGCTGAGGAAATTTTTCAAGCTTTTATTGATGACAGAGCATGGCATATAGAAAATATTATTGCTCCCGCTTTGGAAAAAAATTTTGTTGTTCTTGCTGACAGATACAAGTATGGGAGTATTGCTTATCAAACAGTCCAGGGCAGTGATTTCAACGAGGTTTTTAATGCTAACAAGGGTTTTTTAGCGCCTAATCTTGCTTTGATTTTTGATGTTAATCCTGAAGAAGCTGTGAGGAGAATTAATTCTGAGGTTTCTGAGAAAAGAAAGCAAACAGATAATTTTAGGCAACTTGATTTTGTAAAAAATTTAAGAAAATATTATTTGCAGTTGCCGAAATTGTTGCCTAATGAGAATATTCATATTATTGATGCAAATAAACCCATTCCTGATGTTTTTGGGCAAATAAAACCTTTGCTTGACAAAGTTTTGTTTTGAAGGTAATTCTTTTAAATAGGAAAAACCTATTGGTTATGGTGTTTTTTAGGTGAATTTTAGAAACCTTATTGGTTCAGCATATTCCTGGATTTCCTTGGATAAGGCTCTTTGGTATTTAGTCTTTTTTTGGGTTTCTTTGCCTTTTCTACTTTTGTTGCCCCAGATTTTCTCTGCAGGGGTTTATTCAAAACAGACTCTTCCTATTGCTTATGCTCTGTATGATATTCTTTATGTTACCGTAATTTTAGGGGTAATTGTTTTGATCCAGTTTTGTTTGAGTGAAAGAAGGGTTAGTACTTGTAAGATTACTGTTTCCAAATTAGTTGACATGTTTTTCCTAGTGTTTGTTGAATTATTTTACGCTTTTGTTTGGAATATTCATTCTTCTTTTAGGATTATTCAGTTGTTGCTTATTGTTGCTTCAGCTTTTGTTTATTACTATTATTTATTAGTGCAGAACGAATTGCTTTTCACAGTAGCTTGGCTTTGTCTTGCGGCTTATTTTATTTTAGTTATTTACAACGCGATAAGGATTTTGTTTTCTACAACCATTTTTTGTTATAAAGATATTAGTTTGAAGGGGGCTGTTAAGGCTTCTTGGGCTTTAACCCATAATAGGTTTTATCAGGTATTTAGTTCCTTAATATTTATTGGTGCATTGTCTTTCTTGTTATTTTGTTTTCTCACAATTGTGCTTGGGACAATCTCAACTTTAGTGCTTAGTTATTTCTTTATTGATTCAATTTCCATGTCATTAGGTTTCAAGGTGGCTGTTGTTTTCGCTTTAGGTCCTGCTTTGATTGCATATCATTATGCTTTTGTGGATTTGTTCTTACAGCTTAATTCTCATAAAGAATCCTCTGAGAGCGTTAGGAGAATCCTTGCACGTAAAGTGCTTTCACACAAAAAGAAAGCTCCTGCCAGGAAATTAGCAAAGAAGAAAAGAAAGAGATAATTAATGCGACCGCCGGGAATTGAACCCGGGCCCCGTCCTAGCTGCAAACCTGTTTCGTTCGCTTTCTGTCCATTGCTTTAGCAATGGGCAAATTCTTCATGGTAAAATGCATTGCATTTTACTATGCCTTGCAAAGCTTTTGCTTTGCTAGGTCGCGAACCTTAACAAGGTTCTGGCAAGGACGAATCATAACCACTAGACAACGATCGCAGAACCGTTATTTGCCCCAATAATTATCTCGTTCCAAGTATTGTTTAAAAACCTGCTTTTTTTGTTTAAACGTATCTTTTGTTTACCCAGAATAATCCTAGGAGCACTATTGCTACTCCTAAGAGTAGGGCAACTACAAGGATTATAGGGTTTTCTGCTATAGTTTCTCCTATTTCTGGTTGTTTTCCGTCATTTTGAATTTTTTGCTCTATTACTGTTTCTTTTACCAGTGGTTCTGGCGCAATAATTATTTTTTGTTTTTCAGGCACAATTGTTTGGGTGAAAATATTTGTAGGGGTTGTTACTGTTACATAATATATGTCTGAATTGTAATCTTCTATATCTTTTAGGATTGTTTTGCTACTAAACCCTGGCAGTGTTTCGCTTGTGTTTGATTTAAAGGAATCACTGAATATATTCAAATCAATTGTTTTTTCAGTTGGGTAAAAATTTGTTGTTATTACTTGTATTTGCAGTTTTCCTTCATGCGCTATTGGAGTAATATCATTTACAATTACTTCTCCCAAATCACTATTTATTCCCGGGTTTATTGTGATTTCTTTTTGGTAGGGTGTTGAAAGACTGTTGAATGTTATTGTTCCTTTTGCTATTTGGTTTGCATTTAAATCAAGGTTTGGGAATATTTTAAATAAAATAGTTTTTGATTCTCCCGGGTTTAATATTATTGATTTTTTTTTCTCCTGAACTATTAATTCGCTGTATGATTCTTTGATGCTTATTGGGGTTGTTACTGTGCTGTTGCTTTTGTTTGTTACTGTTAAGGAAATATCATTCCATTTATTTGCTTTGAGTTCATTTGTGCTTGAAGTGAGTTCTACTGTATTGAAGTATTCTTTGCTCTTTATTTCTATTTGCGGCATTGTTTGTGTGTAGAATGAAACGCTTGATGTTGTTGGAAAGTATGCTTTTGCGAGTGAGAGTGTAACATCACTAAATGAACCCATTTTTATGTGGGTTGCATCAACGAATCCTGATTCTCTGAATGTTGGGTCTGATGGTATCCATCCAAATTTTTCGTGGTATACTTCTATCCATGCGTGGTTTCCCCATGCTTTTCCATCAAAAGTTATTCCTATTGCTAGTCTTGTTGGTATTCCTTTTGCTCTTAATAATCCTGCTCCAAGGTTTGCAAATTCATCACAAACCCCTTTTTTGCTTAATAGTGTTTCTGTTGCAGATCTTTGCAGTACATAATATTTGTAAAAATCATCTCCTTGTGCGTATTCAACGTAATCATTTACCCAAATAATTGTTTTGTTTAGTGAATCAAGGAAACTATTTGTTATTAATTTGTTTTTAGACACTGTTTGTATTTCCGTAGAACCGCTTTCAACTTTTTCACTTGGCTCAGTGTATAGTTTTACTTTTTCATCCGGTGTTGTAAGGTTATAATCACTCATTGCAGATATTAATGAGGTTGTGCTTACATCCGCAATTAGTTCGTAATTAAAGTTCCCGTTTTCTGTTATTATGAATGAGACATATTTGTTTCCAAATTCATCTAGCACATATTTCGGGTAAATAGTTTTTCCATTAATGTAAAGAGCTTCTTTTATTACTTGTATTGTTTGGAATGAGCTTTCCTGGAAAGTTAGTGTTTGGAATTTTACTTCTTCTCCTTCTTTTAATCCTGTGATTGTTCCGTTTCCGTCAAGCTTTGCTTCAGCGTTTAGTTTTCCTATTGTTGTTGGGTAAAAGCTTTCTTCAGCAAAAACAATTGCTGAGAAAAGAAGTATTATTAGTAATAATATTAGCTTTTTCATGTCAATATTGATGTTTTAAGTGCTTTAATATCTTTTCTGGTTTAATAAAAAAATGGGCCGAATCGGATTCGAACCGACGACTCTCACCTTGTAAGGGTGATGTCATAACCGCTAGACCACCGGCCCAATTTTTTTTATTAACTTTGTTAGTAAAGAAGTTTTTCCGCAGTGTTTTTTTAAACCTTGACTTTTAGGTTTTTTTCGCTTTGAAGAAGGTTTATATAGAAGTTTTCCATTAATTTACTCAAGGTGATGGTTTTGCGGAAAACAATTCTTTTTAGGCTGGGGAGTAAGGATTTCCAGTGGACGCAGGTTCTCGGGATTTTTCTTGGAATAATTACTGTTTTGATGCTGGTGAAGTCAGCTGCAGTAATGTTTGATTCTTGGCAATCAGTTCGGGACTTTAATAAGTGTGTTGAGTTTTCTGGGGTTAAAGACCTTTCAAGCTTGAGTAGCGCTGAACAGTTGTTTGCTGAGATGAGATATAATGATTGCAAGGATTCTTTGTACGAGATAACTGGTGCACAGATTCCTGGCGCACAGACTAGCATGACTTCTAGGCAGGCTGTAACAGCTTTGGTTGGTCCGATAGCAGGGTTCTTCTTTTGGGCTGTGTTATTTATGTTTTCATTGTTCTTGTTATTCAATAAGACAGTGGTTATCCCTATAGAAGAAGTTGAGTCAGTTTCAAGGCCTTTTAGAAGGAAGTAATTTTTTAAAAAAAAGTAAAGTGAAGGATTTTTCCTTCACTTTTTCTAATTTTATTTTTTTTACATTGTGTATGCTTTTACTTTTTGTGGAGCAATATTTCCTTTTTTTACTCCTACAACCGCTGCAATGCCTTTTGCATCTGCTGCTTCCACTAATCTGTTTGTTATTATTCCATCAAACATTACTAAGTGGATTTTTTTCTTTGAGTTTTGGATTGCTTCAAGCATGTCCTTTACCTCTACTTCCTTGATTTTTTTGTTCTTTTCATCGAGCAATCTTGCTTTTGATTTGCCTTTCATCTTGTCAAAGTCTTTTTTCATGTCAAGGATTTTTTGAGGAACTGGTTCTTCTCTTTGTATTGGTGTTGTTTGTTGGTGGAATGGAGTATAGTTTTCCTGGAATCTTGGTCTGAAGTTATTGAATGGTCTTCTTTCAAAGCTCCTTTCATTTCTTCCTTGTTCAAATCTTGGTCTCCCAAAATTGTTTGGTCTAAAATTGTTTCTACCAAAACTTTGTCTGTTGTCTCTTGGTATGAATGGTCTTGAGTGTTCAAATCTTGGTCTTGGTTGGAATGTTGGCGCGTAACCTGTTTCTGTGAATGCTTGTGTGTAAGGAACTTTTCTTTTTAATGCTAAAAGAATTTCTTTTTGCACTAATTCCTCCACTTCTTTTCCATCAGGGGCTTTTGCTACGAAATCAATTTTTGTGAGCGAGGCAAGTTTTTTTGCGTTTAGTTCTCCTCCTCTGTCCCCATCAATTAATACAGTTGTTGTTTTTTCCCTGCATAATTGTATTAGTGGGGTATCAATGTTTCCGCCGTTCATTGCTACTGCATTGTTTATTCCGTAGCTTAATAGTTTCAGAACATCTGCTCTTCCTTCAACTATTATTATTTCTTCAGCAGTTTCTACCTCTGGTCCTGCTTGTAGTCCTCTGAATAACACAATTTTTTCTGTTCTTATTTCAGATTTTATTGTATCTGCTAGTTCAGTGCTTTCAAGTGCGCCTTCTGTTTGCTGCATGTGTTTAAGGAGTTCTTTTGCCCTGTCTGTTATTGTTTCTCTTTTTTCTTTTCTTGTATCCTGTATTTTCATTACTTTTACTTTTGCTTCAAATGGACCTACTTTTTCAACTGTTTCAACAGTTGCCGCAAGTATGCTTGTTTTTACTTGGTCAAGGGAACTAGGGATTATTACTTCTCCTGTTGTTGTTCCTTTTCCTTTTTTTACAGTGATTTCTATTCTCCCTATTTTTCCGCTTTGTTGTAATTCCTTAAGATCCATGTCTTCTCCAAGTAATCCTTCGCATTGTCCAAATATCGCACCCACTATATCAGGTTTTTCTACAACTCCTTGTACTTCGTAATTAGCGAGTATTTCGTATTTTACTGCGCTCAAATATGTTTTAGCCATAATTTCACTTCTCCTTTTTATAACTATTTTTTTAATAAGTTTTTTTGCCGTTTAACGGTTTTTCCTATAAAGGTTTTATAGAATTAGCTTGTGTTTCAAGTTTTTTCATTACCTTGTTTTCTGGTAATGCAACTTTTATTGTTTTTTCTTTGCTTTTTAATCCGGAAACAATTTCTATGTCCGCTTTGAAGTATTTCTTCAATTTTTTCAAGATTTCTTTATTTGCTTTATTGTTTTCTGGTTTCTCAGTAGCTTCAACAATTAGTAAATTTTTTTCTTTGTTAAATACCACACTGAATTTTTGTTTTCCAGTTAAAATCTTCGCGTTAATTATCGTTTCCATTTTATTAACACAAACCATTCAAAAAGCGTTTTCAAACGCTTCTAAACAGCCCTCATTGGGCTTTGCCACCTTTAAGGCTTTCTTATCAAGAAAGTTGTTAAATGAAGGGAATTTAAACTTAACCTTGTTTAAGAAAATTTGTTTAGGTGGGATTATGGCTAAATTTATGTATGAGGGCTCAAGGAATCCGGGTAATGGTTCAAGGCTTCCTTTGGGCAAAAAGCTCAAGAAGTGGGCTTATAATATAAAGGTTTCTTTGACTAGGAATCAGGATGAGGAAGTATCCTCTGTTGGTAAGGTTAGAAGAGCCCTTAAATAGTTGAATTGAGTATTCTTCTTATGGATAAGAAAAATCCTTTCAGCGAAGCCTCAAAAGAGAGGCGCAGGTTGCTTAATCAGCGGAACTCTGTTGCTACTTCGAAGAAGAAGCTTTCTCGTGAGGAGAAGCGCAATCGTGTAAAGGACCAGCGTGTTGATCTTTCTGCCAAGGATAGTATTTCCCCTAAAGGGCTTTATGTTTAGTTTTTGTTACGCGATACGTTTAAGTATTTCAAATTTCTTTTCCTGTTGTTATGGCTCATTATAATAAGGGTGCTAATGCGGAGAGAGAATTAATTCATACTCTTTTTGATTATGGTTTTGCTGTTCTTCGCGTTGCTGGTTCTGGTGTTAGTCCTTTGCCTAGTCCTGATGTTGTTGCTTTGAAACAGGGTAAAATTCTTGCTTTTGAGTGCAAGGCTTGGAGAGGAAATTATCTTGCTATTCCTCTTGTTACTATGAATGATGAGATTAATTGGGCAAAAACTGCGGGTGCAGAGTTTTTTATTGCTTGGAAGATTCCTCATGAGGGTTGGCTTTTTATTAAAGCAGAGCATTTTCATAATGCTGGAAAAAATTTTATGGTTTCTCTTGAGGAGGCAAAAAAATGTTCTATTTCCCTCCAGCTCCTTGCAGGGGTACAGGTTTCTATTAAACCTTGATTTAAATTGTTTTGCTTTTTTGCATTCCTTTTTAACCCTTTTTTTGTTTCATTGATTTATGCGCCTGACAAATGATGATATTATTTACGAGTTAAAGCTTCGCTTGGAGAAAGAAAAATCTTTGAAAAAAAAAGTCCAAATAAAACAGTTAATTGACTTGGTTAAACAGCTTTGATTTTTTTTAGCATTTATTCTTATTTTTTTAAGCAAAAGGTTTTATTATAGAGAGATCTTTACTTATATATGAAAAAGAGAATTAATTATTTATCTAGCACGAGTGTACATAGAAAGGCAATAAGTTTTTCCAAAGCTGTTTTTTTGGGGGCTAGAACAAGTTTGAGGTGGAATAAAGTCTCAGAGCTTTTGCAGACAAAGTTTGATATCCCTTCGCAGGCTCCTGCTAGTAGTTACAGAAAATTTATGTCAACATTTCCGGAAACAAGGGTTGATAAATATCGGGTGAATTTTTCGCATGCTGCTTCAGAAAGTCTTGTTATGCTTGCTTTTTCTGGTTGGTTGCCGAGGAAATTAATCAGGGTTTTTGGAAAGAAAATACCTTTGCCAGGATTAAAATCCCCTGTAAATGTTTTTAAGGTAAGATTTGTTTTGACTTCAAGCATTGAACCACACATGAATCATCCTTTTCGCAGGGACTTGCCTGCCCCAGTTTGTGCAGTAACGAGCATTCAGGGGCCCGGTAAAAAATATGTTAATCCTGAAAAACTTGTTGCTGACTTAAATGAGCAATTGCATGAGCCTTGGCAGAATTATTTGTTGGGCGAAATTGTTGCACATGCAAAAAGCCAAGGGCTTGATGCGGTCTCTCTTTTGAGACCTGAATATAATCCTAATTTGTCCAATACTTATCTAGAGAGTCGCGGGTTAACCTCTGTCGAGATCCAAAAAATGAGGAGTCAGTTTTATGCTGCTGCAAAAGCAAATAATTTACATAAGATTAAAGGGTCAAAATATTTTTGGGTATTTTTTAATAAATCTAGTGCTTAGTTTTTCAGTTAACAAGCTTCTTTAGTGTTTATATCAACTCGTGTTTTTGGTATCTTTCGAGTAGATCGCGTGCTGCTTTTCCCATATCTGGTTTTCCGCCTTTCATTAGGAATGCTTTTTTGTACGCAATTTCTTCAAGCATTTCTTCTTCATCCTTTTCTTCTATTTTTTCCTGTTCAATTTTGTAAAATTTCGCGATTTTTTCTTTCCCCATTAATTGAATTAATTTCACAGCATTTGTTTCAACATCTTTTAATTGGTTAGGGTTTTTTGATTCAACTAAAAATAAAGTGAATTCTTCTTCTTTGAATGGAATTATTCCGGGCGAATCAATTAGGTATAATCCGTCTGATATTTTTACTCTCGCTATTCCTCTTGTGAGTCCTGCTTTTCTTGAGGTCGCTACTCTTCCTCTTCCTTTTCCTGCTAATGCATTAATTAGGGTGCTTTTGCCGACATTAGGATAACCAATTATTCCTATAATAAATTTTTCTGTTCCTTTGGAATCAACGCTGATTTCTCTTCTTATCATATTAATTCCGTCTCGCTCAAGCGCTGAAATGAAAATTGTTTTTACTCCCGATTCTGATGCAATACTTGCTTTTTTTTGTTCCATTTCGTCTTTTGGCATAAGATCCGATTTGTTTATTACGAGTAATAATTTTTTCTTTTGTGTTTTAATCATATTTTCGAGGATAGGGTTTCTTGTTGCTTCGGGGTGTCGCGCATCAAGTAATTCAATTATCAGGTCTGATTGCTTAACCAAATCAGAAATATGTTTCATGAATCCTGAACGCATTTTTTCACCAAAAAGATTTTTTGACGTTTTAAAGTAGTTTTAATTCTTTAAAATATTTTTGTGCTTCTTCTTCATTTACCGGCCCGCATGCAAAGCATGTTTTTGAGCCTGAGGCTATTTGTGTTTTTCCTGCATCAGTTATTAATGTGCAGGGAAAGTGTTTTTTTGTTTTCTCAAATAATTCTAATAATTCTTCCGTGCTTTTAACTTTTAAAACAATTTTTTTCATTCCTTGGTTTTTCCATTCTGAAATGGTTTCTTCATCAACTTTTTCAAGTACAGATACAGCTGAGTGTGCCACTTGTGCGGCAATTTTTCCTTTATTCATGCCTAAGGAAGCATTTACTATAATGTATTGTACCAGTTCCATAATTTAATTCTCTCAAGAAGTGTTTAAATTTAGTTGTTTTAAGCTTCTTTTTGACCGCTTAGCAGGATTCTCAGGAACTCGTATTTGTTTGAGAAGTGGTTGAAGTCTTCTTCTGCTTTTCTCATAGATTTTTTGTATTTTCCAGCATTTTTCGGGTCTGCGACCATTTTTTCCCTCATATGTTTCCAATATGTTTCAGAATAGCTCATTGCTTGTCTATACACTTCTTTGTCCGCCCTGAGGGTTGCAGTGCTTCCTGCTCCTTCTTCTTTTCTTGTTCTATTTGCTTTTTCTGCCGCGTTTCTTAATTCTTTTGTCTGCCTAATAAGAGTTTCTTTGAAGAAAGGTTCTTTTTCAGTTGCTAAGTAGCTTGTCATCCATTTTCCGAAAACTAGTTTTTCCTTGCTTGCGCTCACTTGAAAAGGTTTTTTTGCGCTTAAAACAATTTGAGGCATGAAATACTTGTACAGTGCGAGGATTAATACTTTTCCATTATGCCTTTTTTGATTTTTCTTGGTAGTTTTTTATTGCGGCTCTTAGTGCTTGGTCGCCTAGGACAGAGCAGTGTACTTTTATGGATGGTAATCCTCCTAATCTTTCCATAATATCTTTTCCCGTGATTTTTAATGCATCCTCTATTTTCATTCCTTTTTTTTCTTTTATCATTTCTGATAACATGCTTGTGCTTGCAATTGCTGAGGCACATCCAAAGGTTTTCCATTTCACATCAATTATTTTTTCATTTCTTACTTTTATCCACATTTCCATTAAGTCTCCGCATTTAACATTTCCAACTTTTCCATATCCATTAAAATCTTTTATTTCTTTTTCGTTTTTTAAAAAGTTTTTTGGTTCAAGAAAGTGTTTTTTCACTTCTTTTGAATAAAACCAATCATTTCCTTCTATTTTCATTTTTTCACTTCCTTATTTTTTTTCCATAAAGGGCTTATTTTTCTCAAAAAATTAATTGTTTTTTTTAGTTCTTTTATTGTGTAATCAATTTCTTTTTTTGTTGTGTCTTTTCCTAGTGAAAATCTTATGCTTCCGTGCGCGGTTTCGTGGTTTCTTCCTATTGCTATTAGCACATGACTTGGGTCCAAGGATTGTGAGGAGCAGGCAGAGCCTGTGCTTACTCTTATTCCTTTTTCATTTAATCTCAACAAAGCGCTTTCTCCTTCTATTCCTTTGAATGAAATATTTACATTGTTTGGAAGCCTTTGTGTTCTGTCTCCATTTAGGAGGACTTGGGGTATTTCTTTTTCAATTTTTTTTATTAAGTAATCTCTTAATTTGGTTACTCTTGCACGTTCTTTTTTCTTTTCTTTTTCTGCTAGTTCAAGCGCTTTTGCAAGTGCAACTATTCCTGGAACGTTTTCCGTTCCTGCTCTTAATCCAAATTCGTGTGCCCCTCCATGTATTAGCGGCTCTAATTTTACTCCTTGTTTTTTGTATAATATTCCTGTTCCTTTGAATGAATATACTTTGCTTCCGTTTATTGTCATCATATCTATTCCAAGTTCTTGTGTGTTCGTGTTCAAATATTCAGCTCCTTGGCAGGCATCAGTATGGAGAATTGTTTCATTTGCGTGGCATAGTTCTGCTATTTTTTTTATTAGTTGTATTGTTCCTATTTCATTATTTGCATACATTATTGTTGTGAGTAGGACTTTTCCTTTGTTTTCTCCAAGGATTTTTTTCAAATATTCTAAATCAATTTTTCCTGTTTCATCTATTTTTGCGTAAATTATGCTAAACCCTAGTTTTTCAAGCCAGTGCAAGGTTTCTAGCACCGCGTGGTGTTCTGTTCTTTGTGTAATGAAGATTCCTCTTTTTCCTTCAAGTATTGTTTTGAATGCAATTCCTTTGAGCGCTAAATTAATGCTTTCTGTTCCGCTTCCCGTAAAAATTATTTCTTCCGGTTTGCAGTGCATTATTTTTGCAATTTTTTGCCTTGCATTTTGCATTGCCTTTTTTGTTTCTAGCCCTTTCGAGTGAAAGCTTGATGGGTTTCCAAATTTTTCCGAAAAATAAGGTAGTGCTTCTTTCAAAACCTCTTTTCTTATAGGGGTAGTTGCTGAGTAATCCAAATATATTTCTTTCATTTTTTTCCACCTTATTTATTTGTGCTTACAGTATTTTTCTGCGTGTTCTTGAAATATTTCAAATAGTGGTTTGTTTTTGTTTTTTGTAAAAATGTCTGATTTTATGAAATAAGCATTTTTTTTACCTTCTTTTTTATAGTCAACAAAATTGCATTCCCTTAATTGTTTTAGTGCGTGGCTTACTAAGCTTTGTTCTTTTTCCAAGGAAGAGCAGATTTCCTGTACTGTCATTGGTTTTTTTTGGAGAAGGAGTATTATTTGGCTTCTCAGTTCATTTCCGAGTATTTCCATGCATTTGTATGGGTAATGAAGAGACTTCATATGAAATAGTATTCATATGAAGGTTTTTATATTTGTTGTTTTGTTTAAATCGTCTGCTGGGTTTCCTGTGGTTCCTTTACTATCCCTTTGTAAGTAATTTTTTTTGTGGTTCCGTCTTCCCCCCACATGTATGTCATTTCCATTGGGGCGTCTTTATCCAGCACTATTTGTTTATCCCCTGGATTAGGCACTTTCATAGTAAATAATCTTGAATATTTGACAACTGCTTTGTCTCCCGCTATTCTTAGTAACTGGTACACAACTTCATCATTACCGTTTCCTTTTACCCTATCAAATTCTTGCCCTTCTTCTACCTCAAAAGCCTCATCAGTAATTTCTTTTTTGAATGGGGGCTTCCAAGAACTTCTTATTGTTCTTATATCGAATTTTGCTTTCATAGTCCAACACCTGCGCAGGAAAAGCATGCTTAACAGGAATTTTTCCCTCGGCCTGCTCTTTAAAAATCTGCACAATTAGAAGCTTGTTTTCCTTATAAATGTTGCTTTTTGCTTTGCTTTGTGCTAAAAGTCTAAATGAATGGGTTGTGTACTGGAAATCCTTTGTTGCAAGCCGGCAGTTTGCTTGAATTAACTTTAAATACCTCCAGTCTCTTCTTCTCTATTTAGCATTTTAATATATAGAGTTGGTTTTGTGTTTAATAGTTTTTTTGAGAAAGCAGTTTTTGCTATTAATGAAAGGAATTCCTTTAATGACAGGCTTTCTTCATTATTGGCTCCTTTGAAGTCTTCTCTTTCCCCTAATGGTTTTGAAGAGATTGTTGTTCCTATTGAGAAGAAGCTTTTGTCTTGTTCTGTTGCGGGCGTTGATTCTGGGTTTGTTTCAAAAAAACTTTCTTTTATTGACCTTGTTTTAATTAAAACTGCGGGCGTTTTTTTCAAATATAAAAATGGGGTGTTGTCTGAGACAAAGTATTTTCCTGCTCCTTTTTCTTTTCCTGAGCCGGTTATTCTTCGTTCTGGATTAGAAAAGGATGAAGAACAGCAAAGTGTTTCCTTGGTTAGATTGGAGCAAGAGGTTTCTTGCTCAATTGAGTTAATAAAAAAATTTAAGCCTGATTATTTGTTCATTGATGGTTCAATTGTTCCCCAGTATCAGGATAAGCCGAGAAAAGATTCAGGGATTAATGAGGAATATGAATCAATTTTGAAATTATTCCAGAAGCTTTACAAAACAGCGGAGGAAAATGCTTGTTCTCTTGTTGCGTGCGTTGAGGATTCCCGCGGCACAAGGTTTCGCCAGCTTTTGCAGGAAGAAATTCTTCCTAAAAGCAAAATGCAGATTAATCCTTCTTTGCTTGCAGGTTCCTTTGATGCTTCTCTTTTGGATTATTATCTTGCGCAGGGTGAAAGGACTTTTGCGTTTCCTTATACAAATAATATTTCCAGTCATGCTATTTTGAAGGATTATGATAAGGCTTGGGCTGAAAGTATTTTTGTTTTTTATTTAAAATGTTCTTTGTATGACAAACCATTGCGTGTTGAGTTTTTGTGCAAAAACGCAAAAGAGATTCATAATTGTGCTGAAGATATTTCAGGAATTGTTTGTTCTTTGAGTTCTTTGCATAAAGAATATTCTTTTCCCAGTGTTTTGATTGAAGCAGATTTGCGTGCGGGGCTGAATGAGCAGGAAATAAGTGTTGTTTATGATAGGCTTGTGGATAAGCTGGGTGGGAAAGTAAGGATGAGGAGGAATAATAGGCCTTTTAATTAATTTGATTTTTAGTGATTTGTATGATTAAGGTAATTGTTTTTGATTTGTGGAATACTCTTATTCCTGCAACAATTGATTTTGTTCACTTGTCTGCTTTGACAAGGAAGGAGGGGTTGTCTTTGCCTAGGTTTATTGAGAAGTATGAGAAAGGGGTTCAGCTGAAAAAGTATTCTTCTTTTGAGGAATTAAGGAAGGATTTTTTCAAGACATTTAACCAAGGGGATAATGTTGTGCTTGAGCAGGAGCTTGCCGAAGTTTACGGAAACAGGATGGATAAAATAAGGTTTTTTCCTGATGTTGAAAAAAATTTATTGAAGCTGAAAAAACAGGGTTATAAGCTTGTTTTGCTTTCAAATAACGAAAGCATTGCTGCAGCAAAAATAGAGTCTTCCTTGAATATTAGTAATTATTTTGATACAGTTTTTTATAGTTTTGATATTGGCTTCGTTAAGCCTGATACAGAATCTTTCCTGCCTGTATTAAAGGAGTTCAAAATAAAACCAGATGAAGCTTTAATGGTTGGTGATTCTTTGCGTTCCGATATTATTGGTTCTCAAAAAGTAAGGATGCACAATTGCCTAATAAATCGTTTGGGTAAAGTAATTGATTATGCGAATGCAAAGCCAGAGTTTGAGATAAAGTCTCTGGATGAATTGTACAGGGTTTTGGGTGGTTTGAATGCAAATAAAAAGAGTTAGGCCAAAGCGTCCTAGTTTTCTTCCAATGTCGGAGAATGAAAAAATTATTGAGAATGCGCGTATAGTTAATTTGCGGGCAAGAAAAACTTTAAGAGAGGCTTCTAAAAGGAGCAAATCCTCAAATGTGTTGAAGCGCACAGCCCATATTGGAAGTTTTTTAGAATTAAGAAAAGAATTGGGTGTACCGAGAAAATTAGTTATCAAATCAAGGAAATGATTTTTATGCATGAACAGTTAGGAACAATTGTTTCTACTATGGATGGCCCTTCGCCGAGCACTGTTGCTTTTGTTGTGAATAATGGTAAGGCGCATAAGGGAATGTTTGTGGAGCTTGAGTACTCTGAAGGCACTATGATGTTGCTTGTTGAGGATGTAATTAAGACGAATCGTTATTTTGAGCGTCCTGATTCAGTGAAAATTATTGGGGAGGAGCTTGAAAAGAATTTTCCTGCTGCTGAGTGGGAATTCCTTATTGCAAAAGCAAGGCCTCTTGGGGTTTTTACAGAAAAATTAATTCAAAGGCCAACTTTTCCGCCTTCTCCAGGGACAAAAGTTTTTAACGCTGATAATGAGAGGATAAAAAAGTTTCTTGGTTTGCAGTCTGATGGTTTGAATCTTGGAAAGCTTCAGTTTCATGATGTTGAGTTGAAAGCAAATTTGTCAAAGCTTTTGCAGAAACACTTGGCAATTATTGCCACTAGTGGTGCAGGCAAGAGTTATTTTGTGAGTGTTTTGCTTGAAGAGCTTTTGAGCAGGAAGAAAGAGCAGGGACAGATTGGGGTAGTTGTTTTTGATACCCATGGTGAGTATTCTTGTTTTGGTGAACCTGTTAAACAGGGCTCCGCGTTTCAGGATTTTTCTTCTAAAACAAAAATAATTGACGGCTCAAAAATAAGGATTGCTTGCTCAAAAATGAGTATTTACATGGTTTCTTCTATTGTGGACTTATCGCCTAATCAGAAGCGTGAATTAGGGAAAGTTCTTTCTAAATTATCAGCTGAAATGAAATCAGGTGCTGGTCCTTTTGATTTGAGCGCGGTAAGAGCTGAGATACAGAATATTGATAATGAAAAAACTGCTGCTTCTTTGCATGGAATTGTTTCAGAATTAGAGGACCTTGGTTTGTTTGGAAAAATTGATGAGCCTGCAATAGTTGATTTTGTCAAGCCCGGCCAGTTGCTTGTAATTGATTTGAATTCAGTTATTTCTGAAAAAAAGAAGCAGGTTCTTGTTGCTTATATTTCAAATAAATTGTTTCATGAGCGGAGAGGGCATTCAAAAAGGATTCCTCCTTTTGCTTTGTTTGTGGAAGAGGCGCACAATTTTGTTCCTGAAGGGATTGCTGCAGAGCATGCTGTTGCCAGATCCTATTTGCGTACAATTGCAAGGGAGGGCAGAAAGTTTGGTGCTTCTCTTGTTGTTATTTCACAGAGGCCTAAGCGCCTTGATACAACCACTTTGGCGAATTGTAATACAAATATTATTTTGCGTGTAACCAATCCTTATGACTTGAAGCATATTTCTGAATCCTGTGAAGGGTTGGATAATTCAAGTATGGGAATAATTTCTTCTCTTAGGGTAGGAGAAGCTCTTGTTGTTGGGGAAGCTGTTAATGCTCCTACTTTTTTTAAGGTTCGTTTGCGTTCTTCTGCCCCTAGCAGGCATGAAACAACTTTAGAGGACTCCGCAAGAGCCTTCCAGTCTGATAAAGAGGAAAAAGAAAAAGATGTTGAAGCCTTTTTGTAAATTGTTTTCCTAACCACCGGCATGGAACCTCCAAATCCTTTATAAGTCCCTGAAAATCCTTTTTTGTCATGCCTCAACACAGCATGGTTAGCTCCGCACAAGCGGTTAGCGTTGCGAATAAACCCATTTATCTAACAAGGGTTTCTTATAATGAGCCAAAGGCAGAGATACTTACTGAGTTTTCAAATAAGGGGGAGCGGGTTGTTAAAAGGTACAAGTTTTACCCTCTTGCTTTGTTTTCTTCTTCCATTTCAAGTGAGAAATTAATTGAATTAATTCTTTCCCTTGGTTTTAAAGGTTTTAATATTTCTGAAAAAAATAATCTTTTGTATCTTCACGCTTCTTCTTTTGCTGAATTAAAAAAAATCAGTAATGCGCTTTCCCTGTATTTGAACAAAAAGCCTTTGGTGCTTGAACCACAAAGAGCATTTTTATTGGAAAGAAATTGGAGTTATTTTGATTCTTTTGAACAACAAGGTTTCTTAATGGTTAATACTAGCCATAACCCTCAAGGTTCTTCTCCTAAAGATCTTAGTTTTTTTCTTATTAAAGAAATTTCTTTTCCCCAAGCCTTGAGGTTAAGTGAGCAGGATTCTTTGTTTTTGGTTGAACAAGCAGCTTGGTCTGAGGTTCTTTCTCTCCCCATAGAAAAAATTCCTTTAACTAAAGAAGAGCGTGTTGAGTTATTTTTAGAGAACGTTTTTTTCAAGCACGGGGAAATGCTTTCTTTCGATTCCGGCGAAAAGTTTTTTTCAGAAAAAGATTATTCTCCTTTTTCATATGATGCTACTTCAAAAATTGATTTTTCTCTTGTTTGGGCGGAACTATTTTCAAATACTTTTTTCAATATTGGTCCTGAAACAAAGAATTGTTCTTGTTGTTCCCCTGTTGTGCTTGATGCAAGAAATTTGTTGCCTTCTTCCATGATTAAGATTCAGTTTAAGGAGGATAATTTGTTTTTTGAATCATCTTCCTCTAACTTTGCAATGAATTTTCACAATTCAATGCCTTTTAAGGACCAGCGTGTTTCAAAAAGAAAAGAGTTTTTCCTGAATTCTTTTCCTGTTGGCCCTTTTTTTAGGGATGATTTTGCGTTGGTTCCTTTGATGGATGCAAAACGCTTGGTTGAAGGGGAAAAAGCGGTTCTTGTTTCTTCAAAACAGGTTCTTCAAAGCAAGAATTCTTCTTTAGCTGATAATAATTCAATTCCTGTTTCTGTTCATGAACTTAACTGGTTTTGCTTGAATAAAGAGAGTTTTTTTTCAAAGGAGGTTCGCTTGGCTAATAATAAATTATTTGCTTTTCGTAAGGTTATTGATTTTTTTGAAAAAGATTTTGTTTCACAGAAGAGTTTTGGTTATTTTTATTCAAAAGCGATGTATTCTGTGCTTTCCCAGGTTTTGTCCGAGCTTCCTTCTCAGTTAACGAATTCTAATTCAAAGTTTTTTTCAACTTCTTTGGCAAAAAACATTGTTTCTGTTCAAGAAGCAACTATTGCAAAGTTCAAAGAATTTTCAGAAAAAAATGGTTATCGTGTTCTGCATGCGGGTAAGAGTTTTGCTTCAGTAAAAGGGTTTTCTTCTTTGAAGCTTGCCAAGGATTTTTCAGAGCAAACAAAGCTTCCTCAGCCGGAAATTGTTTCTTTTAAGTCAGTTCAAAAGAAAACTTACCGGGCTTTTGCCTGAACCCTAAATTTTATCCGTTTCTTTTATTTCAGATTTCAGCACTTGTTCTTTTTCATCAAACAAAATGTGTCCAATAAATTTTTTTTCTTTTAGGAATAATGGCATCCAGTAGGGGTCATCTGACCACATTGATTCATAAGGTATTTGACTGGTTTTGAACCATTGTGGCTTCATTTCTTCTGTTTCTTTTGGTTCTCCTTCATATTCAAGGATTTTGAAGATATGGACTTCAAGTACTTCTGGTTTTCCTTTGAACTCAAAATTAATTATCCCAAGTTTTTTGCTTTTTGTTATTTTTATTTCACATTCTTCTTTAAATTCGCGTATTAGTGCTTGTTCTATTGTTTCTTCTTCGTGTAATTTTCCGCCGAAGCCATTCCATCTTCCTGCCCCAAAGCCTCTTTTCTTCATTCCTAACAGTATGTCCTCGTTTTTGAGGATAAACCCCAGGGTCATTATTTTTGCCATGATTAGGATTCGGGCTTTTATTCTTAAAATACTTTGCATGTGTTTTGCAAGCCTAAACCCTACTTTTTTAAAGGTTGCTTTACGAGAGTTATGTATTCTGGTGGGTTTGATGGTTAGGCTTACAAGGTTTGAATTAACAAGAGTTTTGAGTGCAAGGAGCTTGCAGTTATCTTTGGGTGCCCCTCCTTTAGTTAAGAGGACATCCGAGTTGAGTATGCTTCAGGTTGCAGAGAAAGAGCTTAACCAGAAGGTTTTGCCTTTAAGTGTTTTAAGAAAATTCCCTAATGGGAATATTAAGAGAATTGAGTTGTTTTAATTATTGGTGGTTTTATGGGTAAATCTGTTGCTAAACAATTAAAGTATAAAGGAGAAGTTTTGTTGGAAGAGTTTCCTACTAAGTTTGGAATGGATTTTAACAAGAATAAAGTTTCCCTTAATGAGATAACTGATTTGAAATTGTCAAAAACAGCAAGAAATATTCTTGCGGGCTATATTGTAAGAGTAGCTAAGAAAAAAGAAGCAGCTAAATTAGTTTAATTCTGATTTTTTATTTTAATTGCTTTTTCTACAGACTAATAGGTTTAGTAAGCTTGTATGTTTTCGCTTTGTGTTGCCCCGTCTTCATCCTTGTTTCTTGCCAGCAAATACAGGTTGCTTGATGCTGCGTTCTCTAATTGTTTGTCGTGTGTTATCACAAAGATTTGTTCAACAATTTTTGGCAGTTCTTCGCGCAGCATTTCACTTAATTTTGATACAGCGTTTGTATCTAAGTTATGTGTAGGTTCATCAAGTATTAGCATTGAAAGTTTTTTAGTCAAAACAAGTGCGAATGCTATTCTTATGCATAGTGCCGCTGCGCTTCTTTCTCCTCCGGATAATACTCCTTCTACTCTTACCCATCCGTTGTTCCGTGTTTTTACCTGTAAATCATATCCTTCTTCAACCACGCATAGTTTTGCATCAGTAAAATCCTTGTAAGGGTATATGGTCTGCCAGATGCTGGTCATTGCCTGGTTTGTTGTTTCAAGCATTGATTCTCTTAGTTCAACTTGGGTTGCAATCAGGCAGTTCGCAAATACCCCCATTTTTTTCGCAGCTTCCTCTGTTTTTAGGATTTCTTTTTCCATTTCGTTCATGTTTTTCTTTATTTGAAGTATTTTTTGCAGTGTATTTTCATAACTTTTCCTCAGTTCTTGTTTTGATTTGATTTTTGTTTCAGCTACACTGATTGCTGATTTTTTCTTGTATATTTGTTCACGTACAATATCAAGTTTTTTCTTGTCAAAACCCATTTCCTCAAGCTGTTTTTTTATTTTTGGCAGTTCTTCTTCCAGCATAATTAATTGTTTTTTCTTGTTCTCAAATTCAAAAACCTGTTTTTGTGTAGCCTCTAATTTGTACAAGTTCCTTTTTTTTTCATCATTTTCTTTTTTCATTATTTCATTTTCTTTTTTAACAGCTCCTATTTTTTCACAGAGTTTTTTGTTTTTTTCAGCAAGTATTTTTTCTTCTTCTGTTATTTTTTCTTTTTTTCCAATTATTTTTGCAATAAGCTCTTTTTTATGTTTTTCATCCAACTCGCGTTTGCATGTGGGACATTCCCCTTTTAGAGAGTTTATTTCTTTTTCTTCTTGAGTAAATTTCTTTTCTTTGTATTGCATTACGCTGAGTTCTTCCCCGTTCTTTTTGATTTCTGTGTCAAGGGTTTTGCTTTCCTCTTCTTTTAGACGGATTTTTTCATTTAATTGGGTTATTTCTTTTAGTGTTTTTTCGATTTCAGCGGCAATTTCTTTGAGTGACAGTTTTTCGCTTTTTGCAGCATCTTCTTTTAAGGTTTCTATTCGTGATTTCATTTTTACGACAAGTTCTTCCAGTATTTTGCTTTGTTTTTCTTTTTCTGCTAGTTCGTTAAACTCTTTTTCCACCAGTTGAATTTCATTTTTTGTTGCAGTAATTTCTTTTTCAAGTTCAAGGATTATTTTTTCTTCTTCTTGAAGCATTTTTTCCAGTTTTTCTTCTTCGTGGCTTTTGATGGTTTCTTTTTGTTGTTCTATGAATTCTTTGCTTTGTTTGTTTGTTTTTATAAGTTCATTTTGCAGTGAAATTGAATTTTTTCTGGCTTCCTCATATTTTTGGATTTCCAGGAGTTCATCAAATTTTTTTTTCCTCTCTGAAGGAGATAATTTTAGAAAAAAATCCAGCTCGTTTTGTTCAGCATATACCGCTCTGCTGAATAATTCATAATTTAACCCAAGGATTTTTTCCACTTTTTCATTAACATCTTTTTGTTTTGGTCCTGCGATAAGCCTTGTTCCTTCGTATAGTTTTGCCTCATTTGTGCCATCAAGTTTTATGATTCTTTCTACTTTGAATTTTTTTTCTTCTGTTTCAAATAAAAGTTTTGTTTCTGTATTGTTTTCCTGGTTTGGTTTGTTCATTATTATTTCTTTGAGTGTGACGCTTTTGTTTTTGAGTGAAGGGAATGTACCGAATAGAGAATAGCTTATTGCGTTAACTATTGAGCTTTTTCCTGAACCCATTACTCCTACTATTACGTTTGTGCCTTTTCCAAATTCGAGCGTGGTTTCTTTGTGTGTGCGCCAGTTTTTCAGAGTTAGAGAGGTTATCATAAATTACTTTTGGTTACAAAACCAATAAAATTAGTGTAGTTTAAGCGTATGAAGTCAATTAATTAGTTACAAAAGCTTTTTTTATATTAGTGTTAGCATTTCTACTTCTGCTTGGTTTATTCCTTCTACTTTTTTTACAGCATCTTCTAGTTTTGTCATTGCTCCATCTACTTTGTCAGGTATCAAATATCCTACTCTTATTACTTCTATCCCGAATCCGATTGGTTCTCTTTTCAAGTCCCTGAAAGTTCCTTCAGTTAATCCTCGTAACCCTGTTTCTACTTTATCCAGGTTCTCGGGGTCAGCAAATACTTTGAATATAACCATTGCCATTCCCATGTATAGTCACCTTTGAGAAGTTATGGTCCTTCGAATTCGCATTCTTTGCAAACATATGTTTTTGAGGTTTGTTTGCAATGTTCGCATCTTACTATAGTGCTTTTGCCACAGCTAGGGCACTTGAATTCAGAGTGCTTGCCTGTTACAACTTTATTACAGGATGTGCATGTTTTCATGTTTTTCACCAAGTATTAAATAAACAACTTACTAATTATTTTCTAAGAAGCAACCTTTATAAAGGTTCTTTGAAACCTCAAAAAATAGGTAAAGAAATTGCTTCTAATTAAGCGGGGCCTGTGTGCCAATGGATCAAGCGACGAGACTTCGGCTTTAAAAAAGAAGATATCTCGGGATGGGGGTTCGATTCCCTCCAGGCCCGCTTTGTAATGCAAGTAAATAGTTTTTTATGAAGTAATTTTGGTGTTGTGTTTATGAAGATTTTAGTTACGGGCGGTTCTGGTTATTTTGGGAAACCTTTGGTTGAGCGGCTCATGAAGTCATACCAAGTAGTGAATTATGATCTCGTTGAAGGTAATGATGTTTTGGATTATTCTAAATTAAGAAACGCAATGAAGGGTTGTGATATTGTTGTTCATTGCGCCGCAATAACAAAACCTGTTGAAAGCAAATCTTTTGATGCTTATTTTATGATTAATTGTGTCGGAACAATGAATGTTGTTAAAGCGGCAATAGAAGTTGGAGTTAAAAAAATGGTTTTCATTAGCTCAACTGCATATTATGGTGTTGAGAGAGGGATACCAGTAAAGTTGCCTACTAAGGAGACTCAGCAAACTGCTCCTATGTATTTGAAAGCGGATGACTTTAATTGCAAGGAGTGTGATTTGATGTATTCTCAAAGCAAGGTGATTGGAGAAAATATTTTGGCTTTTTATGGGCTTAGAAAAAAAATTCAAATAATTTTGTTAAGGTTTCCAAGAATTGGTGGTAAAGAGGGTCCGCATGGCACAAAAGTTAGTGTGGCGAACGCAATTAATGGGGTAGTAAAATCAATTGAAGCAAAAGGTACTTTTTGGTTTGAAGCATTTAATGTTGCGGATAAGCTTGATACGGTTGATATTTCAAAAGCTGAAAAAATGTTAGGTTATGATCCAATTTAGATTTTTAATAGGTATTGTATTATGGCTGAAGAATTTGTTTTGAAAATAATTTTTTTTAGTTTAATTCTTGTTGCAACTTTTCTTGAGGTGGTTGGAGATGTGTTTTTCAAGAAGTGGAGTTTGGGTGAGAGTAATTGGATTCTAATTCTTGGTTTTGTGATTTATTTTATTGGCACTGTGTTTTGGGCGTTTTCCTTAAAGTATGGTTTTTTATCAAAAGCGATTTCTGTTTTAACTATTTTGAATCTTATTGCTGTTGTTCTGGTTGGTGTTCTTTATTTTAAAGAAGATTTGTCTTTCATCAACAAAATTGGTATTGCTGTTGGTGTTTTGAGTATTATTTTGATTGAGCTTTGAGGTAATTGTTACTAGTTTCCTTGGTGTTTTGCTCTAAAAGTTCCTTTGCCGAAACTTTGTTTTTTTCCTCTTAGTATTTCTTGTTTTGTTGGTCTACTTCTTTTTGTAAAAGTTTGTCTTTTCAACAGGGTTAATGCCTTTTCCACACCAACAGCTCTTGGTAGACCATCATTTGGAAAGTATCTAACGGGTGAAAGTACTCTTACTGCACTTCCAGGGTTTGCATTTTTTGGAATGGGGATTGGTCTCATGGTTAGTCCTTTAAGAACCGTGTCTTCCCTGACTTTGCTTAGTGGTACTCTTCGAGTTCTTGCTATTCTTTGTCGTATTTTTGCTGCTTGTTTTGATACACCGCCATATCGTCCCACAAAATCACCTTTAGTCTCATTCTTTCTTTACAATACTTATGTTTTCATTCTTTTTAAATCTTGCTCACTTCACGAGCGTAAACCTTGAAATTTCTTTTCCTTCTTTTACTATTTTTTCCAAAAACATTTTTTTTGGCCTTGCCCATATTTGTCCATATGAAAAATCGCTTTCATATAATGCTTTGTAAAGAACTAGGTCTTCCAGTGTTTCTGAATGTTTTGCAACCCCTATTATTTCATAGAATTTTTCAGGATGTTTATAGTTAAAGCATTTTGCCCCTATTGTTATTTCTTTTTCTTCCATTTTTTCACCTTTATTTTTTCAAATGTGTTGGTTTGAGTTTTATTAACACTTTTTTTCCGTTCAGTCGGACAATTTTTCCCGGTACTCCTACAACCGTACAATTGGATGGTGTATTGTGCATTATAATGAATGTTTCTGCTCCTATTTTTACATTATTCCCTATGCTGATTGGACCTAAGAGTGTTGCTCCCACCCCGATAAGAACATTGTTGCCTATTGTGGGGTGCCTTTTCCCGGAATGTTTTCCTGTCCCCCCGAGTGTAACATTTTGAAATAATATGCAATTGTCTCCGATAATTGTTGTTTCCCCTATTACCACCCCTATTCCGTGGTCAATGAAAAAGTTTTTTCCAATTTTTGCGGAGGGGTGTATTTCAACGCCTGTTATTATTTTGGCTATTGTCATTACAAATCTTGGCATTATAGGGATTTTTATTTTTGCCAAAGGATGCATTAACCTATAAGCAATTATTGTCCATAATGGGGTGTGGCAGAGAATTACTTCGACATAGTTTTTTGCCGCAGGATCATTTTTCTTTACTGCGCGTATATCCCCAATTATTTTTGTTACTGCATTCATAGTATTGCCTTTTATTCGAAAGCTTCTTTTCCTTCAAAGTATTTTGTAAGGTGTTCTGCTAATGCTCCTTTGTAGTGTTCTAAAAGATCTTTTTCTGTTAACACTTTTGCTTTTCGTAAACATACCTTCATTCCGTCGCTTTCCTGTGTTTTGCATTCATTAACATATTCTTGAAGAACTTGTTTTGCATTAGTTTTTTCTCTTTCCACTTCAAGAAGGATTCTCCCATTTTCTTTTTTTGGTCCTGAAATTATTTTCCTCTTTTTTTCAAGGAACTTTTTCACATTTTCTTTATCACTAACAGGCGGGCCAAATACTTTTTTTGTTTTTGAAAGATTAAGTTCTTTTAATTCATACAAGAAAAATACCTTATCTTCATCGCTCCACAAATCAGTTTTTTTGACAATAAAATCTTTTTCCTCTAATTGGTTTGCTGCTTTTCTCAAGTATCTTCTTAATTGTCCCCAAACCAAATCAGAAAGGATTTTTTTAGGAAATTCTGCTTGTATTGCCATGAATTCTCTTTTTTTTAGTTCTTCAATTATTTTTTGTTTTGACCATATGGTAATGCTTGTACCGAAAAAGAATTTCTCTGAAGGTTTTTCCAGGAATTTTTGTGCTGCTAATTTCATTTTTTCGTACTGTTTTTCTGATAGTGCTGAGGCAACGTTTCTGTTTTCATCTACTGGGTCAATTATTATTAAAGGTGTGAAAAAATCTTCTCTTGGATTTCTTTCTCTTTTTTCAAGTAAAATAGTTTCTTTTTCTTTCCATCCTGCAATTGCTTTTATTGCTTTATCAAATGAGCCATAATACACTATCAGCAGTTCCACTCCATATCCTGGGAGAGCGCAGTTTTTCAAATCAGCTCCGTAAGCATTTATTCCTTTCAAAAATTGTTTTAATAATCTTGCATCTTGTTTTTGTTTTTCAGAAAATTTTTTCAATAAATATTTGTTGTGAAATGGTGTTCTGTCTACAGCACTTTGTTTTTCTTTTCCGCTTGGAACAATGTAACTTGGAACAATTTCCACTTCAAAACCATTTATTTCTCCTCTCAAATAAGGGTGTTGCGAGTATGCTTTTTCCCATTTGTGGCCGCGGAAAATAGTTTTTGCTATTCTTATTCCTTCTTGCTCTAATTGTTCTGCAGGCAGTTCTTTTTCAAACATTATAAATAAATCAAGGTCTTTGTCTCCTTTTAGGTGTGTTCCTCTTGCACTGCTTCCGCACCATTCTAAGTGGGAGTGTTTTCCTTTTATTTTTGTTAATTTGTGCCTTATTTCTTCAACAAGCTTTTTCTCAGCACGTATTTCTTTTGCAGAGGGGGTAATTTTTTTCAGCACTTTTTTGTATAAAGAATTCATTTTATCCTGTCCTCTCATTTAAGGCGCTTAAGTTATTATACTACTTTTCTTTATATATTTGCGTTTGCAAGTGGTTTTATGAAGTTCAGTGAAGTAAAAATGAAGAAGATTGATTCAAGTTTTTTAGCTGATATTCATCAGGGTTTGTCCACTAATTTTTATGATGTCAAGCCTATTAGTTTGTCTGATAAGGAAAAGGCTTTTGCGGATTTTTTGGTTAAGGCTATTCATAAGGGAGGTATTTTAAGGAAAGAATTTGATGGTACTGCACCGGATTTTAATGATTTGTTTGTTGATAGCATTGTTTCCGTTGTTCAGGTTAATAGTCTTGTTGAAAAGCTTCCTTCAAAACAGTTATTTGTTTCTTTGCTTGAATCAATGGTTAAATTGGTTTCAAAAGTAAAATTTGTTTCAAATAAAATTCTTTTTTCAGAATATGTTTTGTATAACTCTATTGGGCTTAAGCAATTATCTTTTTTTTCCCTTGATGATGATTTGGAAGAATTAATGATTAATGGTCCTGAAAATATTTTTGTTTTTCACAAAAAGTATGGTATGTGTAAAACTAACGTGGCTGTTCAGCAAAAGGCACTTGTTGATATTATTCAGAGAATTGCTTTGACTATTAACCGTAAGTTTGATTCAACTAATGCTTTGCTTGATGCTCGTCTTCCTGACGGTTCCAGAGTTAATGCTACTTTGCCGGATGTCTCTCCTACAGGAATGACTCTTACTATAAGAAAATTTTCTTCAATTCCATTAACAATTCTTGATTTGATTGAGAGCAAGACAATTACTTCGGAGGCAGCTGCTTTTCTTTGGCTCATGGTTGATGGGCTTGGTATTTATCCAAAGAATATTCTTGTTGCGGGGGGAACTGCTTCTGGTAAAACTACTTTCTTGAATATTCTTTCAAATTTTATAAGGCTGAATGAAAGAGTCGTTTCTATTGAGGATACTATTGAATTATCTTTGCTTGGGAGAGAGAATTGGGTTGCGCTTGAAGCCAGAACTTCTTCAGGTGCTGAAGTAACAATGCATTCTTTGTTAAAAAATTCTATGCGGATGAGGCCTGACAGGATTATTGTTGGGGAAGTACAGGGCGCTGAGGCTTTGACTTTTTTTACTGCAATGGATACTGGTCACCAAGGGTGTCTTGGCACTATTCATGCTAATAATGCCCGAGAAACTTTGGTTAAACTTCAAGAGCGCCCTCTTTCTGTTCCCCAATCAATGCTCCCTTTGCTTGATTTTATTGTTATAATGCAGAGACATTATTCAAAGGAGAAAGGGATGCAGCGTCGTGTATTGCAGATTGTTGAATTATCTAGGATGGATGATAAGGTTTTGTCAGGAATCTTGTTTGATTTTGATGATGCTAATGATATTTTGAAGCGCACAGAAATACAGAGCCGTGTGTTAGAGGAAATGGCTCAGCATAGTTCGCTTACGAAAAATGATTTAAAGAAAGAGATTGAGGTAAGAAAACTCATTCTTGAATGGATGCTCCGCGAGAACATAAGAAAACCATTAGAAGTACTTGAAGTAATTGAAAGTTATTACTATAATCCTGAAAAAGTTCTTTCCACAATCTCAGAACTTCAGTAACATGATTAAGTAAAATTTTCTTCAAGGTTTTTTATTTTATTCAACTTTCAAGCTTTTGCCTTGAATTCTTTTACTTTTGAGTAAACGCTTCCTTCCATTGTTGGCTTACTTTCAATTAAAAAGAAACTTTTAACTTTAAGTGTTTGGTTGATTTTTTTTCCGCGTATTTTGGAAAACTCTTTTTTGAAATCCGTTCCGTCATTTGCCCGGGCAATTGTTATGTGCCCGTTAAACTCATTGTCAGTCCCTAGTATTTTGCTTATTTGCTCTGCGAGTTCATATAATTGGATTGATTCCACACTCGCCCAGAATACTCTTTCATTGAAGTGTCCTGCTCCTCCAACCAAGGAATTGAATTTTTTGAATTCAATTTTTTCCAGTGCTTTAATTATTTGTTTTTCTTTTTCCTCATTTGCATCTCCAATAAAACATAGGGTTATGTGCAGGTTTTCTTGTGGAACTTTTTTTACATTTTCCAATGGCTTAATCAGTTCTGTTGTTATTTGTTCCTTGATTTTTTTTGATATTTCTATTGCAATAAACAATCTTTTCATTTTTCTCAGACCTTTTTATTCCAAATCCTCTTTTGCTTGTTTTTCCAGTTTTTTTATTAGTTCCTGGTTTTTCTTGAATTTTTCGTTTGCTTTTTTCACTAAATAAATTAAGTACTTTTTTTCCGCAATTATTTTTCCTTCTTTTATTGGGGCGTTAACATTTTGTGTGCCAAGCATTTCTATTATGAATTTCCCGTTTTTTGCAACTTTTATTCCTGCTCTTTTTATTCCGGTTTTTTCGCATAAGGATAGTACTTTTTTTGCGTTTTCCAGTGTATTTGTGCCTAAATGCAAAATAAGTGGTTCTTGTTTGAACCAGAGCACTTTTCCTTTGAATCCTTTTACTGCATCAAGTACTTCTTTTGTTTTTATCGTTCTGTGCCATTTTCTATAGAATGCGCTTTCCTGCTTGGTTTCTTCTTCACTTAATCCAATTAGTGCTATTCTTCCTGCGCATGAGCTGGAAGTGAAATAATTTTTTGTTGAAGCAATATAATCACATAATGGAATAAAATCATCATCCATTCTACCCATTTTTTTGGCTTCTTCATATGTTTCTTTATGGTGCCTTTTTGTCATTTCGAAGCGTGTTTTTTCTTCAATAGTATTTTTTTTCTCTTCCGTTTGAGGCATAAGAATAACCTTTTTATTCTATTCTTTATCTAATTAGTTTGGTTTAGTATGTTTAAAAAGTCATTCCTTTTATTGGTTTTGATTCTCCTTTTTTCAGGCAGTGTTTTTGCTGTAAGGCTTATTGATCCGTTGTCCAAGACGTTGTCGCTTGATGAAACTAATTTTGTTGGGACTGTTGCGGTTGGCAATACAATTGAACTAATTTTTTCAAAAGAACTTGTTGATAAATATGAGAATCTTCAGCTTGTAACTTCTCTTTCAACAGGATTTGATTATGAGGTTAAAGTTGAAATGGAGTCCCTTAAGATGTTTATTTATGTTCCAGAGAATGCGCCTGTAGGTAATTATCCTTTTACAGTAGAGCTTTCTGGGCCTGTAAAGAGTGACAAGGTTCCTTTGTCTTTTGAGGTTTTGAAGAATGCTTTGGATGTTTCTCCTGCAGATATTTCAGAAGCTTCAACTAATGTTAATTCTATTGCAGAATATAATTTGTTTTTTATAAATAAATCTGATTCTGACGCAGTTTTTGTTGTTTCTACAAATTTACCTAATAATTGGATGAATAAGAATCCTTTGAATAATGAAAAATATTCGAAGCAGGTTGTTGTGCCTAGGAGAGGTAATCTTCAGGAAAAGATTTCTGTTTATCCTCGCCTTCAAGGGGAAAAAGAGTTTGTTGTAAGTATTGCTTTTGAGGATACCTCAAAGGAATTTGCCTTTAAGGTTAATGCTAAGCCGACTTTGAAAAGCAAGCTTGAAACAGTAATGTATGGTTTGCCGTTTTATTCCTTTTCCATGCTTCCCAGTTATTTTATTAACAGTCTTTTTTCTTTTTACATTAATTGATTGATTTTTTAGTTGTTGAATATTTTTTAACTATAATTGTTTTATTATTTTTTTTATGAAAAAGAATCATTCTGAACAGGAATATTTGTATGCGAATAAAATAATTGAAGAAATTTCTTCGGGGGTTGTTAGTTCGCAAAAAGAATTAGAGTTAAGGCGCTTTTTTTGGAGCAAAAAATTAGGATTAAATGAAATGCCTTCTTTTCCGTTTATTTTAGCACAAGCAAAAAACCCTTCAGAAAAAATAAAGTCTTTATTGTCTGTTAAGCCTACGCGAAGCTTATCAGGGGTTCAGGTGGTTGCTGTGATGCTTCCCCCTTTTCCTTGTCCTGGGAGCTGCATTTATTGCCCTTCTTCTCTCGGAGATAAATCCTCTCCTAAATCTTATACTGGTTTTGAGCCTAGTGCTTTGCGTGCCCAACGCTTGGGCTTTGATGCTTTTGAAATTGTTTCCAACAGAATAAAACAGCTTGATTTGACAGGCAATAATGCCCAAAAAATAGAAATTATTTTTCAAGGGAGTTCTTTTACTGCTCTTCCAAAAAAGCAACAGGAAAGCGTGGTAAAAAAAAGTCTTGATGCGGTAATAGGAAAAAAAACTATTTCTCTTAATAAAGCAAAGCTTTTGTCTGAAAAATCTGCTCGAAGAATAGTTGGAATAACTTTTGAGACAAGGCCTGATTTGTGCCGGGAGAAAGAAATAATCCAGATGTTGAATCTCGGAGGCACAAGGATTGAGTTGGGGGTGCAGAATCCTGATGATGTTATTTATAAAAAAATTAACAGGGGGCATTCTGTAAGAGATGTTGTTGATTCAACGCAGTTATTGAAGGATTCTGCTTTCAAGGTTCTTTATCATTTAATGCCTGGTTTGCCTGGGAGCAGTTATAAAAAAGATTTAAAAAATTTTAAAAAAATTTTTTCTAATCCCAAATTTAAGCCTGATATGGTAAAGTTTTATCCTTGTCTTGTTATAAAGGGCACAAAGCTTTATGATGAATGGAAAAAAGGTAGTTATGTTCCTCTTGATGAGTTGAAAGCTGCAAAAATGTTGGCCGAAATTAAGTCAGAGATTCCTAAGTGGGTTAGGGTTATGCGTGTTAACCGTGATATTCCGAGTACAGTTATTTCTGCAGGGGTAATGAAAACAAATTTGCGCCAGCTTGTTGAAGAAGAACTTCATAAACAGGGAAAGAAATGCAATTGTATTAGGTGCAGGGAAGTTGGGTTGCAGAGTAGATTTGAGAAAACAGCTGATGTTTCTGATGCAAAGCTTTGCAAAGAATTTTATCATGCGAGTAATGGTGAGGAAGCTTTTGTTTCTTTTGAATCAAAAGATTCTCTGTTTGGCTTTTTGCGCCTTCGTAATCCTACAAAACCTTTTATGAAAGAAATTACTTCAAAAACCGTTTTAATTAGAGAATTGCATGTTTATGGGAAAGCTTTGCCTCTTGGAGAAAAAAGCGTGGAGAGTTCCCAGCATCAAGGTATTGGTAAGGAATTAATGATTGAGGGTGAAAGATTGGCTAAAGAAAGGTTTGATGCAAAGAAAATTGTGATTATTTCAGGTTTGGGAGTAAAAGAATATTATAGCAAAAACTTTGGATACAAAAAAGAAGGGCCTTACATGTCTAAGAAGATTTAAATAAAGTTAAATTGCAAGTAGGATAGTGATTTTATGTTTGAGCTTGTTTTTGGAATTATAATTGTTTTCCTGCTGGTTGCTTTATTTTTTTTAGGAAAATTATTTTTATCTTTAAAAAGCAACTATGAGGATTTATTGTTTTCAAAGCAATCACAGAGTGTTAAATATGGTCAGCTTACCGAGCAATGGATTCCTTTTAGCGAAAAATTTCCTTATAATTCTCAGAATTTTCGTTTCATAGGCAAACCTGTTGATGGCCTTTCCTTTGAAGATGATAAAATTGTTTTTGTGGAATTCAAAACCAATAAGAGTCAATTAAATGAGTCCCAAAAAAGAGTAAAAGAACTTGTGAAGGAAAAGAAAGTTGAATGGTTTGAGCTTAGGGCTGAGTAATTTTATTGAAGATACTTCCACACAATACTTTTTTCTTTAGGGGTAGTAACAAGCATTTTGCACCTGTTTTTGTATTTGTATTCTTTGGGCGCACATATTTTGCCTGTTTTATTTGCTTTTACAATTATTTGCCCTTTTTCATTTTCAAATATGTTTTCTTTGTTTATAAAAGTTTTTTCAGAGCAATTCAATTTGTTTTCAAATAAATTGATTCCTTCCTTTGTCACACACAATCCTGAAAAGCCAATTGCTTTGAGCGTGGGGTTATTTTTTCTTAGCTCGATAAGTATTTTTCTCAGTGCCTTGAGGCTTTCAATATAAATTTGTTTTGCCTGGGCGTCGATTTTTTCAATATGGTAAATATGTATCCCTATTTCTCGGTCTCGCTTATTATCAAATATTGTGTTTTCTTTAAGCCCTGCTTCAGCCAGTTTGCCGTTTGTTAGTTTTTCCCACCCTTTTTCATTTAAGGGAATTGCTGCACAAATCCCGAGAAGCTTTCCTTTCTCTTTAAACATTATCCCGAATTCAGGGTTTTTTGCATACCAATTGTTTAAAATTTTTTTATTTATTGGGTTAGCGGTAGGATAGACTTTTTTGTCGAGTTTGAGCAAGAGTTTGTATTCTTCTTTTTTTATGGGGTGATTAAGCATAATCTCATTCCAATTTGTATCTTAGCGTTGCAACTATTCCGCCGAAGCCTTGTATTTGTTTTTCTTGTGTGTTGCGCGAGGAAATGATTTCTGTTTCACACCCGTATTTTTCCGCAAGTGCAAGCATTTCTTCTGCTTCTGCCCTGTTTTGCATTAAATAAGTTTCTGCAAGTATGAGTTTTTCTGCAGCTCCTAGCTGAATTGCTTCTTTTACTTTTTCTTTGCCATATTCCGCTTTCCCTTTTGAGATTTTTGCCAAAAAATCTTGTATTGTTTGGGATTCTTTTGATAATTGGAGTTTGTGTTCTATTTTTTCGAGTTTTCCTTGTGAAATAATTTCGTTAAATCCCGTTTCGCCCACTGAATTTGTTGTTTCAACAAGCAAAGCAGGGAATCCTTTTATTTTTTTGTCGTCAATGAATTTTTTTAGGTTTTCTTTCACAAATCCTGGTCCAACGAGAAGGATTTTTTTTGGCTCTAAGAGCTTGATTTTTTCAAGTATTGTATCAAAATAATTGCTTTTTTCTTGTTCAAATCGTTTTCCTTTTTTGTTTTCTTTTACTATTGCTTTTTTGTTTATTGAGTATTGGTTGACAAACGCGAGTTCTGCTTGTTCGTCATCAAGCAATACAATAAGCAGTTTTGATGCAACACTTGTTTGTTCTGCTTTTTTTAATCGCTCTATTTGCCATTTCATTAATTCTTTTTTTTGTATTTTTATTTTTTCCCCTGTTTTGATTTCAATGCTTTGGTGGGTTTTTAGTTCAATGAATTCTTCAGGTTTTCCTCCAAGTATTATGCCGTTAATTCGCAGGTTTTCGCTGTATTCTTGGAAATGTGCTTCCTCAGCCTGTAACTCAATAAATAGTTTTATTCTTTCAGCTTTTTCTCCTTCTTTGCTTGGCTTTATTTTCCTGTCAGCTGAACCATAAATAATGTCCCCTTTGTCAATTATTTTTTCGAGGTGCCATAAATCGTCCATAGATTCTGGGATGCATGTAATTTCCCTTTGTTTTTGGTCTATTTTTAGTATTCTCATAAAGTCTTTTTGCCGAGAAATAGTTTTAAATTCACTTTATGCCTGTATTAGTCTGCATGTCAGCAAAATTTAGTAAAAAAAAGGGGGATTCAAAAGCAAAGTCTTCTGTGAAAATAGTTGAGGCTATAGTAAAGGATTCTCGTGGTAGGGTTCTTCTTTTGAAGCGTAGCGGTAATAACTCTCTTTATGTGGGTAAATGGCAGCTTCCTGGCGGGAAAGCAGAGGGAAAGGAAACAGCAAATCAAGCCATTAGGAGAGAGCTTTTTGAAGAAACTGGTTGTATGTGTTCTTCTTTAAGTGTTCTGAAGAAAGTGACTTTTTCAGAGCTTTTTCGTGGAAAAAAATCAACTGTTGAATTAACTATTTTCTTTTGTAAAACGAAAGGAAAAGTATATTTGAGTAAAGAGCATTCTGATTTTAAGTTTGTTAATTCTTCAAGGATACTTAAAAGTATTCTTGCCCCTATTTCCCAAAGAGCTTTTTTTGATTAGTTTTTTAATTATAATATTTTCCTGATTGTTTTTGTTCCCTGTCAAGTACCGAGTCTTGTTTATTTATACGCGGTCTTTTGGATTCTTTTTCTCTACGCATTGTGATATTAAGGTATTTCAGTAGTTTGTTCATTCCGTCATCAACCCTGAATGGGCCCTCTGCTTTTCCTTTTTTTGCAGGTTCTCCAGAAAAAACCATTATTTTGTCGCTTAAATAATCAATAAATGACAAATCATGGTCAATTACTAGTGCAGAGCAATCTGTTATGTCAATGTGATTTTTTATTGCTTTTCCAACTGCAAGTCTTTGTTCTATATCAAGGTAGGCTGATGGTTCATCAAGCAGGTATAAATCGGCTTTTTTGCTTAGGCATAAAGCAATTGATAATCTTTGTAATTCTCCTCCTGAAAGATTTTTTGCTTTTTTTTCAAGCAGTTCTTCCAGTTCCAAGTGCTTTAATAGGGTTTGTTTTATTTCAGGGACTGTTCCTGCTTCAAATAATTCATATACAGTTTTTTCTCCAGTGTATGAAATATATTGGGGCTTGTAGGAAATTCTTACGCTTGTTTCAAGGGTTGTATTTTCTGGTTTTAGTTCTCCGGCAAGTATTTTCATAAAAGTTGTTTTTCCAATTCCGTTAGGCCCAACTATTCCTATTATTTCATTTTTCTTTACACTATTTTGTTCTACATTTAGTTCAAATTCTCCAAGTTTTTTTTGCATTTCAGACCATTCAATTATTTTTTCTTTTCGCTCTTTTTTCTCGTTTCTTTGGTGTGAAAAGAAATTGATTTCGTTGTCCCTGAAGCGGTAGTTTTCGTCTTTTGAGTAACCATCAAGGTAAATATTTATTCCTTCCCTGTTTGTTTTTACTTTTGAAACAAAACCATATACTCTTGGTTTTCCATACATCAGGTTCACGTAATCTGAAAGGTAATCAAGGAGAACTAAATCGTGTTCTATTACTATTACTGCTGCAGTTTCAGCTAATGATCTTATGAATTTTGCCGCCCTGATTCTTTCTCTTATATCAAGGAACGAGCTGGGTTCATCAAAAAAATATAAATCAGCATTTTTTAGCCCCGTGGCAGCTATTGCAATTTTCTGAAATTCTCCTCCTGATAGCTGGGAAGCGTTTCTTTCAAGTATGTTTTCAATATTAAGTTCTTTGGCAACTTTGTCAAGCATTTTTTTTTCATCAATTTTTTCGAGCAATTCTCTTACTGTCCCATTTAGTTTCATCATTTCAATATTTTGTGGTTTTAATGAAACTTTTAGTTCTCCTGCATATAATTTTTTGAAAAATTCTTGCATTTCTTTTCCTCTATAATAATCAATTACTTTTTGTTTGTTTGCTTCCTTTTCCCCTAGGTTCGGCACTATTGTTCCTGAAAATATTTTTGCAATAGTTGTTTTTCCTATCCCGTTTCTTCCTAAGAGCCCAAGAACTGATTTTTGTTGGGGGGAAGGCAATCCATGGAGGCGGAACATGTTTTTTCCAAAAGAATGTATTGGCTCATTAAGGTTGAATGAAAGATTTACTATGCTTATTGCTTTGAACGGGCATCTGTTTTGGCATATTTCGCATCCTATGCATTGTTCTTCAGAAATTACTGGTTTTTTTAGTTCTTCATGGGTAATGCACTTTTTGCCTGTTCTGTTCACAGGGCACACTTTTTCGCACAAGTAATTGCCGCATTTGTCATAGTTGCATGAATCATAGTCTATGACAGCAATTCGTTTTTTTGCATTCATAAATAATTACCTTGTAGAAAGGAATAAAAACTTCCATTTTGTATTGTTTGGGTATTTAATTTTAGCCTATGTAGATTCTTTTGTTGACATCAAGTTTTATGCTTGTTTTCCAGTTTTTCTCGACTATTTCGGAACAGTTCAGGTCAATATAAAATTTTTTCATTGAGTGGTTTGTCGCATTGGTTTTTGAGCATTTGAACATATTTAAGGAATTGCTTTTTAATAATAAGGCAGTGGCGCTACTGTCAATGCATGCACGTATTTCATCTTTACTTAATTCCCAATCACAATCCCGCACAGCTTGTTTGAGTGCTAATTCATAATTATTTAGCACAATTTTTGCTTCGGGCAGAATTTCTTTGTAGGAGGGAGCGTTTCGTGTTTCGTTATTTGCGTTTAAGAGGAGTGCAACTGACAAGAGTATTGCAAGCATGAGTATTGCTCCAGCAAAACCTTTTGTTTTCATTTTACCACTCCTATACAAATATCTTTGTCATAAAATTGCTTTGTTGCTGATTCGTAAGAAATTACTTTCCCGCAGTATTGAGTGTAATTGTTTGGGTTTGATTGTTGCTGGGGGAGATTAAAATAAATGGTGCACATTTCTTCGCTTTGTTGTTGTATTTGAATATTATTTGTTTCTTGTTGGATTAATGTGCTTGAGTACCATAGCATGGTTGTTGCTAGAATAACCACCGAAACAGCCATAAAGGATTCTATTGAGAACATGAATCCTTTCATTTTTCCACCTTCAGGCTAAGTGTCTGCATTTTTATGTTTGGATTATTGCACGGGCTTGATGAATTTATGCATTCATTTAAGTCACTCATTGTTGCGCTTGAATTGCATGTCATTATGCTTAGGTCTATTCCCACAATATTTTGTGCATTAATTTCTTCATTAATGATTATCCCGCTGGTTGATAATTTTATTTGCAGGTTTAAATCTTGAATCGCGAGAGCTTCTTTTAGTGCTTTGGGATTTGCTGCAAGGGTTGTAAGTTTGTTCGTATTTATTGAGTAAGCCAATGACATTGTGCGTCCATTAAAATCATTTATTTGGCAGTTTGCTACTGAGTTTGTAAGGATTATTATTGCTGTTTCTGTTTTTTCTTTTAAATCTTTTTGGATGTCATGTTGTTTTTGATTGTAAAGATTAAATTCATATGCGCTGACTATGGTTCCAAGGCAGAGAATCATTATTACCATTGCAAACAGTAAATCTGTCGAGAATATTTGGCCTTTATACATTTTTTATCACCATGAATCCTTTTGTCCTTATTGGAATGGTGTTAATATCAGTGTTGCTTGTTTTTGAAATATATGCGAATGAATTAATGTCAATTGACCCGTATTTTGTTGATATTACTGTTGAAAGGGCTAATTTTTTATCATCAGGCATGTAAACAATATCAGGGTAAATGTTGTGGGTGTTTCCTTTTTCATCCACGTATTGTATTTTGTTTATTGCCAGTTCAATGTAAAAGTTTGTATCTGCAAGTGACTGTGTTGAAGTTATAACTGAAGCCGTTTTTAGGGTAATGTCATTTAATTGTTGCTCTACAAGCATTTTTTCTTTGTCAATCCTGAAGTTTTCTGTTAGCCCGTTAAAAGAAGAAATTATTATTATTGCTATTATTAGGGTAAGTAAAAGGTCTAAACTTATTTGCGCTTTTTGCATAATAAGATTATGTATTTAGCCCTTTTAATTTTGTGTTTTTATCCTTCTATTAATATTATTTTTATTTCTCCCCCTTTTTCATCGTAAAATCCAGTGGTTTCTATTGAATAGGGGTAACCAAGTATAACATTAACAGAATATTTTCTAAAGAACCTTTTGTCTTCCTTGCTTGGCTTGTTTGAGCTAAACGGGTGGGAGTGCAGGCTTCCTAGAATTGTGTCATCAAATGGTATGTTGAGTTCATTAACGCTTACAGAGTGCTCTGAATTTTCGGTTGGCATAAAAATGATTTCATCTATTATTTTTGTTTTTTTATTACCTCCTAGAAAGCACATGAATTCGTCAGGAATAAAATTTATTGCTGAAGAGCATGCGTTAAGCAGAACACTTTTTTTTATTGCCCACATAATTAAATTAGTGTAAAAACATAGAAAAACAGTACTGGTACTATAAGAGAGGACATACAGGTGCTTCTTCTTATTCCAGATATTATTGTAAATAAGCCTAGTGATGTTGCAAATACCATTGCTGTAAGCCCGGTTATTCCATTGAAAAAACCTACTAGTATTATCATGAGGATTATTGTTGCTATTGACATTTTTTGCGTGACTTTTTCTTCAAAAAGGATAATCGCTTTTTTTGCAAGAATTATTGCTGCTAAGCCACCTATTCCTGCAGAAGTTACCATTATTATTGTGCCTAAAAAAAGTGTATCCGTTGTGTGAAATATTTTCTCTTGTAGTGCCAGCATGGTCCCATTTCTTGCTTTATCCAGTGCTAACATTGTTGCGTAGGAGAAAAAGAAATTTGATGCATTTATTGCGCCTAGCATGGCCAGGTATTTTTCAGTGCTTTTTGTTTTTCTAAAGAGGTTAATTATTCCTGCAGCAGTATTGCTGCCTATTCCCGGCATTATGGATACTATCGCTCCGCCAGTTATTCCTATTAATGAATCCAGGATTATTTTTGGATTTATTTCAGCATTAGTGTTTTGTTTTGCATTAAACGGTTTTTCTTTTAATGAATAAAGTGTTCCTGCTATCCCAAAGTAGCCTGTAATTAAAGGGAATACTTGTTCTTTGAATAATATTCCCTGGCTTGCTGCTGCAATTATTACAAATATCACAACAAGTTTTTTCTTTATTGTTTGTTCTCCCGCAATAAACATTATTAGTGCGGCAATTAGCACTATTGGCGTTATTGCAATTATTTGTTGGGAATTTTGTTCTATGAACATAAAAAATAGGGGGGTGAGGAGTGAGCCTGCGATTACTGCTGTGAGGGCTCCAGTTGTTGTCAGGCAGATTGCTTCAAACGCTTTTCCTTGCATTAGCATTCTGTGCGCGGGAAGAATACTTTCAAAAGTATTTTCTCCCGGAGCGCCGATAAATACTGCTGGGATGAATTCAGTAAATGCTTGTGTTATGCAGAGGCTTAGCATGAATGCGGTTATTTCTTTCCCAAAAAAAGGGGTTGCTGCCAAAATAACAGCTATATTGTTTGAATGTAATCCAGGAATAAGACCTGCAATGAGCCCTATTCCTGCTCCTAGCAGGCACCAGAGCAGAATCATTCTTTTATCACTTTGTAAGCAAAGAGCATTAGTTCTTTCTTTTTTGAAGAATATTTTTCCTCAGTAATTTCTTTTGAATTGTTTTCCGCATATACTTTTACAAAATCATTTTCTTCAATTTCAATTGTTTTTGGGTAATAAATTAGTACTTTATTTGAATCATTTAGGATGAATATTGTTGTTTGCCCTGTTTTTATTATTGATTCAATTTTTCCAAAAATTATTCCTTTGGAATTTTCTTTTTGTATTAAGTTTGAAACTGTTGTTTCTTCAAATTCCGGTTTATAAGTTAAAGCAAGAAAAAGCATTCCTGTAAGAGTTATTGTGAGGCATATTTTTGAAAGTGTTTTATCATTCATTAGGAAAGGAGTTTTTGGCAGGAATAAAAGAATAAGTTTTTTTTCGTTAAGTGTCGAAATGAGTGTTTCTGGAGAAATGGCTTGATTTTGTATTCATTTTAGTATTATGTTTGGGTTTTGGTATTTTGTCATTGAAGCAATTTTTTGTTTTATTTGTTCGGTGTTAAATGAAGTCAGAGGAGTTGTTTTTATTATTATATCTGTGCTTGAGAGATTATTTTCTATTTTAATGTAATCAATCACTATGTTTTCTTTCTTAGTACTTATTTGGCTTAGTATTTCTTCTCGTGTAATGCTTATTGCCATTGTATTATCATGTGTCTGCATGTAGAGTCCTGTTATTAATATGGTTGCTGTTAATACAACGAGAATTAGAATCAGGCTTTCTAATGCTATTTGTCCTTTCATTTAATCAGCTTCCTTGCGTGAAAGCAATTTTTGCCGCACTTTTTTCAAGTACAAGGTTCATTTTTGTTGGTCCTGTTATTAATTGTAAGCTGCAGTTAAGTGTTATTGTACTTGGGACCAAAAATGTTTTCCTACAGGTTCCTGAAGAGCATTGTATTGGGTAAGGTGTTTGTTTTAATTTTACTTCATATGAAATATTTGTGTCTGTACAATAAATGAATGTATTTTCCGGAATGAATAGTGTTAAGGTTTGTTTTGATCCTTCTCCAATAATGGAAAGCTCATTTATTGAATTCATTATTTTTTGTGTTTCATTGTTTGCTCTTGAAAGTGTTTCCACATCACTTAAAGCACTTTGCGTATCTCTGCTTAAGGGCATTGTAACTGTTACAATATAAACAACCACAACAAGTATGAGGAAAATGAATTCAAGCGCTGCCTGTCCTCTTTTCATTTATATCGCCCCAAAAAAAATCATTAATGCATAATCTCCTAGGATTAGGCAGAGCAAATATCCTAAGAGCATTGTTGGAACAAAAGGCATGCTTTCTTTTATAAAAATTTTTTTGGGAATAAGCCCTTTTGCTGCGAGCTTTTTCACTTCTTTTAATTCTTCAATCGTGAGCCCGCGTGCTTTTCTTGAAGAAATTATTTCTTTTTTTGGCATAATCATTTCTTTAATTGCTTTAAAGTTTTTTTCCTTTGCATATTTTACTATTTGCTTAAAATCAAATGGGTTCACTTCTTCCAATTTTTTTCCTTTCTTTATAATGCTTTTTGCAGGAATCATTCCTTCTTCCAGGTCTTTCACATTAATTTCTGTTGACAAAATTTTTCTTGCAGATAAAAGCAGTTTAATTATTGTATATAATCCTACACTAAATATCATTGCTGCTATGAGTGCTTGGGTTAGCAAAACCGGGTTTGTGATTAAGGCCCAGATTACTGAAATTATTGTGATGAATTTCTTTTTTTCTCCGATTATTCCCCATATTAGCAGAATTATTATCACGAGCAAAGCGTTGAGGTTAAAGAATGTGATAAGAGTGTATGCTGCGGAAGCGAATATTGAAGCATGTATTGCTGTGAGGATTTTTGGTTTCATTTCTTTATATAATTCTTTTTGAAACTTTTTATTTTTGCTTACTCTGCATGTTATTACAAATAAGCCGTATGGGAGGAAAGAAATTAAGGAGTAAATAAATAATGTAATTGGAAATAAAGGAATATTCGCTGTTGAAAAAGCCCCTATTTTTAGTAGTGCTGGAGTAAAAGGGTTTAGGGCGCCTAATCCCATAAATAATTTCACATCTCCTCCTGCAAATACGCCTAGTTTCCACATTACCCAGCCGAATAAAAATCCAAAGGATAATCCGCATACTGAATACAGCAAAGGAAAGTAACTTGCTTCGAAATATGATTGTAGTGCGAATATCACAAGTCCTGTTATTGCCAGGCCGTAATTTAATTTATTCGGAACGATTCTTTCTTTCAAATCAGTATATGTAGCAGCTAATAATCCAAGTATTGAGATTATTATTGATGAGTAAAATATAATGGTAAGCATTTCTAGAATTAGGGGTTTATTGTTTATAAAGTTTTATTGTAGAGCAAAAAGGATTGTTTGTTTGCAGGTTACTCTTGTTTGTTAGTTTGTCATGATGTTTTCTATTACTCTTGCTCTTGTGGAGAGTATGTCTGCTTGTGCTTGTAGGGCTAATGATTTCAAGGTTTCAACTATTATTGCTGCGCTTATCGCGAGCATTATTGCGAATACTGCTGTAAGTAGGTACTCAAAGGATACTTGTGCTTTTTCTTCCATAAAACACACTTTTTACCAGCCAGAGCATTTGCTTCCTAGAAGCAAGGAATCATTTTTATAAACTGATAAAGCATCGCAATCCGTTTTGTTTGCCATTTTGGTTATTTTTAATTCAGGGGAGTAACCGCCTTTGTTTAGATTGCATTCATAGCATCCGCATAGGAAACTATTTGTGTCTAAAGTTTTGCAGGTATAATCATAGGTTTGTTGGCTCCCTGTATCTTGCACTGGTCCTATTGTGCTTATTATGAATGCTACTACAACTCCCACAACAACAACTGCTGCTGCTAAGAGTAATAAATATTCTATTGAGCCTTGTCCGCGTTCCATAAAACCATTCATATTAGGGAAAAGAAGTATTTAAACCTAATTATTTTGTTCAAAAAAAATAGAAAAGAAAAGGCATTGAGCCTTTTCTTTTTAAATGAATTCATTATTCACATTCGTAGATTTATTGTTTTAGGCTGTTCAAATCTCCAAGTTGTGAATTATAGTCTCCTGTAGCTGATGTTCCTGTCTGTTGTCCAGTGCCTACTATTCCGGTCATTGCCACAATTACTATTGCTACTACTAGGATTGCTGCTCCTATTATCAATAAATATTCTATTGCTCCTTGTGCTTTTTGTTCCATTGAGAATCCTCCTTTTGAATTATAAAACTAATTTATTATAATGTTTTTTAGGTTTTTAAACCTACCTTTGGCTTTTTTAAATTGCTTTAAGGGTTTTGTTCGATTTGTTGTTGTGCGGTTTGTGCTGCGGTATTTGCACTGGTTTTTACATAAAGTGAAACGACTGTGACGACAGCTACCGCCCCTGCAATTATCAGCAAGTATTCTATATTTACTTGTGCTTTTTCTTCCATCATACTGATCCCGATATCATTCCTTTAACAACAATTGAAGAGGTGTAATACATTATGAACGCTAACAATAAGAGAATTGGGATATATATAATGCTTTTGTTGAGTTTTCCTTCCCGTATTAATGACATCATTGCCCCTGAGCCAATTACCTCTATTATGATATACATTTGGATTAGCATTATTATGAAATTGTTTGTTTCTTGTGCTGCTGCCATTTGTGCTGCGGTTGTTACCTGGCCGCCCATGTTTGAGAATGCTGCAACAACAGCATTTATTTCTCCAAAGATTAAGGGGGCAATAAATCCTCCTGAAGCAATCATGAACATAAATTGCATTGTTGTGTTGGATTTTCTGTCTTCCTTTAATCTTTGCAAATCGCGGACATCTTCAGCTATTTCGTCAAGGATTTCTGCCAAGCTTGCCCCTGTTTTTATGGAATCCAATATTATTGTTATTGTTCTCCTGATTAATCTTGAATCAATTCTTTTTGCAAATCCTGTTAATGCAGTGTCAAGGTTTTCGCCGTCTTCCAACCTGCGGAGCGCTAATTGCATTTCTTCTGAAAGCCTGCCGTAATCAGAATCAACAACTTCTCTTAACGCACTTTCATATGTGTCTCCTGCTTTTAGTGTATCTGCCATTTGTTTTAATGCGTCACTGAAATTTTTTTCTATTCCATCAATAATGGTTTCTTTTTTCATGTAAGGGTACCCTATTATTAGTACTAGGGTTGCGATGCTGAATGCTATTGGTATTAGTGTTAATTCTTTTATAATTAATGAACTTAATACAAAACTAATTATTCCTACTAATACTGTTGCCCCTATTGCTATGCCTATCCACGTAATTGGGGGGTACTTAATTTTTCCGAACTCCATCCATTCTGCATATTTTTCAAGTATTGTTTGTTCCATCAAATCACATCTTTGGTTGGGCCATGTAAACCATCGCATTCATAAATATAAAAACTATTGGCATGAGAATCAAATAAAAAATTAAAAGTACTTGTGGGGTGAGTGGGACTGCTTTGAAAAGGTCTTGACCTGTTGCGGCTATAGGGGAGTTTCTTATTGCGCCAAGAATCATTATTGCTACTGGCATTACTATTCCTAAGAAAATAAATATTACTGCAAAGAAGTTCATTTGTTGGGAGAAAGAAATTATTTTGTTTTTTAAATCATCTGATACTTCTTTTGCTATTTCACTCATTATTGCTGAAAGGTTTCCTCCTATTCTCATTGCTCTTATTATGTGGCCGAGCGCTGTTCTCAGTGGTTTGCTTTGTGTTCTTACAGCCATGTGTTTTAATGCAACGCTTGTATCCGTGCCTTCTTCTATTTCTGATATTGTTCTTGCAAATTCTTCGCTTAATACTCCATAGTTTGTTGCTGTTACTGCTTGTATTGTTTTGTATAATCCTATTCCTGCCCTTAGTTCTGTAGCCATGTGCCTTAATGCGAAAGGGAGTTCAACTGAGCAGGCATTACCACGTGCGATTGCTTTTTGTTTTGGGATATTAAGAACTATTATTAGAGTAATAAGCCCTATTACTATTGCTGATGCGAATGGCATTATTGTTGCAAAGAAAATATTTTTTGTTGTTGCTGCAATCATTGCGCCCAGGAATAGTCCTGCGATTAGTGCAACTAAAGCGCCTATTAGTCCTGCTGCGCTTGTTAAAGCTAAATATTGGTTTGCTGAATAAGGCATGTTTGCTGAGTACAAGTAATAGCCGATTTCATCGCTGAAAGGGATTTTTTTTAGAGTCATCTGAATTGGCTTTAGTATCCCTTTCATGTGTAGGTATACATTTCCTACTTGCTGGGCTATTTTTGAATCAAAATCTTCTAGGTCTTCTTTGTTTTCTATATCTGTTCTTGAGTAAGTGTCTTCTGCAATTATCCCCCTGAGTTCTTTTAGTGAGCCTGATACTTCATCAAACTGCATTCCTTCTTCACGGTACTTGCGTTTCATTGTTTCAACTATTTTATCAACTTCGTCCTGGTCGATGCTTGTTCCCGGTTCAGCCATTTATTTCACCAATATTCTTTTTTTCAAGCACAAATCTTTTTGCTCTTTCTGATACTTCACCAAGTGTTCTTATATTTTGGTTTACCAAAGAATCTAAAAATTCTTTTCTTGAATTCATTTCTGACATAATTTTGTCTTTTGTTGTTCCTGTGAAGCTTTGTAGTACTTTGAGGTATTTGCTGTCAACAAGTGTTTTGTCTAAGGTGTCGCGTGTTGGGTCTCGTTGGAATATTGTTTGTGTTTTTGGATGACCTTCTAGTGCTCCGTAAACTTCTGCGATTTCGCTTACTCTTCTCATAGTTCCTTTTTTTCTGTCATAGTATCTGTGTTCTACGATTATCATATCTAGTCCCGACATCATTATGTTTGGGACATTCATTGGGGGGCTTGTTAACCTGATTAGTGTTTCATCAGGGCTGTTTGCGTGTACTGTTCCTAGCGTTCCATCATGCCCTGTGTTCATCGCTGTGAATAAAGTGAATGCTTCTTCATGCCTTATTTCCCCTACAATTATTCTGTCAGGCCTCATTCTTAAGGAATTTTTTGTGAGTATATCCATTTTGAGTTCTCCTGTTCCTTCTATCCCTGGCGGCCTTGATTCTAATCTTATCCAATGCTTTATTGGCAGGTTTAATTCAGCTGTGTCTTCAATTGTTATTATTCTTTCCCTGTCTGGAACGAATGCAGCAAGCACGTTAAGCAAAGTTGTTTTTCCTGAACCTGTTCCACCTGATATTAGTATGTTCGCTGGTTTTGTTCCTAATCCATCAATTGCCATCCAGAGGAATGCTGCCGCTTCACTGCTCAATGTTCCCATTTTGATTAAATCAATTAGTGAGTAAGGGTCTGCCCTGAATTTTCTTATTGTTAGTGTTCCTCCTGAGATTGATGCTGGGGGAATGGTTGCGTTTACACGTGACCCATCAAGTAATCTGGCATCAAGCAGAGGGGATGAAACATCCACTCTTCGCCCTACTTCTCTCGCGATTTTATTTATTAGGTCTTCTATTTCTTGTTCTGAAAAAAATTCTATGTTTGTTGTCATCATTTCGTGTTTTCTGTGGAAAACATAAACAGGTTTTTTTGGTCCCACAATCATTATTTCTTCTAACTGGTCATCTTTGATTAAATCATCTATTAATCCGTAGCCTACCATTTCTCTTACAACAGCATCAGCATAAAATAGGGTTCTGCTTTCAGGAATTCTTAATGTTGGATTGCTTTTTATTATTTCAATTATTTTTTGCTTGTAAATAATTCTTCTTTCCTCAGGATCCCTTATTTTGTAAGGAGCAATGCTGATGAGTCTTGTAGTTGCTTCTTTTAGTGTGTTAATTACTTTTCTTTCTGCTGCTGTTGGTCTTGTTGCTGGCAAAAAATAGTATGCTAATGGCTTGTTAGGGAGTTTATAGATTTTTACTTTCCCGTATGCATCTATTTCTATTTTTCTGGTTTCATCAAGCTCTTTTTCAATAGCTGTTTTTTCTTCAGGAGTTGGTTCTGTTTCTTCCATCATTGTTTGCTTGAATTCCTGCATGTCTTTTTGTTTTACTTCCTGCGCTAATTGTTCTTCCTTGTCCTCAGGTTTTGCTTTTACCGGCTCTTCAATAGGCGCTTGTTCTTCTTTTTGGGTGCTTGCCTTTGCTTGGCCAATGATGTCTTCCAAATAATCAGTAGGCATGCAAAAAATAGGGTTTTCCTTTATTTAAGGCTTTTTGTACTAGGCAAAAAGTCTTTCATTTTTGGTTGTTTGGATTTAGATTTTTTTTCGGTGTGTATAATTAGTAATCTTTGGCAATATACACTACTTTTGTGGCTTTTTTTCCGCATATGACACAATTACCAATTGGGTTTTCGTTTGTGTCTCCTCGTGTTCCTCTTACTTTTCCGCCTGTTTCTTTTTCAATTACTTCAGCGCAAGGAGTGCCATCTTTTTCCACGGAGCAAAAGTTTGCCCTTGCAATTCCAGTACCAACAATGTTCTTTATGTCTTCTATTGTTTTAACATCTTTTATTAATCCCTCAAAGCTTTTCATAGCCTGTTTTTTTAAGTTTTCACTGAGTTCTTTTCCTTGTTTTTCTACTTCTTTGGCAATATCTTTTTCAAGAACACTTGTTTTATTTTCAGCACCTCTTCTTGAAACAACAATTTTCCCTTCCTTCAAATCCTTTGGGCCTATTTCTATTCTTAGGGGCACACCTTTCATTTCCCAGTAATAAAATTTTTCTCCAGGCCTCTTGTCCGTGTCATCAAGTTCAACCCTATAGCCTTTTTCTTTGAGTATTTGCATAATTTCTTGTGCTTTCTTCAGAACTTTAGGTTCTTTTTCAGCAAGTATAGGGATTATCACGATTTGTTTTGGTGCGATTTCAAATGGAAAGCGCAGTCCTTTATTATCTCCATGTGTTAAAACAACTGAAGCGAATATTCTTGAGATTGCAGGTCCGTAGCATGTTGTGAAAGGAGTTTTTTCTTTTTCATCTTTGTCCACAAATTTTATTCCAAATACTTTGGTAAAATGCTGGTTTATCATGTGGGTGCTTGGTTGCTGTACTACTCTTCCTTGTGGGGTAATTGCATCTGCTCCGAATGTTCTTGCTGCTCCTGCGAATTTGTCCCACGCTGGTCTTTCGAATACAATTGTTGGCACCCCAAATACTCCATACACTATTCGTTTTGTGGTTTCCATATCTTCTAATACACTTTTGAATGCTTCCTCTTCTGTTGCGAAAGCACAATGTGTTTCTATCCAATGAAATTCCCTGCTCCGCAAAAAGGGTCTTGTTGCTTTTGATTCATATCTAAACATGTTTGCACGCTGATAAGCTTTGAATGGTAAGTCTTTGTAAGAGCGTATCCATAATGAGAACATTGTGTAAAAAGCTGTTTCTGATGTTGGGCGTAGCGCGAGTTTTTCTTCAAGAATATCGTTTCCTGCTTTTTCTACCCAGAATACTTCAGGACTGAATCCTTGTATGTGTTCTGCTTCTTTTAAGAAATAACTTTCAGGAATTAAGGTAGGGAACCAGTAGTTTTTGTGTCCTCTTTCTTTGAGGTCTTTTTCCATGTAATCATACATGAGTTCCATTGCTTCTACTGACCAGTGCTGGAAAACTATTGCCCCTTTTACTCCATAACGTATATCAGCTAGCTCTGCTTCTTTGATTATTTCAGTATACCATTCGCTTGGTTGCTTGTTTTTATCAGGGAGTTTTGTTTCCGACATTAGTATCACTGTTTCAGATTGTGTTTGATAAGTATTATAAAATTCTCTTTGCTTTCTCTGCGACGAATTTGATTAGGTTTTGCATGTGATTTATGCTTTTTCTTTTATTTCTTTCAGCGCTTTTTCAATGAATTTCTCAAGTAGCATTACTTCTTGGTTTCCGTTTCTTGGCCTTACTGCCACTGTTCCTGCTTCTGCTTCTTTTGCACCAACTATTAGTGCGTATGGAATTTTTTCTTTTTGTGCTTCTCTTATCCTGTAACCTAGTGTTTCGTTTCTGTCATCAAGTTTTACTCTTACTTCAGCATCAAGGAGCTTTGCATGTATTTGTTTTGCGTAATCAATAAATTTATCTGAGAGCGGGATTATTCGTACTTGTTCCGGGCTTAGCCATAATGGAAATGCTCCGCCGAAGTGTTCTATTATTACTCCTGTAAATCTTTCAAAGCTTCCGAATGGTGCTCTGTGTATCATTACTGGTCTGTGTTTTTGCCCGTCTTGGCCTGTGTATTCTAATTGGAATCTTTCAGGCAAATTGTAATCAAGTTGGATTGTTCCTGTTTGCCATTCTCTTCCAAGTGCATCTTTTACAAGTATATCAGCTTTTGGACCATAGAATGCTGCATCTCCTGGATTGACTTCAAAATTTATTTTTTTGTCTTTCAATACTTCAATTATTTCTTGTGTTGCTCTTTCCCAGTGCGCCGGGTCCCCAATGTATTTACTACTTGTTGGGTCGCGTGTGCCGATTCTTACTCTGAAATCTTTTAGTTTTAATATTCCCATTATTTTCATTACTAAATCAAATACTCCGTTGAATTCTGTTTTTACCTGGTCTTCTGTACAGAATATGTGTGCATCATCTTGAGTAAATCCTCTTACTCTTAGTAATCCGCTTAGTTCCCCACTTTTTTCGTATCTGTAAACAGTTCCCATTTCGCTTAGTCTCATTGGCAGGTCACGGTAACTATGTTGCCCTTTCATGTAATATTGAATATGGAATGGGCAGTTCATTGGCTTGAGTAAATATTCTTCATCCTCAATTTTTATTGGTGCGTACATCATTTCTCTGTAATTATCATAGTGTCCTGAGATTTTGAATAATTCAAGCCTCCCTATGTGGGGGGTTATAACAAAAGAATATCCTCTTTTTATTTGCTCTTTCACCAATAAATCCTGTAATTGCATTCTTAGCATTGTACCGTTTGGGCACCATATTGGGAGTCCTTTTCCTACTTGTTCGCTTATTAAATAAAGATCAAGTTCTTTTCCGAGCTTTATATGCGAATTTTCTTCAGCTTTTTTTCTTGTTTCAATCCATTCATCTAATTCTTTTTGTGTTTTGAATGATATTCCATATATGCGTTGTAATTGCTTGTTTTTTTCGTTTCCTTTCCAGTATGCTCCTGAAATTTTTAATAACTTTACTGCGCCTATTTCTGCAGTGGATTCTAGGTGTGGGCCTTTGCACATGTCAGTGAATTTTCCGTTTGTGTAAGTTCCTATTTTTGTTTCGCCTTCTTTTTCCAGATCATTAATCATTTCTACTTTGTAAGGATTTTCTTTGAATAATTCAAGTGCTTCTTTTACAGGAATTTCTTTTCTAATTACTTCTTCTTTTCTTTTCAAAACTTCTCGCATTTTTTCTTCTATTTTTTCCATTTCTTTTACATCAATGTTTTTGTCAAGTTCAAAATCGTAATGAAAGCCTTGTTCTATTGGGGGTCCGATAGCGATTTTTACATTAGGATATAGTTCTGTTAGTGCACTAGCGAATACGTGTGCGGTTGTGTGCCAAAACTTTTCATAGTATTCTTTTTCAGCATTATCCATAATGGATTTTTTTATGCTAAATGTTTTTAAAGCAACTAATTAGGTTGGACGATTGTCGTTTATTTTTATATACTTGCTTAAGTTTGCTGTACTTTCCTGAATAGGATAAGGTTTGTTTTATGGGGAGGGCCTTGAGCATTTTTCTTTTGCGGTCCTGTTTCGCCATGACCAGACGATTGACTCATGCACTATCTTTGATAGTGCGTAGTGGCTTCACAGTTTTGGTCTAGAACACTTTTCTTTTGCGCACCAGCCTAAGTATTCTCTGCAAAAGGCTCTTTCGCCTTGTGCTTTGTAGTGCCTGCATCTTTGCCATACTGGCCCTAAACAAGGTTTTTCTAGGGTCTCTTCATTTTCTTGTTGTTTTGGATTAACTATTACTTCATCATCACCAATTATTTTTGCAGGTTCTTGCACCTGTTCTTGTATTTCTTTTACCATTTCCGGGTTTACTGTTTCAAGTTTTTTCTGCGGTTCTTCTTCGTATGTTCTTGCTTTAAAGTTTTTTGGGTAAAGCATTTTTTCAACATCACTCCCTTCAGGAGTATAAGTAGCTTTTCTGGCTGAAACCGTTCCTGCTTTTGGTCGAGGCATTTTTTGGATATCAATGCTTTGCCCCATTGCAATCATTTTTGCGTTCATTCTTCTTGAATCCTCTACAAGTGTTTGAAAAGCCATTTTTTAATCACCCTCGATTTTAGAAAATTATTTTCGCGCTTTTCGGCAATTTTCTTTTGCGCATAATGAATGGTATTCTGAGCAGAAATCTCTGCCATTACTGTTTTTTCTGTGCCTGCATTCTTCCCATGTTGCTTCTCCCCCTGTTTGGGAGCGTATGTTTGATTCTGAAGCAATGTTTCTTATTATGCTTCCGCATCTTGAATCAATATTTTTTCTTGACATGCTGGTTCTTTGTTGTGGCACGAATCCCTTGATTTCAGAGTCTTTGTAAGAAATATCTTTTTTTTGTGCTGGTTGGCTTTCTGCTGCTTCAACAAGGTTCTCAGGTTTTCCTGATGGTATTCTTTGAGGAGTGTTTTTCTTAGCTTCTCTAGCAAAATCGCCAAAACTCATTTACATTCACTTCAACAATTAAATGACTCACTGAAATAAAAAGGTATTCTTTGCCCTGACTTTTATGGTTAAAACACATTAGACTTATTAATTTGAAGAACATTAATACTTTTGTTTTTGAAGTTGGTTTTGTGATTTCTCCTGAATTGTGTATTAAGTGTAAGGGTAAGCTTTTGTGTGGCTTGTCTAAGTGCCCTATTCTTGAGAAGCAGTTTAGTAGCACAAAAATTGTTTCTTCTATGGTTGGAACGGATTTTGTTGGTGCTTCTCCTCCTGGTTTTTTTGTTTCTTGGCAGAATTATCCGAAAGTTGCGGTTGCTCCGCTTTCAGCTCTTCCTAATGAGGTTAGTGAGATGAGTGATTTGCCTGAGAAATGGTATGGGTTGCCTCAGGAGCAAATAATTTCTTTTCGCGAATCTTTACTGAGGAGTTATAAAACAATTCCTGTTTCGCTTGCCTCTAATCCTAATTATGAGTTAATGGAGTTTCAAGAAGTTGCTATGGCTTCTAATTTGTTTGAACTTGAGGTTAAGCTTGCAGAGAAACCTAGAAGCGAAACTTCTTTTGATTCTTTCTCCGCCCCATTAGGTCCTTCAGCAAAGCTTGATAAATTACAGATGATTGAGAATCCTAAAATTCCTAAAGAAATTGATTATTATGTTTCTGATACTGCGGTTAAATCAAATACTGCGTTAATTGATTTGTTCAAAAAAGGTTTTCCTGTTTCTACTTTAGCAAAAGTCCTTTCTTCAGGAGCTCTTGGAGTAAAAAAGAACAGGAAACTTGTTCCAACAAGATGGAGTATTACTGCTGTTGACTCAAATATTTCAAAATTTTTTATTGAAGAGAGGCTTCCGCAAAACAAGGTTATTGATTGTTTTAAGTTATTTCACTCTAAATACCTTGATAATGATTTTTGGGTTTTGTTGATGCCTTATCCTTGGAGTTTTGAACAAATAGAGTGCTGGCTTCCAGGAGGAATTTGGACACAGGGCGCAACAAAGTATACTATTGGGGCGGATTATGAATTAAATGCAGGGTTAAAGGGTTATCCTGAGGAAACTGAGGGAGCATATTTTGCTTCCCGTTTGGCTATTGTTGAGTACTTGGATGGGAAAAAACTTAATGCTGCTGCGATTGTTTTTAGGGAAATTGGGAAAGATTATGCGGTTCCTCTTGGGGTGTGGCAGATTAGAGAGAATGTGCGTGCTGCGTTAAAAGAAAAACCATTAGAATTTTCCAACTTTGATCTTGCGCTTGATTTTTTATCAAAAAAACTAACTGTGCCTATTGAGCAGTACAAAAAGAAATCTGCTTTAATAACTTATTTTAAATCACAGACAAGAATTAATCAGTGGTTTTGAAAAAGTATTACTTATTATTGAAAAAATTAATTTCCTGCATGTTGTTAGAAATTAATTTTTATTTATCCTTAGAAATTATTTCTTATAAAAGTTTTTCAAGTATTTTTTTTAATTCCTCAAATGTTTCTGCGTGGGGAAATTCTTTTTCTTCTATGATTAGTTTTGGAGTCGCTTTAAACAAAATTCCTTTGTTCGCGCCTTTCAGCATTCCTAAATCATTGAATGAATCACCTATTGCTATTACTTCGTATCCTGCTTCTTGAAATCTTCGAACCATTTCTATTTTCCCGTCTTTTTCCCTTAATTTGTATCCTATTACTTCTCCTCTTGGAGAAATCTCTAAAGTATTTGCTATTATGAATGGGTAATTGAGTTTTGCAATTAGGGGCATGATGTAATCATAATATGAGCCTGTTAGTATTACTGGTTGTGCTCTTTCGCGGAGCCATGAAACAAATTCTGGCGCTTCTTTAAACGGCTTCATTTTTGAAACAATTTTGTTAATTTCTTTTAACCCTAATTTATTTTCTTTAAGGACACGCATCCTCATTTTCATTAATTTATCATAATCAGGTTCATCACGTGTTGTTCGCATTAGTTCGGGAATTTTTGTTGCTTTTGAGAATTCTTCCCAGAATTCAGGGATTAGCACTCCTTCCAAGTCAAGGCAGATGATTTTCATATGAATCACATTTTTCTTAGATTTTCAATTTGTGCAATGTGAACTTTTTTTAAGAAATCCCTGTACATTGCCTCACTGCCCAATTCTTTAAGTATTGTTTTTAGCGCTGTGTTTTGCTTTTCAATATTTTTTGCATTGACATAGGTTTGCATTGCTCTTTGAATATTTGCTCTTTTTTGTTTATCATAAATTACTTCATTATCAAGGGCTTTTCCCGTGCATATTCTTATTAGTTTTCTTGTAATTTTTGTATCTTGGTAAATGGCTTGTTCTTTTTCGCTCATTACAGGTCTTGAGTGTAAAGCTTTCCATCCTGTTTGCCTTTCTGAGGTGCGGATTAGTTTTCTTATATGTGAATTCTTTGCAGAAAGATTTACTGGAATTCGTTTCCTTACTCTTACGGAAAAAAGTTTTCCCATGTTCTCACTTTTTGTATTTCATAAACTGTGCTAACAAAGCTTCTAATTGTATTCTTTCGTTTGCCCCTTCAACTATTCTAAAATCGTATTCTCCTATAGTATCAACTAATTCAATTTTTTGTTTTTCAGATATTTCTTTTTCATCAAGGTTCATTGTTTCCCTGTATACCTGCATTACAATATCTTCTCCGCTCATTCCTTGTTCGTACATTAGTTCTTCAAGTTTTTTTCTTGCTTCAAGGAATTTTCCTTTTAATGCTAGAATAATCATTTCTTGTACTTGTTCAGGCCTTGCCCTGCTTGATACGTTGTAAACAATTTCTTCAGTAATTTTTTTGTCAAGGGAGGCAGCTGCTTGTAAAACATTTGTTGCTTTTCTTAAATCTCCTTGTGAAACATAATTTATGGCAATTTTTGCTTTTTCATCTACTTGGAGTTTTTCTTTTTCTGCTATGTGGTTAATTTGTTTATCAATATCTTTTGCGCCCAAGGGTTTGAATCTGTATACAACGCATCTGCTTTGGATTGGTTCAAGTATTTTTGAAGAATAGTTGCATGATAAAATAAATCGGCATGTTTTTGTGTATTTTTCCATTGTTCTTCTTAGCGCTTGCTGGGCATCTGTTGTCAGGGCATCGCATTCGTCAAGAAAAATTATTTTGAATCCTGAGTCAAATGCTAGTGTTCGTGCGAAATCTTTTATTGTATTTCTGACAACATCTATTCCTCGGTCATCGGATGCGTTTAGTTCAAGAAAATTTTGTTCAAAGTTTGCACCGAATAATTCGCGTGCAAGTGCAATGCTTGAGCTTGTTTTTCCTGTTCCTGCGGGTCCGGCGAAAAGCATGTTCGGCATATTTCTTTTTTCCACGTAACTTTTTAATCGATGGGTTATTTCATCATGACCAACAACTTCTTTCAGTCCATGCGGTCTGTATTTTTCTACCCAAGGGAGTTCCATTTCTGTCATAAAAGCACTTCTAAAATAAGAGGGCGTCATAAAGGTTAAAAACTCATCATTGGTTAGTGATTATATTTAAGTTGAAGGTGTTTTTTTGTCGCATAAATTTAATGGAAAACAATTCCTGCTTCTTGTTGTGGCTTGGCTTGTTTTTTCTTATTTAATAATGTGGTTCATTGGGGGCGCTTGTTTGAACCCTGTTAAGGGTACTAGTTGCTTGGCGCCTTCTGCTTTGCAGGGCTTGAGGAATATTCCTGTTATTGGGTTGCTTTTGCCTTATGATGTCTGGAATTCAGTAATGTATTTCCTTGCTCCTATTGCTGGTTTTATTCTGGCTTTTGTTTTAATTCAGTGGTGGAATTCTTTTTTTGAGACAAAAGAGGCTGCAGGAATATGGTTTTTTGTTTTGATTTTAATAGTTCTGTTTGTAGGGTATTACATTAATTTGTCTTTTTATGTTGGGGAAATAGCTGTCCTGAATTCAAGGAATGGGGCGAAGTATTCATTGTATTTTTGTATTTCTGAAACTGATTCACAGTCATGTAATCAGACTGTTTCAAAGATTAATCAGGAGTTTATTAATCAGGCACAGGCAAATCAGGCTCAGACTGTTCAGCAAATGATTCCTGTTAACTACTGGCCTGAATTAAGGAAAAGCATGTTTTTGCTTTTTGTTTTAGGTGCGATAGCTGGTTGGCTTCCTTTGTTCGGAAGAGAACTTTATAAAAAATATAGAGAAAGCGAATAAGTTTCTTTTTCCTGTCTCTTTATTTGAGTGATTGTAATGAAAAGTTTTTTTGTTGAAGGCTACGGCTGTTCATTAAATCTTTCTGAAACGGAACAGGTAGCGGGTTTTCTTAAGGAAAATAATTTTGAGCAAATAAAGGATTTTAAGAAAGCGGATTTTGTTATAATTAATACTTGTTCAGTGAAACAGGTTACTGAGCAGAGAATGCTTTCAAGGATTTGTTTTTTGCTGGAGCACAAAAAATCTTTATCAAAGCTTATTGTTATGGGGTGTCTTGCTTCTGCGCAGAATGAAACTATTCAAAAAATATCTAAAGAAATAATTGTTTTGGGTACATCTCTCGCTTTATTGTGCAGGGTTCTTGGGGTTAAAGAGAAAGAGTTTTCGCCTGAAATAATTCCTGTTAAATCGCATGAATTGATTTCAATTATTTCTATTTCAACAGGATGCTTGGGTAATTGTGCTTATTGTTCCTCAAGGCTTGCCAGAAAGAATCTGCATTCTTATTCAGTTGAAAGCATTAAATTTGCTTTCAAAAAAGCCCTTGAGTCAGGCTCAAAAGAAATTTGGATTACTTCGCAGGACCTTGGTTGTTATGGCTTTGACATTAATTCTTCTCTTCCTGAACTCTTAAAGGAATTATTGAAGAATAAGGGAAATTTTCGTATTCGTTTAGGCATGATGAATCCTAATCATTTTTTGAAAATAAGAAAAGAATTAATGCAATTATTTTCTGATGAAAGATTGTACCAGTTTTTACATTTGCCTGTGCAGAGTGGGAGCGATAAAGTGCTTAAGGCTATGAACAGGAAATATTCTGTAAAGGATTTTGTTTCTTGCATAGAGTATGCAAGAAAAATTGTTCCTCAAATAAGCATTTCCACTGATATTATTGTTGGTTTTCCAGGGGAATCAGAACAGGATTTCAAAAAAAGCCTTGATTTGGTTAAAAAAATCAGGTTTGATGTAGTTAATGTTTCGCGTTTTGGGAAAAGAAAAGGAACTCTTGCGGAGAAAATGCCTAATCAGTTGAATGAGTTGGAAAAAAAGGAAAGGAGTAGGCATTTAGCAGAATTTTTTGATAAAATTGCTTTGGAAAAAAATAAGGAACTTGTTGGCAGGGAAGTTCTTTGCCTTGTTTCTGAGAAAGCAACTAATGGTTTTAATGGGAGAACAAATGAATACAAACCGGTTTTCTTAAAAAAAGGTTTTGGGTATTTGGTTAAAGCGAAGTTGGTTTTAGCAAGAGCTCATTTTTTTGAAGGGGAATTTCTTTGTTTAGTTGAGTGATGGATTTTTTTTATTTTTTTCATTGTTTTTGCGTTTTTCCCCTGTTTTTTGCTTATTACGTGTTTTTTTAAACTTTTTTAACCAGCATAAAGTAGTATTTGGTGGGTTAAATGCTTGATGTTGTTTTGAAACGCGCTATTGAGGAGTATGTTTCTAATTTCAAGGTAATGCTTAGTTTTGGGGTATTATTCTTGTTCTTGCCTTTATTTCTTTTATTCCAACAATTCTTTTTAGGTTCTGGCACGGTTTTTTTGTCTCTTAATACAAGCCTTTTGGGTGTAATAGGATTGATTATTGCTCTTGTTTTCTTATACATTTTTTCTTTCTTTGTTTCACTAACTGTTTATTCTGTTCACAGGGATGTTCAGACAATAAATTTTGATACTTACTGGAATGCATTGTTTAAGGATGCTGCGTTAAAGATTTTTTTCCTTTACCTTGTTTTTGCAATAATATTTTATGCTATTAGTTCACTTGGCTTGATTTTTGGCCTTGTTCTTGTTGCATTGGCAATTAACTTAATTTTATCTCTTGTAATAATGTTTGCTCCGCAAAGCATTGTTCTTAATGGTTCATCAATTGGTGAGGGAATTCAGAGGAGTATTGAGTTTTGGTTTGAAAGTCCGCTTGTTGCGTTAGCAATTTTTGTTTTAGCATCGATTCTTTTATTTGTGATAATTCTTATTGAGTTAGCACTTGATTTAGCTGGTTTGCCAGGAGTAATTGCTTCTTTTTTGTTAATCCTTGTTTTTCTGGTTCCTTTTATTGAGCAGGCAAAGTCCTATGCTTATTTGCTCAGAGTTGATTTACTAAAAAGCAGTGAAGTTACTCATGCAAGAGCTCCGCGCAAAGAAAAGCCAAAGCCTTATTATGGGACAAGACTAAGAGAACAGCCAAGGCACGGAACAAAGCTCTGATTCCTTCAAAAGGCTTTAATATCACTTACGCTTAATCTTATTCATGCCAAAAAATAGGTTCTTTTTATTTTTCTTAATTCTTTTGGTTTTATGCTCTTTTTGCTTTGCGTCTCAGGTGTCGAGTTACATTGATAACAGAGACTTGATTTCTTCTGCAATAAAAATATCTTACCCTTCAGGAGAAGCAACTACACTAGATTTTGTTTTGCGCGCTGATGAAATGATTGATGTTGAGGATTTGGTGACAAAAGTTGACCTTTATGCTAATTCGATTTTTTTTGTGAAAGGGGAGTATTGGGATGATAATAGGATAGAGGTAGGGAATGGTAGTTATGTTAGGTATATTGGCTCAATCCAGAAAAAAATGAGTGCAAAAGTTATTTGCAAGCAAACAGGTGAGCTGGTTGATGAGAAATTGAAATCTCTTGATCAGAACAAATATGATATTGGGGTGTCTGGTGCTGATTATTGTGGGGATGCTCAACCTTGTTGTGCAATTGTTTTAGCGCTTCCAAGGGGTACTAGTAGTTATGTTAGTGATTCTAATAATGATTTTATTTCATCTTTGATTTCAATAATAATCATTATGGGAATTCCTTTGCTTTTGCTTGCTTTGGTTTTTGTTTATAGGAAGAAACCAGGTAGTTTGCTTTGTCTTACATGTGTCTATTCTCTTCCGACTTTTTACATGGCGCAAATAGTTCTTTATGGCTTGTTGTTCTTTTTCCTTGGGGCATTGCGTGGGTTTTTTGACTGGGGATATTTTTCCAGTTGGGTTATTATATTTGATTTGGCCTTTTTTTCTTCTTTAACAGTGTTATTGTTAGCGTTTTTTGTTTTTAAATCAAAAAATATGCCTATTGAAAAGAAGCTTTTTTGGCTGAAGATTTTTGCTGTTCTGGCTTTTTTTATAAATCTTTTTATGCTTTTTTTCCTTTCGATTTCAATGTTGTCAGACTAGACTCCAGCATTTTATAACCCAACGTATTCTATTTGTTTTACTTTTTTGTCTATTAGTTCGTTGAGTTCTTTTATTGTTGCGGCTTTTCCTGTGAAACAGCATTTTTTTGAGGACAAGCATTCTTCAAAGGGCAGGATGTCTTGAGAAAAGATTTCTTTTCCTGAGTTTTCAGAAAATCTTTGTTGGGCTTTTTTACTTGCTAATCCGAAGAGCAAATCTTCTTCAAATAATTTTGATATTTCTCGGAATGCTTTGTTAGAAAATTCTATTGGTTTTGTTCCTTCAAAGTTTTCGCTTAACTTGTAAAAATTTGTCAGCCCTATTCCTGTTTTCATTTCTTCCACTTTAAATTCTTTCAAGTAAGGTTTTTTTAGTAAGAGTTCTTTTTTCTTTTGTTTTAATTTTTTTATTTCTTCAGCTATTTGTGATAACTTTTCAAAGAATTGTTTTTCATCATTTCCTTCTGCAAGTTTTTCCAGGTTTAGGTTTACAAATAAACTCATTCCTTTTGTAGGGGAAAATAATTGTCTGGTCAGTGGATAGTATTCTTCGGATGAGTTATTTAGTATCATGAATTGTTTTTTGTCGAGTTCTATTAGTTTTAAGCAATATTTTGAATCAATGCTTACAATAGCATTTTGATCCAGCAAATTAGCAGTGATTTTTGAAGCATTTTCTCTGTAAGCGCCAAGCGGCTCTAATACTGTAGGGGTAAATAATTCTAGTGAGAGCAATGGTTTTTTTTCAATTATTTCGCAAGTGTTTTTTATCAGTTCTGCTGCTTGCTGTGCGTGTTTGCCGTTTTTTATAAATGGGGCGCATGCAAATGTTAATCCGTATATGCTTGGCTGCAGGCAAAAGTATTTTTTGTTTTGTATGATAAGTTTCGCTGCATTAAGTATTGTTTTTTCCAAAGTATCTTTTTTCTCGGCTATGAACGAGTAAGCGAAGGGTCTGTGGGAGAATCCTTCTATATCCTCAATGTGAATAGTTCCGTCAAAATGAAGTTCCCTTAGCGAGTGGGGCAGTTCAAGTAGTATGTTGTATTCGCGAACCATTTCTCCTGAATAGGGCACTTCTTCGAGTTTTTTCTTTATCTCATACACTGGTTCGCCTACTCTTACATAGTTGTCATGTATTTCTTCAAGACCGTAAGCGAGTAGTTTTACATTTACCAGTTCACGTATTAAGCTTGGGGTAAGAAAATAAATTTTTGAATCTTTTATCTGGTTTTCTACTTCAGAAGTTATTTTTTCTGCAACGGTTCTTGATATAGTGGTTTCTTTTAGGAGGGAAGTTATTATGTTTCCTCTGTTGAACCCTTTTATCATTTCATTGGAAGTGTATACTTTCATTTTGCTGAATCTTTCATACACCATTGCAGCGTTTGTATCCAGTTCTTTTAGCAGTTCAAGGGCTTTTTCTCTTAATTTTTTTTCGCTTGCTGTGTTCATTTCGCTTAAGGTTTTGATTATTTTTGTTATGGTCCATTGTGAGGCGCCTGCTTCAAGGATTTCTTTTGCTATTACCTGTATTTTTTCTTCAATTAGTTCCATTTAATCCCCAAAACACATGAATATCTCATCGGTTGGTTAATTAAGCTTAATTTTTGTCCAGGTTTTTGACATTTTCCTAATGTGTTCAATCTGAATGCTCAAAAAGCTAACTTTATAATACTTATTTGGTTTATTTTCCTAATAAGGGGTTTTGTTTTTTTAACTTTTTTGGGGTGTTTGGTTGGTTTCTCTTGATAAGGTTGATCACTTGATTTTACAGGCGCTTTTATCTGATGGAAGAGCCTCTTTTTCTGCTATTGCGCGTGATTCAGGATTAACTGATGTTGCAATAAAAAAAAGAGTTGAATCCTTGAAGAGGAGAGGAATAATCAATGGGGTTTCAGTTGATTTGAATTACAAGGTTCTTGGATACGAGAATCCTATTTATGTTCAAATGCGTTGCGAGGTTTCAAAGCAGAAAGATATTATTAAGAAGCTCCAGGGAATGGATTTTATCCTTGAATTATACCAAGTACTTGGGGAATACAATTTGATTGCAAAACTGATTGTTCCTAATCTTGAGAGTGCGGAAAGATTCATTAATCAGTTAGGATTGATTGATGGTGTAATTGATTTGAAAACAATGGTTGTGCTTTCTGAGTTGAAGAAAACAAAAACTTTGCCTAGTTCGACTCTGCAAAACAAGATTTGAACTAATTTTTAGTTTGTCGTTTCTCTGCTATTCCTTTTTAACTTTTTTCTTGCCCAGCCTTTTCATCATGGACCTTATTGTTTCCGAGAAAGCCATTGCGGGGGAAAGAATTGCTGAATTGCTTGCTGATGGCAAAGTTAACCAGAAAACTGTTTCGGGTGCAAGGGTTTTTGAGTTTAATTGGAATGGCAATGAAATAAAGTTAGTGCCTTTGCGCGGGCATATTTCTGACGTAGAGTATCCGAAAAAGTATGCTAATTGGCGCGGAGTGGATGTTAGAGAATTAATTAATCCTGGAATTATTTTGTATTCAGAAAAAGAATTTCAGATAATTAATGCTATTAAGGAATTGGCGCCTGATGCGGAAAAAATAATTATTGCAACTGATGCGGACAGGGAAGGGGAAGCTATTGGGCTTGAGGCTATTACTTATGCCCAGGCAACTAATAAGGAGATTAAAGTTCAAAGGGCTTATTTTTCTGCGATAGCAAAAGAGGATATTGATAAATCATTTAATTCTTTGGAGAAGTTTGATTATAATTTTGCTTACTCCGCTAATGCAAGAAGAGAGCTTGATTTAATTTGGGGGGCAGTGCTTACAAGGTTTTTGTCAATTGTTTCTGGACAAATAGGAAAAGATTTTTTGAGTGTTGGAAGAGTTCAAACCCCAACGCTTGCTCTTGTTGTTGATAGGGAAAAGGAGAGGCTTGCTTTTCAGAGCAAAAAGTATTGGGAGATAATTGCTTTTTGCGAGAAGGATAAGAAAGAATTTGAAGCAATGCATCAGGAGGAAAAGTTTTGGGATGAAAAAAAAGCCCTTGCCATTTTCAATAAGCAACCAAAGAAAGCTATTGTGAAAAAAGTTGATAAAAAGACTCGTGTAATAAAAAAGCCTGTCCCGTTTAATACTACAGAATTTTTGCGTGCAGCTACAGGAATAGGGTTTTCTGCCGGCAGGGCAATGGATGTTGCGGAGCATTTATACCAAAGAGGTTTTACTTCTTACCCCAGAACTGATAACAGCACTTATCCTGCAAGTTTGAAATTAAAAGAAATTTTGAACAAATTGGTTTCCGTTAAAGCAATTATGGATGATGTGTTAAAGGTTCTTGCTCAGAAAGAAATTATTCCTTCTGCCGGAAAAGAAACAAAGGATCATCCTCCGATTTATCCTGTTACTCCTGTTCAGAAGGAAGCCTTATCTGATGAGGAATGGAAAATTTATGAATTAATTTGCAGGAGATTTCTAGCAACACTAAGCGAGGATGCAAAAACAGAGAATACTAGCGTTTTGCTTGATGCTGAGGGAGAACCGTATTTGGCAAAGGGGCAGGTTATTTTGCATGCTGGCTGGAAAGAAATTTATCCTTATAGTGAGTTGAATGAGTCCTTGCTTCCAAGGCTTGAAGTTGGGGATGAGGTAAAAATAAATAAGCTTGAGATTTATGGGAAAGAAACTCAGCCTCCTGGAAGGTACAGTCAGGGTTCTTTGATTAAGCTCATGGAGGATAATAATCTTGGGACTAAATCAACAAGGCCTGCGATTATACAAAAACTTTATGCTAGAAGATACATTTCAGGGAATAAGAGTATTGAGCCGAGCAAGGTTGCGTTTGCTGTTATTGATAATCTTGAGAAGCATTGTGAAACCGTTACAAAGCCTGAGATGACTGCTGAATTGGAAAAAGAAATGGATGAAATAGCAGCGGGAAACAAGAAACAGCTTGAGGTTGTTCAGAAATCTGGTGCTGAATTAAAAAAAATAATGGATTTGTTGTTTGAGCATAAAGAATCTGTTGCTCTTGGCTTAAGAATGGCTTTGAAGTTTAGTGAGGTAATGGGTAAATGTAAATGCGGGGCTAATTTTGTTGTGAGGAGAGGCAAATCAGGGAAAAGATTTGTTGGATGTTCAAGTTACCCTAATTGTACTGTTACTTATCCTTTGCCTCAGAAGGGATTCATTACTCCTCTGAATATTTATTGCCCTGAATGTAATGCGCCTGTTATTCAGGTGAAGAATGGAAGGTTTAATTACAAAATGTGCTTGAATATGAATTGTGTTTCAAAAAAAGATTGGGTAAAGAAAGGAGATAAGGAAAAAAAAGCGGATGAGGCAAAAAAAGTTCCTGTTGCCGAAAATCCTGTGCAAAGTATTTTTGTTGAAAAAAAAGTTGATAGTTCCGTTTCGCCAACAAAAGTTTTGAAACCTGCTAAAAATGAGTCTCCTGCTGATGTAGGTTCTGTTGAAAAGAAAGTATCTAAAAAAGTAGCAAAAGTAAAGAAGTGAAAGCATGCACAAAAACCTGGACAAGTTTTCAATTTTAATGAAAGCTATTTTTTTATTAAAAAAACATCCTGTTTTGTTTTTACCTAAATTAATTCTCGCGTTCTTGTATGGTTTTGGTATTTTGCTAAGCACTCAGCTTTTGCATAAAATGATTTCTTTTACTTCTATTCTTCCTGAAGAAATTGTGCTTGATGATTTAAGGAATTTTTTTCTTCTTGCACTTTTTTTACTAGTTCTTACTGTATTCAGTTATTTTGTGGATTTGTTTTTTTCCGGATTGTACCCGTTGCTTGTAAACCAGGCAGTTAAAGGGAAAATTTCTTTTTCTAAAGCTTTTTTTGAATTGAAGCCTAAATTAGTTAAATTATTTATTTCAGGAGTAATTGTTTTCTTATTTATTTCTATTTTTTCTTTCGTCGAGGCTTTGGTGCTTTTTTTCCTTAATTTTTCGGATTTTGGCACAATAGTTTCTTTTATTGTTACCTTTATTTTTATTTTTTTGTTATATTTCTTATTCCCTATTATTTCTTCAAAAAAACTGGGTGTTGTTAGTTCTTTTAGGAAAACTATTTTTTCTTCTTTTAAAAATAAGCATATAGTTTTTTTGTTTTCCCTTATCCCTTTTAGTGTTTCTATAATAAAATTTGTTTTAGCTTTTTTTGCTGACAACACAGGTTTACTGGTTTTGTTCTGGGTCCTTGTTTTTCTCACAGGAATAGTCTACACAATTCACGCAGTTGTAAATCAGCTCCTCTACTTGAATCTTAACAAAAGGAAAGAATAATTTTCTAACAAATAGTTTTCCTAATTTTTTTTTGAAATTATGGGGTTGGAATTAGAATTAGATCCAATTAAAGCCTGGTGAGCCTACCCCATAACTTCTTCCAATTTTTTTTCCTTTTTACCCACTCTTCTATCACATCCCGTTTTATTACAAAAACTTTACAATAGTATTAGTATCCTCTTTTGTTAATAAGTATTAACCGGCCTCAAGTGTAATAAAAAATACACTTAAATACCTTTTGATGTAAAAATTTATTACTTTTGGAGGGTTTTCCTACAATTGTCGTAAGTGGTGGTTATGGCTCAAAAAATGCGTGTTGATGATGAAATAAGATTGAATGTACTAAAAAATCTTTTAGATAAGAATTGTACTCAGCCTAATTTGAGGAGAATTAAATCAAAATCAGGTTATCATTTAGCTACAATAAAGAGTTCTCTTGATTTTTTGACAAAAGAGGGTGTTCTAACAGGATTTGGGCCAAAAATTGCTTTTTGGAAACTTGGTTACAAGCTTGAGTGTATTGAGCTTCTTCAATTAGATTTTTCTAAGCGTGATTTGGTTGGAAAATATCTTGAGGCAGCGCAGAATGATCCCCATGTTTTTGCTTTGAACTCAGTAATGGGTTCAGGTAATTTTAATGTTGTAAGTTTTCAGTTTTATGAGGATGTTGAATCTTATCATAAGAATCTTCAAGAGACTTATGTAAAAAAAATTCCTAGTTATTATGAGATTGTGAAAGATAGGCAGGTATTTTATTTAACTGAACCTACTTTCAAGCGCGGTTCAAGAACAGATTCAATAATTGAAATAATGAGAAAAAGAGCCGGATTGGATTAAAATTCAAATTTTTGTTTTTCTGGTGCTAAAATGGAAATAGAACTTGATTTGTCAAAAACGATTGAAGAAAATGCTGCTGGTTATTTCAATAAAGCTAAAGAATCCAGGAAAAGGATTGCAGGATTGAAAAAGGCTTTGGAAATTGGAAAACAAAAACAAAAAGAAAAGGAAATTAATGAAGAATTAAAGGCACAACAGAAAGAATTACAGAAACAAAAAGCACAGCGCAAGAAAAAGTGGTTTGAGCAATACAGATGGTTTTTTTCCTCAGATAATTTGCTTGTTATAGGGGGAAAGGATGCTGAGGGTAATGAAGAGATTGTAAAGAAGAGAATGAAGAAGAATGATGTTTATTTTCACGCTGATGTTTTTGGTGCTCCGCATTGTTTTATTCAGGCTCCTGAGGAACTTAAAGGGAGAGAATTTGTTTTTCCTGAGCAATCAATGCTTGAGGCAGCGCAATTTGCAATAACTTTTTCCAAAGCGTGGGAGGAAGGTAGAGCACAGGCAGAAGCTTATTCAGTGAAGCCAGAACAAGTATCAAAATCAGCTAAATCAGGTGAATCTCTTTCAACTGGTGCTTTTGTTATTTATGGGGAAAGGAATTGGTTCAGAAAAACTTCTCTTTCTTGTGCAATAGGGTTTTTTCACAGAGAAAAAATATTAATGTCCGGCCCTTTTTCTGCTGTGAAAAAGCATTGCAATTTTGTTGTTGAATTAAAACAAGGAAAGCAATCAAAAGAACAAACAGCAAAACAGTTAAAAGATATTTTTGAAAGAAAAGGTTTTGTTTTCTCAATTGATGATTTTGTTTCATTAATGCCTAATGGATTGTTTGAATTAAAGCAATGATTTGATTTTTTGTATACTTGTTGTCTTTATTGCTTGTTCCTGTTTTAAGAGTTTTTGTTTTGTTTCACTTACCTTTTTAATCCTTTTTTAGTGGTAATCAGTTAAGAGTTGTTTTTGGTATGGTTGCGCTGAACGAGAAGCATGAGGATAAGAAGTCCGAAATAGTTCTTCAGGTTCAGGACCCTGACCCTACTCATGTTGGAAGAAATATTGTTACTCTTGATAAGGAAACAAAAACTATTCTTAACATTACTTCTGGGGATATTGTTCAAATTGAGGGTTCAAAGAAAACCGCTGCTATTGTTTGGCCTGCTCGTACTGATGATGAGGGTAAAAAAATTATTCGAATGGATTCATTTATTAGGCATAATTCTGGGGTAGGGTTGAATGAGAGAGTTAAAGTGCAAAAAGTTGTTCCACAGGAAGGAAAAAAAGTTGTTCTTGCGCCCATTGAGGAGGTTAGAATTATTGCTTCTGGTTATGACAGGATTTTGAAGAAAAGTTTTCTTGGCAGGCCTTTGAATGTTGGGGACAATGTTTGGATTAGTGTTTTTGGTTCTGGTTTTATTTATCGTGTCATTGATACTAATCCGAGAGGAATAGTAAAAGTTACTGATGCGACTCAATTTTCTTTAAAAGAAAAGCCTGTGAAGGATGCTTTAAGTAATATCCCAAAAGTAGCTTATGAGGATATTGGGGGTTTAGGAGAACAAGTAAAAAAAGTTAGGGAAATGGTTGAGTTGCCAATGAAACACCCTGAGTTGTTTCAAAAATTAGGGATTGTTCCCCCTAAGGGTATTTTGTTGTATGGTCCTCCTGGTACGGGTAAGACATTATTAGCAAAAGCTGTTGCGAATGAAGCGCAGGTTCATTTCATTTCTATTTCTGCTCCTGAAATAATGGGGAAATTTGTTGGAGAGGCAGAGGAAAGAGTTAGAAATATTTTCAAAGATGCGCAGGAGAATGCTCCTTCAATTATTTTTATTGATGAAATTGATTCGATTGCCCCTAAGAGAGATGAGGTTGTTGGTGAAGTTGAGAGGAGAGTTGTTGCCCAGTTGCTTTCATTAATGGATGGTCTTGAAGGAAGAGGAGAAGTAATAGTAATGGCAGCAACTAATAGAGTTAATTCTATTGATGAAGCATTAAGAAGGCCTGGAAGATTTGATAGGGAAATAGAATTTACTGTTCCTGATAAGAAAGCAAGGGAGCATATTTTGAATATTCATTCAAGAGGAATGCCTTTGGAGGGTGAAGGGAAAGATAAAGTTGATTTGGCTTTTTTTGCTTCTCTTACACATGGTTTTGTTGGAGCTGATTTACAAGCCCTTTCAAAGGAAGCTGCTATGAAGGCGCTTAGAAGATATTTACCAAAAATTGATTTGGAAGAAGAAACAATTCCTCCTGAGGTTTTAGAAAATTTGAAAATAACTCAACAAGATTTTATTGATGGCTTAAAGGATGTTCAGCCTTCTGCATTAAGAGAAGTTTCAATTGAAATTCCGAATGTTAAGTGGGATCAAATAGGGGCGTTAGAGGGAGTTAAGCAGGAATTGAAACAAGCAGTTGAATGGCCGCTAAAGAATCCACAGGCATTTAAGGAAATGGGGATTGCCCCTCCTAAGGGTATTTTGTTGTATGGTCCTCCTGGTACGGGTAAAACATTATTAGCTAAAGCTGTTGCTACTGAATCTGAAGCAAATTTTATTTCAATCAAGGGCCCTGAGCTTTTGAGTATGTGGGTGGGGGAAGCAGAGAGAGGGGTTAGAAAAATTTTTAAGAAAGCTAGACAGGTTTCTCCTTGCATTGTTTTTTTTGATGAGCTTGATGCTATTGCCCCAAAAAGAGGAACTGAAATTGGTAATAATGTTACTGAGAGAATGGTGAATCAATTGCTTACTGAACTTGATGGGGTAGAGGTTTTGAATAATGTTGTTTTTATTGCGGCAACGAATAGGCCTGATTTAATTGATCCTGCGTTGCTTCGTCCTGGAAGAATTGATAAATTGATTATGGTTCCTGCTCCTGATGAGGAAGCAAGAGAAGCAATTTTGAAAGTTCATACTAGGAATGTGAAACTTGATAAGAGTGTTTCAATAAAGGATTTGGCAAAGAAAACAAAAGGCTTTTCAGGAGCTGATCTTGAGGGGCTTGTAAGGGAATCAGCTTTGCTTGTTTTAAGTGAGAATAATATGAAGCCCGGATTGATAATGTTAAAGCACTTTGATTCAATTTTGAAAAGAATGAATCCTTCTATTGATGATGAATCCGAGAAGGCTTATGGTCAGTTTAAAGAAAAAGCTCTTGATTTCAGGCCGAGCTATGTTGGATAATTTTTGTTTCAAAAACATTTATATTGACGGCAATGCTTATTTTATATTATGGCTAAGCGTTCTCCTTGGGCTACGCAATCTAGGCGTACTGTTAAAGCTATTAGAGGGGAATTTAAGCAGTTTCCACAGAATGAAAAACTTGCTAGTGTTTTGAATATTGTTCAAAGAAAAACTGAGAATATTCCTCATCAAGAAAAAGTTAATTTTTTGCTTTCCCATCCTTCAGAATTTTTAAGGGCATTGAAAAAAGAGGGGGAAAAATTTGCGTGTAATTCGCTTCCTGGTGCAGAAAACCGTGTTTTGTTAGAAGCAGCAAAAGAAACTGTTTTGAAAGGAAAAGCAACTGATTTTTTTGTTTTAGAAATTGCAAAACAAATTATTTTAGGTTATGTTCCTCAAAATAAAAAAATGTTTAGCAGAGGATTAAAAAATTATTTAGAAGAGAGAAAGATTCCTTTTGACAGAAAAGTTTTTGAAAAAAGTTTTGAAGAATTTATGAATGAGTGCCCGTTGGAGGAAACTGTTAAGGGAAAGATTAATTTGGCTGTTTTTGAGCGTAAATACTTAAAGGGGATGAGGGATGCTCGTGAGATAAGGTTAGTTGGAGCCTCAGTAACTAATGGGTTAATTAAAAAAGTTTTTCACGGGGTAAGGCTTACTCCTAATCAAAGGCGCGCTGCAAGGAGATGGATTTTGCAGCACCATAACGAGTTTTTTTCTGTTTTTAAAGAAAAAATTTTTGGTAAAAATTTGTCTCTTGATGAAGCTCATTCTGAAGTTGGTAAAGTAATTGATGTTCTTGCAGAAAAGATGCGCGCTGAGCTTTTACCAATTTTTGTTCAAAACAAAAATAAATATTCTTCCTCGCATACTAATAATAATTTTCAGCAAAAAAAATTGGGGGATAGATTGGAAAGAATTAATTCTCATGTTAAAGAGGAAAGAAACAATAATATCAGGTTGCGGGTTGTTCAGGAAAAAGAGCGTGCAGCAACTATTTCAGGAACTCAATTTGATTCTGTCTCTTTTTGTCTTGGAGAATTAAGAAAAGAAAATCCGTTGGTTGCAGAACATTTTTTGCATTTAGTGAAAACAGGTACTATTAGCGCTAGTTCACTTAAGAGTCTTTATACAAGCGGGAGCTTGGCTCAAAAAACTTTTTTGAATGCAGTTGATGCGAAAGGATTTGTTTCTGTTTTTGGGGAAAAACAAGTTAGTTCATTAGCAAAATTTATTGCTTTTGTTGGTCCTGGTGGAAGAAAAATTGATTCTGCTAAGCGAGCAATGCAATCCCCAAAATCTGAAGAAATTTATCGTTTTTTACAAAAAAATAAATTAATTGAGACTCACCATGGCGGAGGAACCGTTGTTTATCTTGCCAGGTAATTATTTTTTAAATAGCTAATCCGAATGAACTAAATAGTATTCCGGGCATAAACACTAATACTAATGCTATTAGGGTAACTATTATCCATATTGAAGGTTTCCATGCGAGGACTTTTGCTCCGTCTAAAGGGAATATTGGGAGCATGTTGAATAATGCGAACCAGAAATTAATCATTCCTGCGTAAACAAATATTGTTTGGATTGCTTTGTCTATTGCAAGAGTTGCGAGTATTAACAAAATTATTCCTAGCATAATGTTTGTTGCTGGTCCTGCTATTGAGATTACTCCGTTTTGTTTTCTTGAAACGTTTTCTCCGAAAAAGTATGTTGCCCCTGGTGCAGCAAAAAGAAAGTTTCCCATTGTGGCTATTGCTAATCCTAGTGCAATTAGTAATCCCGGGTACCATGCCCTGAATTCTGAGTGAAATCCAAAGTATTTTGCTGCTTCTCTGTGTGCTAGTTCATGGAAAACAAATCCTGTTCCTACTGCAAGTAATGCAATGGGGAGGGAAAAAAATAGATTGTTTATATTAAAAAAAACTGGGTTTATTACTACTGCAAATGCTAGGCTTAGCGTGAGCCAGGATATTATAAGGTCTTTTTTTTCCTGGGGAGAGAAATGCAAAATAGGTTTCTTGTGTGTCATGATATGTTGTAATAACAACATATTTATATAATTAACAATTCTCTCCTAAGGCAATTGTCGAATTTTTGTAAAGCTTTTTATTCTCTCCAAAAGAGTGTCTTTTTGTGATGTGAATGATTTTAAAATCAAGTTTTTTAGGAGAAGAAAGAGCGCAGATTTCTGTGGAATTAATTATAGTGCTTGCTGCTGTTGTTGCAGTAGTACTTATTCTTGTTTCACAAATGCAGTCTACTAGTGATGAGGGGGCAAAGAAGCTAAAGGAATCTTCAAGCAATGTTTTCAAGAAAATTGATGATATTCAATAACTTTGGTGGTTTAATGGGCCAAAAAGCTCAGTCTTCGCTTGAGTACTTGCTTTTATTAGCAGCTTTTTTTGCTGTGCTTGGGCTAGTGCTTCCTGTTATTTCTAATACCACCCAGAGTTTTTTGAGTGCGGAGGATGATTTGCTTGCCAAGCATATTTATGAGGAAGTGCAGGAACAGGTTAATTTAATGTCTTTTTTAGGAAATGGCTCTGTAAAACAATTAGAGTTTGTTCCTGCAAAATTTATTACTCTGTATTCTTCAGGAAATGATTTGTTTATTGAATCAGAAAATAAAAAGTTTAGTGTAGTTTTCCCTTCTCCTCCATTAATTCCAAAACAGGAGTTTTCTGGGAAATTTTTAATAAGGATTTTAAAGAACAAAAATGATGTCCAGGTTTTTGTGGTTCAATCATAATGGATAATTATTTTTACATTTTTTTCAAAGAGCTTTTCATCAAGGATAATACCCTCTGTTGCAATTGAATTTTTTTTCTTTTCGGCACTTAATAACTGAGTTTCATTTATCCACAATTCAGCATTGTTTTCAAATAGTATTTTTGTATCAGAAATCATTTCTGTTTCAGTTGTTTGTTTTGCACTCCACACTCTTAACAAATCATTGGCTTGTTGTGTTGCGGCAAGTTCTTTGAGTGAAAAGCTTTCTTGGGCAGGAAGGGCAAATAGCATTAACGCAAAAAGAAGCAATGAAAGTGTTGCTTCAAGTGAAAAAACAAATCCTTTTTGAACAAACAACCCGGTGAAAATTGTTTTATTAGTCATTTACATTTCCTCACATGTTTGTATATTAATGAATCCTTTTTCCCCATCAATCAGAACAAATCTTTTTGCATTAATACATTGATTTTCTTTTTTTCCTGTTTCAAGCATAAATGTTTCTTCTTTTGTTTTTGTCGAATAAGAAATTTTTTGTACAAATATTTTTCCAAAAGAAATTGTTTTAGCTTTTTTTATGTTTTCCAGGGTTATTTCGTTTGTTTTTACTCTTTTCTTTTCAGAATCATACAAGCATGCTCCGCGAATAGTATTGTTTTCATCAAAGTTTTTTACAAAAGAATCAGCAATCATAAGTGCTTTTTCTTCAAGTTCAAAGTTTTCTATATTTTGTTTTGCTTTTTCAGCATAATTATTTAACATTAAAACAAAAACTAGCGTGCTAATTAGCAATATGGTGAAACTTATTCCTGCATCTAGTGAAAAAATCATTCCTTTGCTATGCTTGCTTAATGAATGTCCAGCAAATAGTGTTCTTTTGTTTTTATCTATAATGTTCAAGCGTTTCCACCTCTGAAATGGATTCTTTTCTTGCTTTTGTGATTATTTCAAAGCTTTTTGTTGTTATTCCTTTTTTTGAAATAGTTTTATTTTCTTCTATTACGCATTCATTTTTTCCTTCATACGTTTCAGCGCTGTTTGCAAACATTGAATCAATTATTGCTGCGCACCCTATTGCAGTTGTTTTTGAGTTTATTGAATCCGTTGCTTCTTTCAAGGAATTGTTTTGTCCGCTTATTGCTCCTAAGAGTAATGCAAATCCCGCCATTAATACACATAAAGCAATTATTCCGTCAATACTGTTCATTTTGTTTTCTCCTTTATTTAGTTTATAATTCTTGTTGTGTGCCCTGCAGGTATTTCAAAATGAGTAATTATTTTGTTGCCAAGTCTTGAGCTTATAGTAGTATTTTTCAAGGTACTTGAAGTAAATACATATTCAGCATAAATACTCCCGTTTGTTTGTAGTATCATTACATTGCTGTTTTCTTTCAGGAATTCTTTTGTTGGTTCACCTATTTTTTCGCCGAATATTGTTGCAGCAATTGCTTTTCCTCTTAAATAATTTTCAAGTGCTGTGTTAATTTCGTTTTGTGCTTTTGCTGTTTTGAAGTTTTTGTTTTCTGCTTGTTCAGTTAATTTAATTTTAATTATTTTATCAGTGTTGTTTTCTAACAGGGTTTTTTCTTTATTTGCCTGTTCAGCAATAATTAGTTCGTTTTGTATTTTTTCTAGTTGTTCTTCTTCTTTTTGTATTGTGCTTCCAAATAGAACTAAAATTAGCATCATTGCTAAGCATAATGCGAATCCGAAAAATCCTTTCATTAAGGAAAAGTTTTTTTTATATTAAAAAGAGTTTCTTAGTTTTCGTTGATTGTTGTAATTACATCATGAAGATTATTACAATTATTAGAAGGAATATTGCTGTTGCGTATGCCCTGTTGTAGTAAGCAATTGCTCCTGCTAGCGCTGGTATTAGTACAGCCATTAGTGCCTGTCCAGGGTAATGTTGCATTACCATTATTCCTATTAGGGCCCCTATTGCTATCATGAAGTAGAAGAATGCCGCAAAATTAGGGACTTTCGTGGCTACCTCTTTTTGGAGCTTTCCGAACAATGTATCTAGTGTTTTTTGTATATCCACCATGTGTTCTCTAAGTAATCTTTCTTAACTTAACCTTAAATATTTTGTGATTATTGTTTTTCTTAAATGCCCTTATATTAACCTTTAAAATAACAACTTAATCCTATTTTTCTATGCTTGATTTGCTAAATGATAAGGTTAAGGAGCTCTCTGATATTGAGCGTAAAGTACTTTCTTCTTTATCTTCTGAGTTTGCTGATTTTGAGGATATTTCTATTTCTTCAGGTGTTCCTCTTGATTCTGTTAGGAGGGCCTCAGCATGGTTATCCCAAAAGGGTTTTGCAGTTGTTTCTGAAAAAGAGGTTGAGAGGTATTGTCTTACCTCTGATGGAGAAAAAGCTCTTTCTAAAGGAATGCCTGAAAATGTGTTGCTTGAAACTCTTACACAAATGGGTGGCAAGGCTTCTTTTATTGAATTGGAGAAAGAATCTCAACTATCAAAACAGGAATTTATGGCTGCTTTGGGTATAAACAAAAGAAAAGCTTTTGTAATTATTTCGCAAGGGATGATTGAAGAAACTGGGGTGGCAAAAGCTCAGGAAAATTTTTCTGAACAGAATTTTTTGCGTGATATTGCTGATGGTAAAAAAGTTTCTACTGAATTTGTTATTGATTTGCAAAAGAGGGGGTTGGTTGAAAAGAAAAGGGTTGTGGATAGAACAATAAAGATTTCTCCTAATGGGGAAAAAGCAAAGGAAATTCTTTCTTCTAGCAATGTTTCTCGTGTTTTTAATATTGAAGCTCCTGTTCCTGAACTTTTTTTAGGAAAAAAAGCTCCATATATTCAATTTCTTCAACAGATTCGTGCTAAATTGGTTTCTCTTGGTTTTACTGAAATGGAAACAAAATTGATTGTCACTGAATTTTATAATTTTGATGTTTTGTATCAACCCCAAAATCATCCTGCACGCACATGGACTGATACTTATCAATTAAAAAATCCTAAAACTGGTTTATTGCCTGATAAAAGAATTGTTGATGCGATAAAATCAGCTCATGAAGATGGAGGAAAATCAGGTAGTAAAGGTTGGCGTTATGACTGGAGTGCGGGTGTTGCAAGCAGATTGATGCCTTCTGCTCATGGGACTGCGCATTCAGCGAGACAATTAGTTAAAGGAGTGGGGATGCCAAAAAAATATTTTGCAATTGCTCGTTGCTTTCGCCCTGATGTTCTTGATGCTACTCATTTGATTGAATTTAACCAAATGGAAGGATTTATTGTTGGAAAAGATTTGAATTTCAAGCATCTCCTTGGAATGTTAAAAGATTTTGCTATTGAGGTTGCGGGCGCGGAGAAAGTAAAATTTTTCCCCGATTATTATCCTTTTACTGAACCAAGTGTTCAGCTTAGTGCAAAGCACCCTGAGCTTGGTTGGATGGAGTTTGCAGGGGCAGGTATGTTTAGACCAGAGATGCTTGATAATTTAGGTATTAAAGGAGAGGCAATTGCGTGGGGAATGGGTATTGATAGGTTAGCAATGTTCAAACTTGGGATTAAAGATATTCGTTATCTTTTTTCTGATGATTTAAATTATTTAAGAAATGCAAAAGGAGTTTTGTTGTAGGTGAATTGAATGCCGAATTTAGAGGTTTCAAAAAAAGATTTGGAGGGTATGCTTGCCCAAAAGTTTTCAAAAGAAAAACTTGAGGAAACCTTGGAATATATTAAAGGGGAAATAGATTCTCTTGAAGGAGATTCATTGAAAATTGATTGTAAGGAAACTAATCGTCCTGATTTGTGGTGTACTGAAGGAATTGCAAGGGAATTGAAAGCAAGAATGGGTAAAGAAAAAGGAATTAAAGAGTATAAAGTACGGAAGAGTGATGTTTCTGTTTTTATTAATTCTAATCTTGAAAAAATTCGTCCACTTATTGTTTGTGCAGTTGTAAAAGATATAAAAATTACTGAGGATTTGCTTTTGCAGATGATTCAACTCCAGGAAAAAGTTGGAGAGAATTATGGTAGAAAAAGAAAGGAACTCGGAATTGGTTTGTATGATTTTGATATTATTCAGCCTCCTGTTTATTACAAAGGATTTAAGGATGATGAGATTGAATTTGTTCCTCTTGAATGGAAGGTTCCTATGAGACCAAGTGAAATTCTTTCTCAACATGAGAAAGGTAAAGCTTATGGGCATTTGCTTGAAGGAGCAGAGTTTTATCCTATTGTTATTGATGCTAACAGAACAGTTGCTTCGATGCCTCCAATAATTAATTCTAACACAACTGGTAAAGTAACTGAAAAGACAAAAAATTTGTTTATTGAGGTTACTGGTTTTAAGTGGGAAACAGTTGAAACTGCTTTGGAAGTTATTTGTATGGCTCTTGCTGATCGTGGTGGAAAGATTTTTTCCTGCAGAGTAGTTTTTCCTTCAGACAAAAAACCTTATCCAGCTAAACAATTACTTACTCCTGTTTTTTCAACGGAGAAAATGTCTTTTGATAAAGAAATAATTAATCAGAAAACTGGGTTAGAGCTCAAGGATAAAGAAATTATTGATTTGCTTGAAAAAGCAAGGTATAATGTTTCAGTTAAAGGCAAGAAAATAAATGTAGAGTATCCTTCTTATAGAACTGATTTAATGCATCCTGTTGATGTGATAGAAGATTTGCTTATTTCTTATGGTTTCAATAATGTTGTTCCTCAAAAAATTGAGATGAATGTTTTGGGTTCACAATTAGAGGAAGTAGTATTTAATGATTTTGTGCGTGAGGGCTGTACTGGTCTGGGGTTGCAAGAAATAATGTCTTATAATTTGACTTCAAGGCAGATTCAGGGTGTAAACATGGGGCTTGAGAATGAATCCTTTATTGAGATAGCTAATCCTGTTTCTCTTAATTATGAAATTTTGCGTAAAAACCTTTCTCCTCAGTTGCTTGATTTTTTATCAAAAAACAAGGATAAGGAATTTCCTCAAAGAATATTTGAAATAGGAACTTGTCTTTCCCTTGATGCAAAAGCAGAAAATGGGGTAAAGCAGTCAACTAATCTTTGTGTTGTTCTTACTCACTCAAATGTTAATTTTACTGAGATTAAATCTGTTTTGGTTTCTTTATGCAAGTATCTTGGGTTGTCTTGTGAGGTAAAGAAGAAGCTGTTTCCTTTCCTTGGAGAGAATAGTGCTGAAATAATTGTTAATGGGAAGAAAGGCTTTATTGGTGAATTGAAGCAGGAAGTTGTCAGTTCTTTTGGTTTGAGAAAGCCTGTTGTTTTGTTTGAGTTTGAGCTTTAACTTCTCTGAGTTGTTTTGTTTATGCTTTCAAAGTTAATTATTTTGGTTTTACTTTCGTGGGTCCCTGTTTTTGAACTGCGTTGGAGTATCCCTATAGGATTATTTTCTGGCACTATTTCAGGCGTTCCTTTTTTTGGTTCTTTAGAGGGTTTTGCTTTGCCTTTTTTATTGGTTTTTTTTGTTTGTGTTGGTGCTAATGCTGTTCTTGGTTTTTTTGCTTACTTTTTTTTTGATAAGATAATCCATTTTTTTTTATTAGTTCCTTTTTTGAATAATTTTTACAAGAAACTTGTTGTTAGGTCACAAAAAAGAGCTAAACCTCTTGTTGATAAATATGGTCTTATTGGGATGGCTGTTTTTATTGCTATTCCTTTGCCTGGTTCTGGTACTTGGACTGGTGCTCTTGTTGGTAATTTGCTTAACTTTGGTTATAAGCGTTTTTTTCTTGCTAATCTAATAGGGGTTTTTATTGCAGGAATCTTGGTCAGCATATTTTTTGCAGGGGCTTTTTCTTTATTAGGAATTTAATTTGTTTTTTCGCCAATGCATGTGTTTTTATTTTTGTTTGCACTTGTTTGTTTATTAGTTTGTGGTTTGATGGCCAATGTTTTTTCTTCGGTTCAGGATTCTTCGATTTTTAAGGATGAGCGTTTTCTTTACCCTGATTTTGTTCCTGAAAGGCTTCCTTTTCGTGATAAAGAAATTTCTGAATTAGTTTTTTGTCTTAAGCCTGCGTCACAAGGAAAGAGGCCTGTTAATGTTTTTGTTTTTGGCAAACCTGGTACCGGAAAAACTGTTACACTGAAATTTGTTTTAAATGAGCTTGAGGAATTCTCTGACCGTACTAAATGCTTGTATGTTAATTGTTTTGAGCTTGCTTCAAAACAAGCTATTCTTTCCAAGGCAACAAATTTTCTTGGTTATGCTGTTCCTCAGCGTGGCATTAGTTATGAGGAATTGTTTTCTAAGTTTGTTTCTGTTTTGCGTTCAAAGAAAATTATTCCTATATTGGTTTTTGATGAGGCTGAGCAGTTGCTTAAGAATGAGGAATTAAAATCTTTGTTGTATGATCTTTCTCGTCTTGGCGAACAACAAAAACTTATTGTTGGGTTAGCTTTTATTTCTAATGATAATTTTTTTCTTTCTCATTTAGATGATCGTGTTAGGAGTTCTCTTCAGGCTTCGAGTATTCCTTTTGAACAGTATTCTCCTTCTGAGTTGAAAGAGATTTTAAAGGAAAGGGCAAAGTATGCTTTTACTGAGTATGCTCTTGAAGATGATGTTGTTCCTCTTTGTGCTGCTCATGCTGCTAAACTTGGCGGTGATGCGCGTATTGCGATTGATGTTTTGCTGAAAGCTGGCAGGTTGGCTGAGCGTGAAAATTCTAAGAGTGTTTTTCTTAAGCATGTTCGTGCTTCTTTTATGCAGGAAAAGCCTGTTAAGGTTGAGATCAAATCTAATCTTTCGGACCAAGAACAAGCTATACTCAATTTCTTGGACAAATCTTCAAATAAAGAAATTGATTCAAGAAATATTTATGATTCCTTGGAAAAGAGGTTCGCGGAGCGTACTTTGCGTTTGGCTCTTTCTAATTTAGAGGAAAAAGGCTTTATTTCTACCGAGAAAATTATTAAGGGTCGTGGCACCTCAAGGATTATTAAATTGAAGCAAAAAGTTTGATTATGTAAGTTAATTTGTTCCAGTTAATAAGCGGAATGTTTTTATATTCTCTTGTGGGATAGTATATTACTGGTGTTTTTGTGGTTAAGGCTAAAACTGTTGATAAGAAGATTAAGGCTTCAAAGAAGGGAATGAAGAAGGAGATAAGGAAGGAGAAAGCAAAGAACGTTAAGCAGGATGTTGAAATTTTAAAACTTAAGAATGATATTGCTAATTTAAAGAAAAAAAAGAAGATTTCCAGCCATCATGTTTCTGAATATAATCTTTTTATCAGAAAGCAGATTAGGTTTGGTTTGTCTTTTTCCCGCGCTGCAAAAGAATGGAATAAGTATAAGGCTTTGCAGAGAAAAAATAAGCGTGGCCAGAGTGCTTACAACCAGTTTATTGGTTCCCAGATGCGTTTAGGAAAAACTTTTTTACAAGCTGTTGCTTTGTGGAGACTTGCTCGTGCTGGGAAGCTTGGTAGGAAGGGTAAAACAAAAACTGTTACTAAAACTGTTGTTAGAACAAGAACAATTAAATCAAAGCCTAAAATAAGGTATAGAACAAAGACAAAGACTGTTGTTCGTAGAATTAAATCTAAGCCAAAAATAAAATATAGGACTAAAACTGTTGTTCGCAGAGTTAAATCAAAACCTGTTTCACGAACAAGGACAATTACTCGAGTGGTTCGTTCCTCCCCTAGATTTGATATGAGTGCTTTAAGAGAAATTATTTCTTCAAGTTCTCATTCTTCTTCAATTTCTAAATCAGATTTGAAAGAGGCTTTGAATCCTGATGCTGAGGAAATTGCTTTTAAGATAGTTCAGACTTATTTTATTGAAGTGGCACGCCTTGGATTCAAAAGACAGCTTTCATTAGATGAGATAATTAATGCGTACTTTTATGCTCTTGCAAGAGTAAGGCGACAGAACATTGAGATGAGTGAAGTGGATAGAGCAGTTAGGGATTCCGGAATAAAGAAATGAGGTGTTTGTATGAATGATGAGGAAGCAGCTTTTAGAATTGTAAGATTATATTTTGAGGAAATTGCCCGCACAGGCTTTAAGCGCCAACTTGATTTGGATCAAATGATTAATGCTTATTTTTATACTTTAAAACAATTAAAGAGCAAGGATAAGAAAATGAAAGAGATTTCTGAAAAAATTATCCGCGAAGAGAAAACAATTGTTGCAAAGGAAATTCCCGGCACTGTGAAAACAACTACTGTTACAACCGAGACAACTCCTGTTCAACAGGTAACCACTACAACAATTGAACAGAAGCCAAAAACTATTGCTGAGATTGTTGAAGAAAAATAATATTCTATTTTTTGTTTTCAATAATTAGTCTTTGAAAACTATTTCTATTACATCCCCATATTTTAGGGAATGATCTCGTCCAACCACTTGCTTAGTTTTCACATCAATAGCCCGAATAAATCCTTTACCCATATCTGTATGTAATGCAAATGCAAAGTCAATTGCTTTTGAGCCAGTTGGTAAAAGCAGGCAATCAGGAATGATATTCCCGTTTTTATCAGCCAACCCCTTTGTTCCGCCTGGAAATACCGGAAAATACCCAAGTAGTTTGAATATTGCCGTATCAAGGCATTCTTGTATTCCTGTTCCATTAAATTTTTCCAGAACATTTTTTTGTATTGTTTCCAATCCGGCTTTTTGTTTGTCACTAAGAGTGCCAAGTATTTCAAAGTGATTCCATCCTGGATAATATTTTAGTATTCCTGCTTTTGTTGCTTTTCTTAGTGCGAGTTCGCTTGCCGCGCTGCATGCGATTATTTGTTTTTCTGGAAAAGTTTCTTTCATTCTTTTTACATTTTTTTCTCCGCTTGGCAAATCGCATTTATTTGCGGCAATGATTATTGGTTTGCTTAGTTCCCTGCATTTTTTTGCAAATATTCTTTTTTCCTCTTCTGTCCACTGTTGAAATGCTTTATCCTCTATTTTCATTTGGTGCATTGCTTTTTCCACATGAAAGGGAAGTATTTTTACTCCTGCTAGTGCTGTTCCTACTAATGCGACTTTTTTTGAGAAATCTTTTTCAGGGCTTTTATTTATTTTTTGCCAGTTATTTTCCAGTATTTTTAGAAACCATAATTCTATTTCTTCTTCCAAAAATTTTACATCTTCTATTGGATCATGGCTTCCCTCTGGAACTTCTTTTCCTTCTGCATCTGTGCTTCCTGATGCATCAACCACATGTATTAGTGCATCCGCCTGACTCAAATCGTTCAGGAATTTGTTTCCTAATCCCTTTCCTTCATTTGCTCCTGGTACTAACCCCGCAACATCAATTAATTCCACAGGCACATATCTTATTGGGTTTTTTGGATCATCATTTACTAAAAATCCGTGTCTTGGATTACTTATTACTCCGAAGTATTTTCCCGCATCTTCTACTCTCACAAATCCTATTCCTTTGTTTGGATTAATTGTGGTGAATGGATATGATGCTATTGCCACATCTATGAGTGTTGCTGCGCTGAAGAAAGTGCTTTTTCCTGAGGATGGTTTTCCAACTATTCCGATTTGCATAATGTATTCTTAAAATACTGGTTTTTTAAAGCCTGCTTTGTTTCCTGTTTTGTTTTAATTCTTTCGCCTTAATTCTTTTGTATGCCCTCCGATCTTTTTACTGATAAATATTTTCCAAAGAATTTAGAGAGTTTTATTGGAAATGTGGAGATTGTTGATAAAGCAATTGCTTGGGCGAGTGCTTGGAAAGAGGGGAAGAAACAGAAACCCTTGTTTTTTTTTGGTAACCCCGGGATAGGAAAAACTTGTTTAGCTTATTTAGTTGCAAAGGAATTTGGTTGGCAGTTATTTGAAATGAATGCCTCTGATTTGCGTGATAAGGAATCTATTGAAAAAATTGCAGGCGCTGCAACCGCTAATTCTTCTTTGTTTGGGACAAAAAGATTGATTTTGCTTGATGAGATTGATGGGCTTCAATCAAAAGACAGAGGAGGTTCTTCGGCTATTCTTTCAATTATTAAGGAAGCGAATAATCCTATTATTCTTATTGCTGATGATGCTTATAATAAAAAAATTGTTTCTTTGCGTTCTGCTTGTGAATTACTTGAGTTCAAAAAAATTAATTATTTAAGTATTGCGAAGCACTTGAGGGAAATTTGTTCTATTGAGGGTATTGAGTTTGATGAGGAATCAATTAAGGAGCTTGCTCGAAACTCTGGCGGGGACATGCGGAGTGCTTTGCTTGATTTGCAATCACTTTCTCCTAAAGTAACTCTGGATAATGTGAAGTCTCTTTCTTTTCGTGAGAGAAAAGAAAAAATTTTTCCTATTATGGCCAAAATTTTTAAGGGTAAAACTATTTCAGAGATTCGTGAAGCAGTTGATTCAGCTGACCTTTCTATTGAAATGCTTGGTTTGTGGGTTGAAGAAAATATTCCTCGTCAATTTGATGCAATTGATTCAGCTAATGCTTTTCAGATTCTTTCCCGTGCAGATATTTTTAATGGAAGGATTTGGGTTCGCCAGCACTATGGCTTTCTTAAGTACTCTATTTTTCTTTCAACAGTAGGAGTGGGGTTGTCAAGAACCAAAGATTATAATTTTTTCCAGCCAATGGCTTTTCCTTCTCTTCTTTCTTCTCTTTCAAAATCCTCTTCTGTGAGAGAGATGCGTAAAACCATTGCTGGAAAAATAGGGGAAAAAATGCATTGCTCAAGAAAACAGGCTTTGCAGGATTTGCCTTTTATTAAAATGCTTTTCAATGATGAATCTAGTGCAAAGGATTTTTCCTGGTTTTTTGGTTTTGAGGAACCTGAAATAGCTTTTTTGCTGAACAAGAAATCTGATGATAAATTGGTTTCTTCTATTGCTAAAGACTCAAAAGAAATTGGGAAAAAAGTTATTATGGAAAAATTACACGGAAAACAATCCACTTTGTTTGGTTGATTTGCATAAAAGATTGTTTTTTTTTATTGAATTATTCTTCTTTGATAATAGAGTTTTTTTCAACAAAATCCTCTATTTTTTGGGCAATTTTTTTTCTTTGCCAGATAATTACCGCAATTACTATTACAACAATTAGAATTAGCAGCATTCCTTCTTGTGTATTGAAAAGGAATAATGTGAGTGCATTCAAATCTATTACTGGGTCAATTTTTTTCCACATTATGTAATTGAGTGTTAATCTGTTTCCGCTTTTGTACCCTTCCCAGGTAACAATTTTTCTTGATCCCATGGTTGTTATGTTTGCTTGTGGTTCAACAGTATCTCTTATTTCTGCTCCTGGGGGTAAATCAACACTTATTTTTGTGTTGTCAGGTATTATCCATAATCCTGCTTGGTAGAAGGAATTGAAATAATTTGCTTTTACTATGTATTCAGTTACCATTGTTGTTTCTTTTCCTTTTGCCATTAGTGGTTCTGACAGATCATAGCTTATTTGTAAATAGTTTTGTTCTCCTTCATTATAAGATATTTTTTTGTTTGAAGTGTTTTGCCCAAGGCTTGTTTTGAATTCTGGGTTAAATTTTTCCCATTCTTCTATGTTTGTTCCGAGCACAAGGCTTTTGTCCCTGAAAGCTTTTTTTTCTGTTTCATCTGGGAAGCCTATAAAGAATTTTTCTATTGCTGTGTCGTTTCCTTCACTTGTTATTTGTATGTTTATTTCGTGGCTGGTAAGGGAGTAATTTATTGCGTGCGCAAAGGTCATTGTCATTAGTAGGATAATCATTAATAGTGCTTTTTTTGTTATTTGCATGCTCTTATAGTGGTTCTTTGTTTTTTTAATTCTTCGTTTTTCAACGATTTGTTTTTATTTGCTCTTTTTAGCTTATCCATTTATATCCTCTTTGTTGGACATCTTTATTATGGTTGACCTACAGTATTTTGGGCATTCTTTTTTCAAAATCGCTGATGGTGATTCAACTATTCTTGTTGATCCTGTTTTTGAGTCAACTAAAACCGAGGGTAAGAGAAAGGTGAAATTTAAGGTAAAACAGTCTGATTTCAAAAAGGTTTCATTGATTTTGATAACAAATGAAACTAAGGAGCATTTTGACCCTAAAGCGGTTGAGGAGCTTGCGTTAAAACATAACGCTCTTGTTGTTGCTCATGAAATTGCACTTCAGAAGCTTAATCTCCCTCGAAACCTAAAATCAGCTATTGTTTCTAATGCTGATATTTCTTTGCGTGGAGTAAAGATTAAGGCAAAAACAGCTCATTATCCTAAGAGTTTTTATCCTCTTGGTTATTTGCTTGAAGTTAGTGGTAAAAAGATTTATCATGCAGGAGTAACTTCTTTGCTTGATGATTTCAATCAGGTTAAAACTGATGTTGCTTTGCTTCCAATAAGTTCTAGGAGTATGGATGTTGTGGATGCTGTTCGTGCAACTAAATTAATGAAGCCTGGAATGGTTGTTCCTATGCAGTATGATGTTTTTGAGGAAAAAAAGATTGATATTCCTGATTTTAAGCGCAGGATTGAGAAAAGTGTTTTGAAAACAAAACCTGTTTTAATGAATATGGGCGAAACAATTAAGTTCTGATTTTACCAAAGCGCATATTTTTATTTTCCAAAGCCCTTCTTTATTAAGTGGTTTTTCATGTTGGATGTATTATTGTTTGTGCTTATTGTGGTGCTGGTAATTGTTCTTCTTTTTAGTTTTGGATTGAAACTGAAAGAGAATGATACTAAACAGTTAGATAAGTATTTTAGACCAAAGCATTGATTTGTTTGGTGTTCTGCTTTTCAGCGAAAGTAATTTAACTCTCTTTAACCTTACATGTACTATGATTGAAGTATTTTTTCTTGTTTTAATTGTTGTAGTAATTTTTGTGGGGTTTTTTGCTTTTCTTTCTTATCGTGATAAACTTTTGCTTTCCCAAGCTGAAAAGAGAATTGTTTCTGTTAAAGAAAAAATAAAGATTGCTGAAAGGAAATTTATGCAGGGCAAGTTAAAGAAAAGTGTTTTTGATTCTCTTGTGGAAGACTTGGAAGAGGAATTGTTTTCCGAGGAGTGTGTTCTTTTAAGGTTAAAAAAAGCCTCTGTGTTTTCTTCCAAGGATAAGGTTTCTGAAGTAGTTGCAAAGCTTGACAAACCCACTAAGCATCGCAAGGCGAGGGTTGAAAAGATTTTGAAGGAAATAGAGTTGCTTCGCAGTGAAATGTCTTTGCTTGAATCAAAGTTTTTGAAGCGTGAAATAAAACAAAGCGTTTTTGAGAAAATGATTAAGAAAAAAGAATCAGAAATGATTCAAAAAGAAAAGGAGCTTTCTGATATTGTGGTCGAGGCTTCTGAAAAATCTCCTCAAAATTAGTTTTTTCTTTGTTATCTTGAATTAATTTTTATTCCTGCAAAATGATTGTCTCAAGTTCTTTTGGAACAATTGTTTTTTGGAATGTTTTTTGTGCTTCTTCTATTATTTCTTTCTCTTCTGTGTTTCTTGCGCTGAAGTGAAATAAAGCAAGTTTTTTCACATTAGCTTTTTTCGCTATTTCTGCGGCTTGTAATACTGTTGAGTGCATTGCTTCTGCTGCCTTGTCTTTTTGTTTGTCCAAAAAAGTTGCTTCATGGATTAACATTTCTGCTCCTTTTGCTTCTGTTATTGTTTCTTTTGTTGGGAGTGTATCAGAAGCAATTACTATTTTTCTTCCTTCCCTTTTTTTTGAATAATCCATTACATTTTTTTGAGTAAAAGTTTTTCCATTTACTTTTACTTTTTCCCCTGCAACTAGTTTTGCATATAATGGTCCTGGTGGTATTCCAAGCGCTTCCGCTTTTGCCCTGTTAAATTCTCCTTTTTTGTCCATTTCTTTGAAAGCAAATCCATAGCATGGTATTTCATGTTTTAATGGGAATGCTTTTACTTCAAATAAATCATTTTTCAGCATGATTCCTTTTTTCGTTTCCTTGTATTCTATTTCAAAACTTGGTTTTATTACCTCTCTCATTATGTGTTGTATTTTTTCTTTTCCTCCTTTTGGAGAAAATATTGTTAATTTTTCTTTTCTCTGATTTAGTGTCATTGTGCTTATCCATCCAAATAAGCCCAGGAAATGGTCTGCGTGCATGTGTGAAATAAATACATTGTTTATTTTCATCATTGAGTGCTCTGATTGCATTAATTGTCTTTGTGTTCCTTCTGGGCACTCAAATAAAAGTGAATTTCCTCTGTAAGTTAATAGCACTGATGCAAAATTCTTGTCTTTTTGTGGTACGCTTCCTGATGTTCCCAAAAAAGTTATTTTAATTGGCTCCATTTTTTCACGTTTTCTATTTACCCCTTGTTGGTAAGTATTAAAACCCTTTTTTCACGTTTTTTTCAGGATTTTTTTTTGCTTTGAATACCTTTTTTAACCTTTTACACTAGGAATTGGTTATGCCTGAAAAGAAAAAGAAAAAACTTTATAAAAACAAGGTTTCTGTTCCAAGCAAGGTTGTTTCAAAGGTGCCTGTTTCTTCAGTTAAGCTTGTTGATTTTTCTCATTTTAATAGTACTTCAGAGATATCAGTGCCTAAGAGTCTTATTGAGCAGGTTATTGGTCAGGAGAAGAGTGTTGAAATAATAAGAAAAGCCGCTGCTCAGAAAAGAAATGTTTTGCTTGTTGGTTTGCCGGGTACTGGTAAGTCTCTTTTAGCTCAAGCAATGTCTGAAATTTTGCCTATTCAGCAGCTTCAGGATGTTTTGATTTATCCTAATACTGAGGACCCTAATACTCCTAAGGTTAGAGTTGTTAGAGCTGGTGAAGGTAAAAAGATTTTAGAAGCTGCACACCTGGAATCTCATAAATCCGAGGATTCTATGAGGCTTGTTTCTTTGTTGCTTCCTATTGGTTGGATGGTTCTTTCCACTATTCTTTGGCAGTTAAAATGGTATCCTGATGTTGTTTTTGCTGCATTGATTATTGTTGGTGCGTTTTTGTTAATTGGAGTAACTTTGGGTAGCCAGATGCGTACTAAGGATGCTGTTGTTGTTCCAAAACTTTTGGTTAATAATGTTGGAAAAAAAGTTGCTCCTTTTTTTGAGGGTACTGGTTCAAGGGCTGGTGCTTTGCTTGGTGATGTTCGTCATGATCCTTTACAGAGTGGCGGTCTTGGTACTCCTCCCCATTTGCGTGTTGAACCCGGAATGATTCACAGAGCTAATGGGGGCGTATTATTCATTGATGAAATGGCAACGCTTAATCACAAATCTCAGCAGGAATTGCTTACTGCTATGCAGGAGAAAAAATATTCCATTACCGGTCAGAGCGAGAATTCTTCCGGAGCAATGACTCGTACTGATCCTGTTCCTTGCGATTTTGTTTTAATTGCTGCGGGTAATTATGAGGATTTGAGGAAAGTTCATCCTGCTTTGCGTTCAAGGATTCGTGGTTATGGTTATGAGTGTTACATGAACGTTGACATGGAGGATAATGAAAGTAATCAAAAAAAGATTGCTCAGTTTGTTGCGCAGGAAGTAATTAAGGATGGAAAAATTCCGCATTTTGCAAGAGATGCTGTTGAGGAAATTATTTTTGAAGCAAGAAGGCGTGCTGATCATAAAGGCAAGCTCACTTTGAAACTCCGTGACCTTGGCGGTCTTGTAAGGGGTGCGGGGGATATTGCTAAAGAGAAAGGTCACTTGCTTGTTTCCCGTCAGGATGTTTTTGAAGCAAAGATTTCTGCTCGTACTCTTGAGAACCAAATTGTTGACAAAATGATTGATACGAAAAAAGATTATGAAGTTTATTTGACTAAGGGTACTGTTGTTGGTAGGGTTAATGGTTTAGCTGTTTTTGGGGATGGTAGTGCAGGAAGTATTATTCCTATTGAGGCTGCTGTAACTCCTCCGAGCAGTAAGAACGAGAGTAAGGTTATTGCCACTGGTAAATTGGGAGAGATTGCTAAGGAAGCTGTGCAGAATGTTTCAGTTATTTTCAAAAAAATGTCTGGGAAGGATTTCTTGAATGATATTCATATTCAGTTCCTTCAAACTTATGAAGGAGTGGAGGGTGACTCTGCTTCTGTTTCTATTGCTACTGCAGTTATTTCTGCTACAGAAGATCTTCCTGTTCGTCAGGATGTAGCAATGACTGGTTCGCTTTCTGTGCGTGGAGAGGTTCTTCCTGTTGGAGGAGTTTCTTCAAAAGTTTCCGCTGCAATTAAAGCCGGATTTAAGGAAATAATTGTTCCAAAAGCAAATCTTCAAGATATTGTTGTTTCTAAGGAAGAACTTACCAAGGTAAAAATAATTCCTGTATCTACTTTGGTTGGGGTTCTTGAAGCAGCTTTAGAAAATTCTTCCGAAAAAAAGCAATTCATTAAGGATTTGAGTAAAGCCGTTTATCCGGGGAAACTTTCTTTGCCTAATCCTAAGAAACTATTGAATAAGCCTTTGCTTGCTGAAGAGCTTTAGTTTTCTTGTTTTTTTATGAATGAGGAATTAGTTGATGTGGTAAATTCTTCTACCGGTTTGCCTATTGGGGAAAAAGTAACAAAAAATATTGCTCATGATAAGGGAATTTGGCATTTAGCAGCCCATATTTGGATTTATAATTCTCGCGGCGAAATATTGCTTCAGTTTCGCTCAAAGCAAAAAAAACTTTTTCCTTCTCTTTGGGATATTTCCGTTGCTGGGCACATTGGTGCAGGAGAAGAAGCATTAACTTGTGCGATAAGAGAAATGAAAGAAGAAATTGGTTTAAGCGTTAAGCCTTCTGATTTGGAGAAAGTATTTACTTTTAAGTTTAGTGTTTCTGCAAATGACAATATGCAAAATAATGAGGTTTGCTCTGTTTTTTTGTTTAAGTATGATGGTTTGGCAAAGGATTTAGTTCTCCAAAAAGAAGAAGTTGAAAAAGTAAAATTTTTTTCAATTGATTTCCTGAAGAAAGAATTTTCTAACACAAAACATGCGGGGCATTATTTGCTTCCTAGAAACCTTTCTGTTCCAAGAGTGTTTGAGTTAGTTAAGGAAAGAACAAAACAAAACTAATTTTTTAGCTTTTAATTACTTCGTCATAAAACATTTTTATGCATTCTCCTTCATCAGGGATGAGTTGGAGTTTTAGTGCCTCTTTTTCTGTTACCCATTTGTATTCACTATGCTCTTTTCCATCCATTATTATTTTCGGTTTTTGTTTTAGTTTTGTATAAAACATGTTGTAAATAAAATCCATTTCAGGGTATTTTATGTAAACCGTTTTGAATTCCTTGAAATCCTTTTTAGCAATATCAATTCCTGTTTCTTCTTTTGTTTCCCTTATCATTGCATGTATTGGTTTTTCCCCTTCCTCCAGTTTTCCTGCAGGCACCCCCCATAATCCTGCGAGTTTTTTATGGTTCCCTGTTTTTAGAAAAAGAAATTCGTTTTCGAAAAGTACAAAGCATGCTGCTACATGCATTTTTGGATTAAAATTAGCAGGGGGTTTTAGGAATATCATTTAATTTCCCTTATGCTGTAACAATTATTCTTCCTTGGTTTAATGTGAATTGGTTTCTTTTCTTTTCTATTTTTTTGCTTGTTTTTGTTTCTTGTATTACAATGGTTTGTTTTGTTTTGTTCGCTTCAATTACTTTTCCGAGGTAATTGCCTTGTTCATCCATAGCATTTAGTCCAATGAATATTTTTGTTATTTTTTCTCTTATATCAAATACTTTTCCCATTCTCATTGAAACTATTAGTAATATGAAGCTTAGCATTATGTTTGCAGGCAGCCAGGATAATTCTGCTTGTCTTAGGAATACTAGTGTGCCTGCGTCAATTATTGCCCATACGCATAGTATTGATACTGCTTGCACTATGTAGTTCCCTAGTTTATAGGATTTTTTTGCATATATAGTATCAGTTGCTCTTGCAGTGATTATCATTAGGAATGAGAATACAAAGAAGGGGTATGCTGTTCTTAGTGCTGAAGCAATATCAATGGTTATATCAATGAATTCTGATGACATTATTTGTAGGTAAACAATCCATAATCCAACTAATGGCAGTAGTACCGCTGCTATGTACATTACGAAGCTTATTCTTTGTTCTGATAAACTATTTGAAATTATTTTAACAAATTCAACTAATTTGTCTTCTATTCCAAATCCTTTGAGCATTAAATATGTTCCAACTATGAGTGCCATTACTTGAAAGGATGCTGTTCCTAGAATAAAATAAGTTAGTAATACTAATCCTGGGATTCCTAAAAATAATCTTGCAATTCCTGGGTCTTCTAGTGCTGCTTTTATTGTGTAGAAAGTTGATTCTACCGCTTCTGCTTGTTTTATTATCACTTTTTCAGTGGAAATTATTTTTGCTCTGGATTGGAGTAGTGGTATTACTTGTGCATCCTCTGCTCCATCAGTAATTAGTATCCATCCATCAATTAAGTATTCTTTCTGGAGTTTGTCAAGTTGTCTGTTTATCTCTTTGTCCGCTTTTAACCCTACTTTTCCTTCTCCTGTGATGGTAACTATTTCAACGTTTTTGTATATTTTGTTTGCTTCCTCTAATTTGGTTATTGCTGCAAACATTGTGTTTGCATCGCTTTCGCTTGGGTCAGCAAGTATTAGTTTTTGTGCAGCTGCCAGGTTTTTTTCTTTGCCTATTACAGGGCCTTGTATTTTGGTTTTTCGCCCCAAATCATTATCCCTATCTATGCAGACAACAAATATTTTTTTCTTCAATTTAATCGCCTTGGTTTAGTGGCATTTAAAAGCCATTTAAAGCTGCTAAACAGGGGATTTACTCCTTTCCCATTCAACATGCTTTTAAATATCCTAAGTGATTAATCTTATATATAAATAGTGCTTTAAGTATTTGGAAAAGGTGTTTTGTTGGCTGCAAATAATTTCAAGTATGTTGTTTTTTTTGTTCTGATTGCCGCTATTATGGTTAGTGTTTACACTTTGTTTATTTATCAGGATTTTGTAGTAACTAATTTAGTATGGATTCTTTTTTTGGCTTTTTTTGCTTGGATTGTTTATAAGTATGATTTTATCCTTCAATTGATTGATTACCAGCGTGCGGTTATTTATCGTTTTGGTAAGGTGCATCATGTTGGCGGTCCTGGGTGGACTTGGGTTTGGCCTATGATTGAAAAATATGATTTAGTTGATCTTCGTGTTAAAACTATTGATGTTCCTAAACAGCATGTTGTTACAAAGGATGGAATAGAGGTTGTTATTGATGCTATTGTTTATTTGAAAGTCAAGAAGGATAATCAGAGTGTAGTGAATTCAATTATTGAGGTTGAGGATTATTCAAAGGCTGCTCAGCTTTTTGTTGTTTCGTCTTTGCGTGATGTTATTGGTTCGGTTGTCCTTGGGGATGTTATTTCAAATATTGAGGTAATTAATGCTAAAATTAAAGAGAATCTTGATCAGATTTCTAAGGATTGGGGGATAATAGTTGAATCAATTGAAATTAATGATATTGAGATTCCAGAGACTGTTATTAATGCTATGCATGAAGAGAAGGCCGCTGTTCAGCAAAAGCTCGCTAGGATGGAGAGGGCGCTTGCACATAAGGCTGAAATTGAGGCTGTACAGGAAGCTGCTTCCAAGCTTGATGACAGAGCACTTGCTTATTATTATATCAAAGCAATTGGAGATATGTCTAATAGTAAGGGTGCAAAGGTTTTCTTTCCTTCTGAGTTCTCTAAGCTCGCTGAATCTTTTTCCAAATCTACACAGAATGTTTCAGGGAAAGGCTCTAATCAGATTGAACAGTACAAGAATCTTTTGAAGGGCTACATTGATTCTGCGGTAAAGAAATCGAGTAAATTAGGAAAAGGAAAGAAGAATAAGAAGAAAGCAAAGAAATAATTTTTTTTGCACTTTTTTTTAATAAAACAGGATTATTTTAGTTTGTCAAATTCTTTTTTGAATTCTGCTAAATCCTCTTTTGATTGTTTTATTGCTTCTTCAATTATTTTTTTAGGGCTTTTTCCGTCTGTTTTTAGCATGAATTTTGCTCTTTTGTCCAATGGGTGATCTAATTTGTAGGCACAGAACTCTACTCCTTCCATTGTGGAGATTTTTTCTTTTAGCATATTCGGGAGGGTGTGTCTTTCCTCTTCAATATAAAATTCTAAAGTGCTTTTTTCATTTGCCACTATATCCAGCTTCATTCATATCCCTCATTTATGTTCTTCAAACATACTATTAAAAACATTGTTTTTTTACTGCCAAAATTGATTGCTTTGTGTATTAGGCATTACTTTTACCATCTTTTTGGTTTTCCTTGGAATCCACTCCCTCTGTTTTCCCTGTTAAAGTTGTTTCTTCTTGGGTCAAATCCTCTGTTTCCGCCAAATCCGCCTTCTCTTGGCCTGAACCCATTTCCGTTTCCAAACCTTGGCCTGAATCCGCCTTCTCTTGGTCTGAATTCGCGTGGTTTTTGTTCTTGTTCATACCATTTGCGTTCTTCTACGCTTCCGCATTCAAGGCACATTAATTTTTCATTAGAGTATTGCATTTCTTTCCTGCATTTTGAGCAGTATGCTTTTATTACTCCTAATCCTTTTTCGTTTGTTGCTAAATCAATCGCTAATGGGCTTGCCATAGTTACTCTTGCTCTTACCAGGTCCCCTATTTTGATTATTTTTTTTAGTTCAGAAACATATTCAGTTGAAACGTTTCTTACTGGTAATTGTGCTGTTTTTATTCCAGTTATTTTTTTCCCGTTTTCCGCGCTTACAAGTCCTATAACTGCGCTTGATTCTTTTACAAGCATTACTTTTCCAACAACAATATCTCCTACTCTTATCTCGTTTACACTTTTTCCTTTGATATTAATCTCTTTGTTATTGTCATCAAACTCCGCTATTCCGAGTACTTTTGATTTTACAATTCCTTTTTCCGCAAAAGTATTTTTTCCTGGAACGTATTCTTCTTCAGTTGTAATATTTTCGCCTGGAAGAATTATTTTTTGTCTTTGTTCACTCATCTTCTTCTCACCTAAGGATAGTATTTTATACCAAAAAAAGCTAGTACTTACTTAATAAAAATTAAGTTCATAATAAGAATTATAAATCAGGTGGTTTTGTGGTTTTGGAGTCCCTTGTTGGTGAAAAAAATATTCGCAAACACCCTGTTTTTGTTTTTTTCTTGACTTTGCTTATTTGTGCTGGAGGTATTTTTTTTGCTGATTTGTTGTTTCCTCAGCATGCCAGTATTTTGTCAGTTGCTTTCATAACAATAGGTCTTGTTCCTCTTGTTCACAATATTCTTTCTAATGAAGCTGATGATGAGATTGTGCAGAGAAAGCATTTTGGCACTTTTTTTGCCAGGCATTTTAATCTCATAATGATTTATGTTTGGATTTTTATTGGGGTTATAGTGGCTTTTTCTCTTTATTATGTTTGGGTTCCTGTATCAGAAAAGAATTTGTTGTTTGAAGAGCAAATAAAATCTTTTTGTTCTGTTTCAGGCGAGTGCAATAATGGGGTCCCTTTTTCTATATCTGGGAGGATATCTGCTTTTGGTTCTGATTCCTGTCTTTCTGATAAAAGTACTATAAGTACTTGTACTTGGTTTATTTTTGAAAACAATGCAGGGGTGTTGTTATTTACTATAATTCTTTCCCTGCTTTATGGAGTAGGAGCTATTTTTATTATTGCTTGGAATGCCTCTATTTTAGGTGTTTTTTTTGGTGAAACTTTTCTCTCGGGTTCTCACTTGAAGTGGCTTGGCATGTTCCAGAGTATGCTTATTGGTCATGGCCCTCCTGAATTGCTTGGCTATGTTTTTGGAGCGCTTGCTGGCGGAATTCTTTCTGCAATGGTTGCGCGTAACGAGTTTTTTACTCACGAATCTTCTATAATAATTAAGGATGTTTTGTTTCTTTCCGCTTTAGCAATTTTTTCTGTGGCTTATGGTGCTATTACTGAAGCAGTTGGAATCCTCCAGATGACTGAGGTTTATTTTGCTCTTGGCTTTTTGTATTTGCTTGTAATTATTATTGCGGTTATTGTTTATGGTCGGGCAAGGGCACCTCAAAAGATTTGTCTTTGATTAAATTCATGTTCCTTTTATAAACTCTTTTTTTCTTTTCTTTTTCATGGTAAAGGATAATTCTAGCTCCGATTTTGGTAAAAAAAGTTCTTTTTTTTCTCGTGTAAAAGAAAAGATTGTTTTTCTTAAGTGGCTTGATCCTTTTACTTATGTTGACTTGTTTGTCATGCCTCAAGTAAAAAAGGTTACAAATAGTTCTTTTGTAGAGCTTTTAGTGAATGTTTTTTTTGCATTGCTTTTTGCAATAATCATTTATTCTTTTTTCGGTTTTTTGTTTGGTTCTTCAACTCCTTTTGTAATAGTTTATTCTGCTTCAATGGAGAACACTTTTTTTCGTGGGGATGTAATGGCTTTGTCTAATGCAACTAATACTGACTATTATGGTCCAGTGGTTAGTTTGAACAAGTCATTAAATAAAGTTCCGACAATTGAGTTTGTTTCACCTAGTTATGATTCTGAAGGAAGATTAGTTTCATTTGTTATTGGTGATAAAAATATTCTTTATGAAAAAACAGCTTCAATTGTAATTTATTCAGCTTATAATCCCACAAGCCCAGATAACAGTAAGCCTATTATTCACAGGGCTATTGCAAAAATAATTGCTTTGGATGGAAATTATATTTTGACTAAAGGGGATAATGACCAGTCAAAGATTTTTTCCAAGGATTATAATATATGGATTTACTCTAATCCTACTTTTGATCAGGATTGTGGGAAAGTATCTTTAGAATACGAGAGTTCTCAAAAAAACTGCATTACCTTGTACGCAATTCCTGTTGATGAATTGCAGGGGAAAGTTTTTTTCAGGATTCCTTTTGTTGGGTGTGCAAAACTCTGGCTCTTTGAGGATCTTTTTTCCCTTTTAGTTTCAGGAAAGCTTCCTTCTGATTTCAGGAATTTTTGCTGATTTTTCGCTCTTTGCTTCTCTTTTGGTAATGTTTTTATTCTTTAACTGCGTATTCTTTTCATGCTTACTACAGGATTGATTGTTCAATTTTCTTTGACGCTGATTGTGATTTCTTTTGTTATTATTGCTGTTTCTTTAATGATTATTTTTTTGAATAGGAAGAAAACCCTTGAAGAGAAGCATGCTGAGAAGATTCTTCATGATCTTGAGTTGCTTAAGCAAGGAATGCAGCTTGAAAAATCAAAGCCTATGCCAAAGCTTGAAATTAAGAAGGGTGAAACTTCCTTGAAGGCGTTGCTTGTAAAAAAATTTAAGTCAAAGATTGAGCAACAGTTAAACGCAAAAGTTAATGTGCTTGATTTCAATGCTAAGGAAGATAATTTCCTTGCTCTTATAGAGATTTCTGGAGTAAAGCTTTTGCTTACTCTTGATGCTTCTGGGAAAATAGTTGATTATAAGAAAGTAAAACAATTAAAGCAGTGAATATTTTTTTCTTTACCTTATTTTTTTAGTAATCTTTTTTTCCTCTCCTCGACTGGTTTTTAAACTTAATGAGGTTTTTTCATTATTGCTTTGAAGGTTGGTTGTATGGAGCTTGTTTTGAAGAGTGCGGATGTTTTTAGGAAAAGCATGGAAGCTATTTCTGTTTTGATTGATGAAGCTGAGTTAGTTGTTTCTTCTAATGGTTTAGAATTAAAGGCTACTGATCCTAGTCAGATTTCTATGGTTGATTTTTCTTTGCCAAAAAAGGCTTTTTCTAGATTTGAGGCTGTTGATACTCGTTTAGGTCTTGACCTTGATTATCTTAATCAGGTTCTTTCAAGAGCGCAGGCTTCTGATGAATTAGTTCTTTCTTTGGATGAAAAAAAAGCTTTTCTTATTGTAACTTTTAAGGGCTCTGCTGAACGCTCTTTCCAAGTGCCTTTAATTGATATTTCTTCTTCTGATACTCCTAATCCGAGAATTGAGTTTGATTCTGAATTGATTATTAGTGCTTCTTTTTTGCAGAATGCTTTTAAGGATGCTGCTTTGATTAGTTCGCATGTTGTTCTTGGTTGTAATGAGGAAAAGTTTTTTATTAAAGCAAATTCCTCTAAGGGTAATTTGAATGAGGAAATAAAACAGAATAAGGATTCTTTGCCTGAGCTTCGTGTTAAACGGGAATGCAAGAGTATGTTTCCTTTGGATTATTTGCAGGACATGCTGAAGGTTGCTTCTTCTGATACTAAAGTTGATTTGTTCATTAAGAGTAATGCTCCTGTAAGAATTTCTTATTTGATTGGGGATGCAAGTATTAGTTATTTCCTTGCGCCAAGGATAGAATCACAATAATTTATTTTACAAAATTGTTTCTTGCATTTTATGCAAGTCTCTTTTGCCTAAGGTTAATTATTAAATACTAATTGAGCCTTTATTTGTTATTGATTTTTTATGATTGAACTGAGGCAGGTTGATTTTTTTAAGTCCGCCGTTGAATCAATTTCTTCTTTTATTCCTGAAGGGAATTTTCGTTTTACGGATAAAGGCATTTTTTTTAAGGCGATTGATCCTAGCCAGGTTGTGCTTGTTGATTATTTTGTTGAAAAAAAATGTTTTGACAAATATTTAATAGAGCCTAATTTTGTCGGTATTGATTTGGTCGAGTTTAATAAGATTCTTCAGAGAGCTTTGCCTCATGATAAGTTGTCTATTGATATTTCTGATGCTGAATTGAAATTAAAGCTTGAATCTGATTTGAAGAGGAATTTTCGTTTGCCTTTGATTGATGTTTCCGGTGAGGATCCTAAGAATCCCTCTATTGAGTATGATGCTAAAATTGAGATAAGCTCTGGTTCCTTAAAAGAGGTTCTTAAGGATGCTTCTTTATTTGGAAGCAGTATTGTGCTTAAAGTGAGTGAGGGAAAATTTTTTGTTGAAGCAAAGGGTTCCCAAGGGGTAATGGAATCTGAGGCCACAAAGGTTTCTCATGTTTCTTCAACCAAAGAAATTACTGCAAAGTTTTCACTTAATTTTTTCCAGAATATTGTGCGCCAGGCTGATAATGAAAAACAGATTACTATTGAATTAAAGAATGATTCTGCGATGCGTGTTTCTTATTCTATTGGACCTAGCAGGATTGTGTTTTACCTCGCCCATATGATTCTGTGAGTTATTTCCAGCTTGTATTTTTCATTATTTTTACAGGCACCTCGCTTTGCCTAATTATTTAATGCTTTCTCAAGAATAATGGTTTATGGAGAAGCTTATTTTTGCGCAGAAATTTCCTTTTTCTGAAAATGCGCGTGATTACTTAAAGGATTTGAATATTCCAATTGCTAAGATTCCTGAGAATGCTTCAAGAAAGGCACAAGCGCTTGTAGAATGGGCTTTTTCTTCCAATAAATCTTATGATTATTTGAAGAGTCCTTACAATGAGGATAAAGAAGCTTATGTAATTGCATATCCTCTGTCAAAAATGCTTGTTTCAGTTATGAGAACCCCAAATATAATTGACAAATTTGCAGATTATTTTAGGGAAAGAACTTTTGCTTTATTACAAGATTCTGATGAGGGTAGAAGGGATTTGTGCCTTGCTCTTGCTGACGATTTCAAATTGAGTTATGATTTTTCTTCAGACAAAGATTTTTTTGTTGAAGTTCCTTTGATGCAGTATCTTGAAATTTATTTTGTTGACCCTGAATCAAAACTTATCAACAAGAATGTTTCTGGTGGGAAAGTTTTTCTTAACCTGAATGATTTTGCTCGTTTTTTGGCAGAAAAGACGTATTTAAAGATTTTTGATTCTCTTCCAATTGATTCAAAACAAATTCCGAAGGAAATTCATTTTGATGCAAAGAGTATTGATTCCCAGTTAGTTGTTATGGAGAAAAAGAATTTTGATTTAAAGCTTCACGGCAAGATTGACCCCAATTTGTTTCCTCCTTGTATGAAGGTTTTGTATGCTGACCAGTTAGCTGGAAAAAAACTTCATTATATGGCGCGTCTTTCTCTTGCTGCTTTTCTTTTTCAGCTTGGTATGTCAAAAACTGAATTGCTTTCTCTTTTCTCCAAAAGCCCTGATTTTAAGAGGCAGGTTGCGGATTATCATATTAATAGGATTTTTGAGAAACAGCTTTCTGCTCCTGGTTGCAAGAAACTTGAGGAATATGGTTTGAAGGTTGCTGAGTGCAACAAAGTTTGTACTTACAAGCATCCTCTTCAGTATTATTTGGCAAAGCTAAGAGTAAGTAACAGGATGAAGATTAAGAATGATAAATTTTCCAAGGGAGTTGAGTGATTTTTATGTATGCAGAACAGCAGTCCCCTGAAGCAGATTTTTTGAAAAAGGTATTCTCGGCTTATTATCAAAATAATTTTATTGATTCAGTTCCTGATATTCAATTCAGGGAATTTGGTTTTGGTGTTTTTAAGAAAAAAATTGCTAACAGGAACCTTGCTTTTTCTTCTAAGGATGAAATGAATTCTTTTTTGCGCACGAATAATCCAATGTTTTTTTCTTACTCTAATGCTTATTATAAATTTCCTGCCCGCACCCCTATGCAGGATAAACAGCTTTTCAAAGCGGATATTATTTATGAATTTGATGCTGATGAGCTTGGTTTGGATGTGCCTGAAATAAACGGCATTCAGTGGTTTGACTCTTCCCATTTGGATGAAGCAAAGAACCAGGTTTTTCGTTTGCTTGATTTCTTGGAAAAGGATTTTAATTTTTCAACTGAAGGTTTGTCAATTAATTTTTCAGGCAAAGCTGGGTTTCACATTCACTTGCGCGGAAAAGAAATTCAGGCTTTAAATAAAAAGTCAAGGATTGAATTGGTTGATTATCTTACTGCGCAGAATCTTGATTATGTGAATCTTGGTTTTGATTTGGAGAATCTTTCTTGTCCTTCAGGAAAAGGCTTGTGGCAGAAGCGCATTCTTTTAGGTATAAAAAATTTTTTTGAAAAATCTCCTAAAGAAATTTCTGTTTTCACCGGATTCCAGCCGAGGAAGATTTCTTCTTTAACCAAGGATAGAACAGCTATTGTGAATGCTCTTGAAAAAGGGGTTTTGATGTCTCTTGATGGGCGTAAGAGTGCAGAGTTTTGGCGGAAAGTGCTTGATTTTGCTGTTTCTTCCCAAAAAATTCCTATTGATAGGCAGACTAGTATTGATATGCATAAAATTATTCGTGTACCTGAAACTTTGCATGGGGACACAGGTTTTGTTGCGAAATCCCTTTCTGTTGATGATTTAAAAAAATTTAATCCTTTTAATGATGCTATTGTTTTTGATGAGAAGTTTGCGAAGCAATTTGGGTTGGAAAAAGTTAGGGTTTTGGTTTCTTCTGCCCCTAAGTTTTCTTTGCTTGGCCAGTCTTTTGGTCCTTTTGAGAATTCAGTGGAAGAATTGCCTTTGTTTGCTGCTGTTTATTTGATTGGTAAGGGTGCTGCGGTTTTGAAGCAATAAATTTAATGTTTTTTTGTTTGCTTTTCATCACGTTTTTAAGTAGTTTGTTTGTGATTATTTTGGGTTTGGTTGGAATGAGAATTGATTATGATGAACTTAGGCGTATTCATCGCTTGGAAAAAAATACTTCAAAGTTAGTTGAAGTTGAAGAGGATTTTGTTGATTTGCTAAATGTTTTTGTTGAGGAGGAAAAAAAGAAATATCTTGCTTCTTTGAAAAATTTTTCTGCTTCTGATGCACGCGAATTCACTAATTTGAAGCGTGTTGTTGAGGATATTTTTTTGATGCGTGAAAAAAAATTGTTGAACAAAGCGCTTATTTCTTCTCACACCAAAGAGATTGATGGAGAAAAAATGGCTCATCAGGAAAAAGATACTTTCAAGAAATTGCTTAAAATTCTTGAAGACCATTATGAATTATACGAATCCTTGTTTGGGGAGAAAGAGAAACGCGAATCAGAACTTGTTTTGGTTAAAATCCTTAAGGATGTTCCTACTTTTGTTGGCACTGACATGAAGGAATATGGTCCTTTTTCTGAGGGGCAGAGCGTTAGCTTGCCTTCAAAGGTTGCCCGCTTGTTTGTTACAAGGAAAATTGCTGAGGAAAAATAATTTTTTTACTCTTATTGTTTTGGTTGGAAAGGTACTTTTTTAATCCCTTTCAAATCATTTTTCTGTATTGATTGTTATGGATTTGCCTGCTAGAGATGATTTTGTTGTTGTTAAGGTTACACAGATTCTTGATTATGGTGCTTTTGTTGAGCTCCTTGAATACAAGAATATTCGTGGGTTTGTCCATATTAGTAATGTTGCTAGTTCTTGGGTAAAGAATATTCGTAATTTTGTGAAAATGAATCAGGTTCGTGTTGCTAAAGTCCTTAATGTTGATACTGTTAAGGGTCAGATTGATTTGTCTTTTGCGGGAGTAAATCCTATGAAGGAACGTCAGGTTTTGACTCAGTTTAAACAGATTAATAGGGAAGAAAAATTAATTGAGATTTTGGCAAAAATGGTAAATAAGCCTTTCAATGATGTTTGGCTTGCTGTTGCTGAGCCCCTGAATCAGGAACATGGTTCTTTGTATGAGGCTTTTGAAAAAATTGCTCTTGGTTATGACCCTTCTCCGTTGCTTGAAAAGGAATGGGTTGCTCCGGTAAAGGAACTTGTTGATAAAAATATTGTTGTTTCAAAGAAAGAGCTTTCAGGGGGGCTGAAAATTTCTTCCTTATCTTCAAATGGTTTGGAGGACATAAAGCAGATTATTACTGAAATCGAGTCCTTCAAGGGTTGTGTTGTAATTTACTCAGGAGGAGGAACTTACAAGGTTTCTTGTGCAGGCTTGACTTTTAAGGATGCTGATAAAACCCTTTCTTCTGCAATAGTTTCTGCTGAAAAGAAAGCAAAAAAGATTGGTGTGAGTTTTGTATTTAAGAAAGAAGAAAAAAATTAGTTTCTATATTTTTTGAATCCAGTTTCGCTAGTCCTTTTTTTGTGTTTTGTAGGGCTTTTTATTTCTTTTCTTTTAGATTATTTGTATGCCTACAAAGATTCTTGTTTTGAAGAAGCTTTCACTGAAAGACGCTGTGCTTATTGTCGGCTTGCCAGGTATAGGGTTAGTTGGAAAGATTTCTGTTGATTATATGCTTAAGCAGTTGAAGACTGACAAGGTTGCAGAGGTTTTGTCTGATTCTTTTCCCCCTGTTGTTCATACAAAGGATTCAAAGGTTTTTTTGATTAAGGATGAGGTTTTTCATCTTAGTTTTAAGGGAAAGGATTTTCTTTTTCTTGCAGGTCCTGTCCAACCTACTCTTGATTTCAAAGTTGGTTCTTCCCGTGAACATTACGAGTTTTCTGAAACGCTTGTAAATTTCTTCAAAAGCATTGGGGTTTCAGAAATGGTTACTCTTGCAGGAATAAATGTGGGGGACAACAGATTGAACAAGAAACCTGAAGTGATTGTTGCGGGCACTGATGATGAGGCGCTTTCTTTTTGGAAAAAAGTTGGTGCGAAAGAAGATAAGAAAGAAGGATTGATTTCTGGTGCGGCAGGATTATTTGTTGGTGTTGGCAGATTGCATGGTATTTGCGGAGCGTGCCTTATGGGTGAAACGAATCCTCAGTTGGTTTATGGTGATCATGGAAGCGCTAAACAGGTTATTGAGATTCTTTCTAAAAGATTTGGTTTTAATGTAAAAATGAAGAGTATTGAAAAAGAAGCGAAAGCAATTGAAAAAGCTTTTAAGGAATTAACAACTCACTTAGAGCCCCAGATGAATGAAGAAAAGAGTGATGGTTGCTTATCTTATGTAAGGTAATTTTGCTTGTTGATTATTTTATATTTTTTTAGGAAAAAGCTCCTAACTTTGATTGTTTTTGAACATTTTCTTTTTCAATTAGTATTTTTTTTAAGTTTTTTAAATCCTCTAATCCTTTTCTCCCGTTTCTTAAATAATAAGCGGGATGATAGATAAAAAACATTTTTTTTCCTTCATATTCTGTTGTTTCTCCTGTCCGCATGCTTTCTTTCCCGAATGCGCGTGCAGCGCTTTTACCTAAAAGCACAATAACCTCTGGATTAATTGCTTTAACCATTTTCATTGTGTAGGGCAAAAAGTAGTTTATTTCTTCTTCTGTTGGGGGTCTTATTTTTCCTTCCGCAAGAGGAATTATTGGAACAACATTCATTATAGCATATTCATTATTTTTTAACCCGATTTCTTTTACCCATTCTTCAAGCAATTTTCCGCTTCTTCCAACGAAAGGCTTTCCTAGTTCATTTTCAGTAAAACCTGGTGCTTCTCCAATAAAAAGTATTTTTGCGTTGTCTTCGCCTCTACCGAAAACTATGTGTCCTTTTGTTTCTAAAACATTTTTGTATAAGAGGTGTTTTTTTGCGTGCTCAATTAGTTCTTCCCTTACTTGTTTTAGTTTATTGCTTTCATTAAGTTCCATAATTAATTCTTTTTAGTAACCGTTTAAAAAAGAGTTTTGTGCTAATTTTATCATGCAAAAAAAGAGCATAAGAAAGGAATCAAAAAGGATTTGGCAGTTTGAGGGCTCTGAAAAGCCTGTTGTTTCTTCTAAATCGAATGTGAAAAGTTCTTCTCTTCAGATTAATGATACTAGTGTTGCTTCGGGCTCAAAAGGGGTGTTTGTTGAATTCAAAGCTTTTTTTTCAAAAAGAGTTTTAACCTATATTTTGATTTGTTTTGTTTTGGTTTCTTTTTTGCTTTTATTTTTTGCTTTTTTTCTGAATGAAGAATTATCTTCTCTAAAAGCAGAGCACGAAGCTTTTGTTTTGCAGTCAAATAATAATATTTATTCTCTTAATGAAAGTATTTCTGTTTTAGAAAAACAAAATTCTGATTTGAACCTGAATTTAATTAATTTGCGGGATTCTTATGATTCTCTTTCAACTTCAAATACTTTGCTAAATAAATCTTATTCTGATTTAAAAAATGAAGCAAATATTACAATTACAAAAATTGAGGATTATGAGCTTAATATCAAAAAATCTCTTGATTGGTTTCAAGCAAACTCTATGCTTGATGATTCGCATCGTGCAGTGTTGTTAAATTTGAAATCTAATTGCTTAGAGAAGAGTTCTTTAAATTGTGAAATAAATTTAGGGTGCTTTTTTTTAGTAAATAGTGAGTTTCTTGATTACACATATAAACTTGATTCAGTGACTTCCGATTCGGTTGATAAGCTTCAGTCATTGAATGATTTTATAAAAAACAAAGGTGGGGATTGTGAGGATTATTCCTTGTTTTTTAAAGCTGAGTTTAATTCTCTTGTCGAAGGGTGTGGTGATAAGAGAGTAAATTTGTTTGGTTGGGTTGAAAAAAAAGGTAGTACTTTTTGGGCTAATACTTCAGATACTTGGTATATGAGTGATGCTACTAAGAAGTATTTTGATAAAAATAATTTGTTTCCTTTGGTTGTTTGTGGTTCCATGTTTGACCCTAAATCAAGCAATGTTAATGGGCATTGTGTTATTGCATTAAATAAAATAAAAATCTTTTCTTCCGACGATGTTTCTTCTCTTGAGTCTGCAGAGCTAATTGAACCCCAAACTGGAGAATATTTAGGGTTTGTCGGTCAGGACTCTGGGATTTATTTGGTCTCACAGAATCCTGATTCGACATCTTACATTGATACTTTGATTACTGATAATGATTTCTTTTTGTATAGGCATAATAAGTGGAATAATTATTCTGAGTTTGGAACTGAATTGGCTCAGAGAAAAAAATCTTTGGAAGAGTTGCTTATAGAGTAATTTCTTTAGGTTTTATGAAATTAGTTTTAAGCAAGTAATCCAAAGAATTTGAGTAAGAGCATTGCCCCCATTCCTGCTGGTCCAAAGAGTATTGCTATTACAAAGCTTGGTATTAATGGGAGTTCTACATGAAATACTATTACGCTTACTCCCCAGATTATTCCTCCAAGGACACTGTTGATTATAACTTTTTTCAGGAAAAACAAAATGAATATTGTTGCCGCTATTAGGATTATTGCTGTTATTAGTATTGCAGGGTTGTTTAGTATTTGCATTGCTTGTGTTGTTGCTGGTTCTGCCGTTGCTCCAAAATTCACTCCTTTTGCAAACTCAGTGAATATATCCAAAATCAATGCGTTCATTATTAATTCTTCTTTTTTGTTCCTTAAAAACCTGCCTTTTCTTCTCCCCAAAATATTTAATGTTTGTTAGGGGAGTTGCTTTTGTTGGATGGGTTTTGTTATTTTGTTTCAAAACAAGCTTTTTAGTGTATTTTTCTTTCTTCATTACTTTTTTAAACACAAGAGTATGTTGCTTATTTATTGTTTTGTTTTGGTGTATAAATGCCTGGTTTTAGTGATGAGCAGAAAAAAATTGCTTTACTTTTATTATCTGAACCTAAAACAGAGGAAGGGTTGCATAAGCAATTGAATATTCCTTATGATAAGCTGGGAATGGAATTAAAAGAGATGCTTAAGCTTGGCTTGGTTTTGAAAGAGGGTTATCCTACAAAGTATAGGTTGAGGCAGGATATTATTAATGAGCTTCAGAAGAGGAAAAAGATTTCAGAAGAGGATTCTTTTAAAATAAAAATTAGGGCTATTATTGAGTTAAAAGCAGTGGAAGAGAATCTTTTGAAAAAGACTTTGGATAAAATTACTGATACATTGAATCAGGAAAAGCTTTTCACTATTTATGGTATTTCCAAGGCTGAGATAGTTGAAGAAGATGAAATGTATTCTTCTTTTATTGAAGTGACTTTAACAGTAAAGGATTTTTCTTCATTAGTAAAGTTCTTGTTTTACTATGGGCCTACCTCTGTTGAGGTAATGAAGCCTGAAAAAATAGAGTTTTCTCAGTTTGAATTTCAGGAAGGATTAGTGGAACTGTCAGATATTTTCCAAAGGTATGCGGATTATTTTACAAAAAAGCTTACTAAAACAGAATTAGACAAATTCTATAAGGATATTTATTTATAATATTTTTTTCCGTCACCGACAAGCAACGAACAAAAAAATCTCTGAACACAAATTTTATTAAAATAGCCTATTTTGCCAATAAATCCTGCTTTTTGTTAAGATAACCGTCTTTTCGTTGATATGATATTTGGTTGGTACAAAAATAGTGTTTATGACGATTGTCGAAACCATTTTCTTGGATGAGCGTAGTTTTTGCCTTAATCCTCTTGTGTGACGTAAATAGCTTCGTTTCTTAATGAGTAATGTTTTTAAAGCCAAAGAACTACTAAGTCTAACATGCCTTATAGCCTAAGGGCTGGCCTTCGGAATGTTGTTCGAGTGCGTGTTCTTGGGTGAAGAAGGATTATTTTTGATCTATGAGGTGAAAATAGATGAAAGGACTAAATGTAAAGAGAATAGCTGCTATAGGATTAGGAGCAGCTTTAGTTGGCTCTGTATTAGCACCAGCAGTAATGGCTGCTACGTACAATAATTTAGACCAGCTAAAAAAAGAAAATGTTGTTGACTCAACAGGAACTCCTGTAGTTGACATAATAGTAGGATCAATGGGTCAAGCACCAGATGTAGTTTGGGCTGGAAACATTGCAGCAAAAGTAGCTCAATTAGCTACAACAGATGTAGCTGGTTCCGGAACAAAAACAGTTGATTACACTGTTGGCGGAACAACATCTACTTCAGGTGAAGGAGACACTGTTGAATCTGCAGTTGATTATTCTGCACAAGAAGCAGCATTTAACGGTATTCAGGTAACTGACTCAAAAATGCCAGGATTAGTAAACGATACTTCCTATGACATGACTTGGGCAGGAACAGACAGTACTTTATCAGTAAAAGAAGTTTTGAAAGCAACATCTGATGTTGACTTCCAATCTAGCACAAGCTCTTCAGCTTACGCTTCAGGGGAACTCTTTGCTTCAATAGCAGCAGGGGACTTGAACTATTCTGTTGAATTTGGAACTGGAATAATTACTCTAGCAGCAAACGCATACAAGAATTTGGATGGTAACGCTGACTATGATGTAACAATACCATGGCTAGGAAAAAACTATGTTGTTGATGAGACAACTGCTGATAGTATCATAATGTACTCTGATACTACACCAACTGATTTAGAAGTTGGACAGAAGATAACTGTAACTCCAGGCACATCATACGCTGGGAAAACAATGGAAATACAGTTAGTTGACTTAATCCAAATCGGATCAGGTAACACAACATACGAACCAAAGTGGGGATTAATAATTGACGGAGTTGCTACAAAATATGTTCAGAAAGCAGCTACCGACACTTATGATTTGAGAGCTCAGTTTGGTAAAAGCTACTTCACTGATAGTATATATGTAACAGCTGCAGGATTAAACCTAGCTGCTAACAAGTATACTGCAACAGTGAGAACTGGAGCAGAGAGACTTGAGTTGAAGAACGGTAAGGGTTATCCATTCACGGATGATTCTGATGTTGACAACTACACTCCATGGAAAGTTGTTTTAACAGGAAACCCTGTAACAAAAATAACTTTGCAAAATCAACACGCTTATACAAAGACTTCAGGTTCTGAGTCAAGCAACTCTAACACAAAGTATGTAAAATTAGCTGGTGAAGAAGTAGTTTTGCCAAATGATTTTGCAGCTTTCAAATTTGTTGGATTGCAGACAAAGCCAACTGCTGAAGTACAGCTTGGAGATGTAGACGGAATTGAAGGCGGAGGAATTAAATACATGGACTTAAGAGGAAACACAATTGAAGTTCCTTTCTATGTTCAGTTTGATATCGATGCTAACGTTCCTAAGGAAGTAACCATATCTGGAAAAGATTATACTTTCTGGATGGGTGCAAGTGCTGATCACGACTCAGAAGTGTACTACAAAGAAGGAAAGCATAGTAGTTCTGTAGATTACACAGGATGGGCTAGTATTGACGCAAACAATAATGCTATTGTAGCAGCTTCTACAATCCCATTAGATCTTGGAGCTGAGACAGCTACAGGAACAGTTGTTAATACAAACTACATATGGGTTCAAGACACTAATACAGGTACTGGAGCAACAGTAGGATTGATATTGAAAGCACAAAATTTCAATATATCAAACAATGCTGATAGTGCAACAACACCGTTGTTAGCGTTCTTAGGTACTACCTTCGGATCAACAGCTACACATGCTGCAGCTTATGTTCCTAACACAGAAGACTTCATGAATACTATATTGAATAGTACTAGTGGAGCTTGGGTGAGTACAAAGAACTTCTCGGCAGACTTCAACTACACAGATAATGCAAACGATGTTGCTACATTGTTCTTGAAGACTGGAGACACAGCTAAGGTTTGGGAATACAAGAGTATCAAAGGAACAGACAATAACAACTTAGGTCCATCATTGGATGCTAACACTATTGACTGGTCTATAGGTACTGATGTAACAGACCCATTGACAGCAGCATTGACTGAAGACGGAACATTGGTTGAATCCGATGGTTCAGTATTCACGTTAACTGTTCCTGATCAAAACAGAAACGCCGAAGCATACTTGGGCGGAACTGCAACTTCAACTATAACAACTGGTGGAACAAAGTACACTGGTGTTGCTACTGGAGAAACTCAAGGTAACGTAACAATTGATGCTGTTACTGGAGCTACTTCAGGTAAGAACATAGTTAAAGTTGGAAATATCGTTAAGTTGGATACAGATTCATCTTACGGTAAATCAATCATAGTTGGAGGATTCATGGTAAATAAGGTTGCTGTGAATTTGCCAGTTGATAGCAAGACTCTTGAAGAAAGACTTGTTGCTGCTGGGGACTATGTTTCAGCTGTTTTAGCTGATGGCAAGATAGTTGTTGCTGGTTACACAGCTGACGACACTGCTACTGCTGCTAAAGCATTAATAGCTGTTTTAGATGGTTTCTAAAATAAAAGTTTAAATAAAGAAGAGGGGGAGTAAAATTCCCCTTTTCTTTTCTATTTTTTTAATAATTTTTTTTGTTTTGCGCTAATACATTTATTTTTTCAGAATTTATTGTTTATTATTTTTTATGAAGCTTATGCCTTTGTTTTTATTTCTTTTGTAAGGAGTTTTCTATATGAGCAAGAAAGAAATTGTTAAGAAGAACAATAAAGAGGAAGTTGTTTCTGAAAAGCCTGTTATGGCAAATCAAAGCGCAAAGGATAATAAAACAACCCTCCTGCTATCCAAAAGCAAGAAACCTTTTGTTTCAAATAAGAAGCTTTTGTTTTTAGTTGCAGGCATAGTCGTTTTGCTTGTCTTTGCATGGGTTTTCTTTGTTTTTTTGCCTAACTATTATCGTTTTTCTTTTCCTATTGATGGTTTAAATTATTACTCTAATTATTATACTCCTTCAGAGTTTTTTGAGTTAGTAAGGGATAGTAATTCAGTTGTTGTATCAACCGAGCTTGTTGATAATGAATTGGATGTTTGGGCTGTTAATGCCAGACAGTTATGGATTGTTGGCCTTATTTTTGATAAGAAAGAGGTTTTGCAGGTAGTAAAATCAGTTGATTCTTTTGGTAATTTGCAGTATTGTTCAATGAATGACTTTAATGTTTTGCAGGAAAGAAAATTATCCGCTGTTGAGTGCAATGCGTTTTTCAATGATTCTAATTATTTATCGATAAATATAAGGCGTTCTTCTGAAAATAAAGTGGTTTTGGGGAGAAATAGTGCTGATATTTTTGCCCTGAAAGGGGAATCAATGACGTGGGTGAATTATTCTGTAATAAAAAATGTGTATTCTAATTTTGACCAAATCCTTGCTATTTTCCAAGAAAAAAAGAATTCTTTTGAGAATTCTATTGATATGAATCAATCCAAATAAGGTTTTATTTTGTTTCCCTCATTCATTGGTAGTGTTTTTTATGACTCAATCGTTAAAGTTGAATGCTAAGGATAAAGGATTATTGTTTTTGGTTTTAGCTTTGTTTATTTTTCTTGTTTTTTCGGCTTCTTTTTTTTTTCCTGATATTTATTTGATAATTGCTTTTAACGCTATTTTTTTATTCAGCCTTTTTTTTTATTTAATGCTTTTCCTCCACAAACAGGACTTAGGCAAGGCAAGAAAACCAAAGCATTTTCCCTCCGTTACTGTTGTCATACCTGTTTTTAATTCAAAGAATACGATTGTCCAGTGCATTGATTCTATAAAAAAAATAAATTATCCAAAGAAAGTAAGTATTGTGGCGGTGGATGATGCTAGTACTGATGGTTCAAGAGAATTGCTCGAAAAAATAAACGGAATTGAGTTGATTAAGCTTCCCAAGAACTCAGGCAAAGCTGCTGCTTTGAATTCAGCTTTACAAAAAGTGAAAACAGATTTTGTTGTGTGTATTGATTCTGATTCCTATCCTGAAGAAAATGTTCTCATGAAATCAATGGGTTATTTTGAGGATGAAAAAGTTGCTGCTGTAACATGTCTTGTTTTGCCTGATAAGCGTGATACTTTTGTTAGGAAGATTCAATTCCTTGAATATGCTATTAGTTTTGGCTTAAACAATACTTTGCTTTCCTCAATTGATTCCAGTTATGTTGTTCCGGGTCCTTTCACTATTTTTAGGAAAAGTGTTTTTGAGAAAGTAGGTTATTATGAAGCCGGCAATCTTGCCGAGGACATGGAATTTGGTTTAAGGTTAAAGGATCATTCCTTGAAAATAATTAATTGTTATGATGCTGTGGTTTATACTGATGTGCCTCATGATTGGTTTGGTTTATTTATTCAGAGGAACAGGTGGTGCAGGGGAGGAGTGTTTAATTTTATCCGTTATAAGAAATTGTTGTTCAATAAAAAGAATCCTGATTTTGGTTTTTTTGTAATGCCTTTTGTTTTTGCTTCTCAGGTATTAATTGTTGCGGTGCTTGCAAGAATGCTTTTGTTTTTTGTTCATGATTTGTTTGTTTTTTTCTCAGTTTCTTTTAATTACTTTTCTCTTGGGGGCCCGGTGTTTGTTGATTTATCCAGGTTTGCCTTGCCTTCCTCTTTCTTGTTTTTCCTTATTTCTTATATTTTTGTAGGAATTTATTTTTGGGTTTGCTTTAAATCAATTAATTATGCTCCAAACAGGAGAGATTTTTTTCCTTTGCTGATACTTATTTTTATATACCCTTATTTCATTACTTTTACTTATTCACAGGGTTATTTTAAGGAAATGATTGGAGTTAGAGGGTCATGGCGAAGAGTGTCTACTTAGCGGCTGTAATTGCAACTATTGCAATTATTCTTATTGTACTGTTTTCGGTTAAGATTTCCGATGACTCCAAGATTAGTCAGATTAATGAGGAGATAAAACAGATTTCTCTTGAGTCAGAGCTTCAATCTGCATATGAAAATTTTGATGTTAATAATAAGGCTGTTTATTGTACTGTTTTGGAGCAGAATATTAAAAGTACTTCAAAACGCCTCTCTGAGTTGGAAAAGACTTTGCAGACCTATAAAAATAATTCTTTTAATTCGGATGAATTTTTTTATGCTAAAAGAAGCTATCTTATAACAAGCATGGTTTTGTTCAGAAATTTTGAGAAAGCAAAAACATCCTGTGATTTGAATACAAAAACAGTGCTTTTCTTTTATGCTGAGGATAAGTCTTGTGAGGTTGAGTGCGGTATTATTGGTTCACAGTTGAATGAGCTTTCAAAAAACTGCAAGTCTTTCCGTGATTTTCATTTCCCTTATAACTGGCCTTCTTATGATTTTACACGCATCCTTGAAGTTAAGTATGATATAAACAAGCCCGGTACCTTGGTTATTGATGGAAATATAATAGACAAAGCGCCTTCAATGGATGTCCTAAAACGAATGCTAAACTGTAATTAATGATTTTTATGTCAAAAGGCAATTTTTTAAGAAAGTATGCCAATCCTCGCTTTTTGTTGAAAAATATTTTTGAGCTAAACTGGCTTATTGTCTCTTTTTTTATTTTTTTATTTATCCAATTGGGGCAAATTAGTTTGCTTCCCTGGGATTCAATTCCTTATCTTTTTCAGGGAAAATGGTTCTGTGGCAACCAGATTTATTTGGAGCTTATTCGCCCGCCTTTGCCAGGGGTGGCGAATTGTTTGTTTGGAGCGCAAGTTTATTCAATTCTTTTTTCTACTGCTTTAGCTTGTCTAATTTATTTTGCAGCAATAGTTTACTTTTATTTTAAGGAAAAAAAAGTTGACCAGTTAACTTTGGCCATTTATGCTTTTTTATTTCCATTTGTCTTGTTTTCTTCAAACTTTGGTGCGGATTTATTTGCGGTTGCTTTCTTGCTTTGGGCTTTACTGATTGAATCTCCATGGAAAAAAGGGGCAATGTTTGCTCTTGCTTCTCTTTCAAGGTATAATTTTTTGATTTACTCGGTTTTGTTTTTATGGCAAATGCGAAAAGACATTCAAAAGATTGGTTTGTTTGTCCTTCCAATAATTGTTCTTTGGGGGCCGTGGATGATTTTTAATTATCTTTTTACAGGAAATCCTTTTTTTAGTATTATTGAAAGCTCTTACTTAAATGTTGCCCTTAAAGGGGTTTGGGCGCCATTAACACTGGATCAGATATTGTTCTTTGTTTTCTTTTTAATAGTTGCATTTTTTGCAGAATTTAAAAATAATTTGAGAGACATTAAAAATCAAGCTGCCATTGTCGGATGGGCGCAATTTATCATTTCTGGGATTAAGGAAAATAGATTTGTGTTATTGCTTGTTCCTTTAACGGCGTTTAATATTTCCAAAGTTTGTGCAGCGAACAAAAAACTAAGAGTTGCTTTTGTTGTGCTTTTGATTTTGAGTCTGGGCGTAATAGTGATTCCGTTCTTACTGACTCCAGACCCCATCGGCAACTTTAACAAGTTTTATGATTCGGCTCCGATTCCAACCGATCAGTTTTTAAAAAATTGTAGGCTTGCTTCAGACAAATGGGTGTTGTTTTATCCGCACGGAATTGTTGCTGAAACATTAGCTGATATGCCTTCGTTTGAGTATTTTATAGAACATGGCGGAAATATTGTTTTGTATAATTATAAAGGGATAGATTTGAATAGGTTTAATGTAATAAATCGCGGCGATTATGTTATTCTCAAATCTGATTCCTGTTCGTCCCCGCCAAAGAAATATATTTCCGGCTCTTTGAGAAATTATGTAATTAAGTGGTTAAGAGATACTAATTCAATTTTTTATGATTATTCTGACTGGGTAGGGTACCCCTATTACAAATAATTCTTAACTTGCATCTTTCTGTTGAAACATTATTTCATAATTTTGAAAGTAATATTTTTGCTCATCAGATAATTATATACAAATGCAACAAGTATTCCTGCAAGCTTTGCAAGTGTTGGCCATGCAACAAAGGCTTCAACAAAAACAATAACTGTTCCGGTGTTAATTATTATTCCTCCAAGAGAAATTAATAAAAAGACTGTGAATTGTTTTCTTCGTGGTCTGTAAGTGTTTCTAAAAGCTAATTTTCTTTTCATAACATACCCTGCAAGAGCAGAAAAAACAAAGGAAGCTATTGCAGCGAGAACATAATTTATTTCAAACCAGCTGTTTAAAACAAAAAAACTTCCGAGTTCAACGCTTCCTGAAGTTAGGCTTGAAATAAGGTATCTAAAATAGAACTCCTTTTTTGTTTTTAGTTTATATAAAACAGCGTTTAAGCCCAAGTCCATATTTTCGCCTTTAAAATATTTCTTCTTTCAGTAGTTCTCTTAGAATAGTTGTTGCATAATTCCCTTTAGTTAGAAAAAATGAAATTATTACTGCTTTTTTTTCAGGGTTGAATTCATCTGCCATTATTTTTTCTATTTTAAAGTTTTCAGGAATAATTGATATTTCTTTTCTCATTCCTTTGCTTGATAGTTCTGATATTTTTGTTGTTCTGAAACTTTCGAATGTCAGTTTTTCTTCTTCCATTATTTTTTTCTCTATTTCTCCTGCTTTTCCTTCTGCATAAACGCTTTCAAATCCTGGAATTAAGAGCATCGGAACCCCGTTTTCTATTACATCCCCTTCAATTGGGTTCAGTGCTTTTTCTCCATATTGTTTTATTCTTTCCGCAAGTATTTTGTTGTAAATATCACTTTGAAATGCGTGTGTGAATAAGTATTGTATTTTTCTTGGCAGTGTTTGGAATGCTCCTGCATAATCATTAGGGTTTCTTATTAAATGATTTAGTATTGCTTTTTCAGGTCTTGCTTCGAAAGGAAATTCTTTTAGTGCTTGCCTGTAATCTTTTGTTTTAGCCAGATTGATTCTCGCTTGTTTAATGTCCTCTTTTTCCTCTTCATAAGTATCTGTAAGGTACAGCATTATGGCTTCCTCGAATTTTGATTCAAGCATTAGTTTTCCTACTCTGTGAGTTATTTTTCTTTTTCCGCCGAATCTTTGGTTTCCAAAGAAATTAGGAAGCCCTTTTTTTGCTTGTTCCGCAAATTCTTCCAGGGTTTTTTTTATTTCTTCTTCGTTTTGCGATATATCCCTTATTGTTATTGTGAATTGGTTTCCTTTCAAATCTCCTAGTTCTATTCTTTCTTTTTCCCATTTAGGATTCCTTATCTCCATTCCTTTTACCCCAAATTTTTCCACTAATCCCGTATCAGGCATGTAGAGGCTTATCCTCTGGCAGCTAATTGCTCTTTTGTCTTTCAGTCCAGCATACCCTATTCTTTTTTTGCTTACATTTAATCCTCTTGCTAAAAGTGCGAGCGCTGTTGATGTATCAGTGTTTATTTTTTCCAAATCAAGATGCAGGTGCTCTTCATAATTTCTTTGTGGCACAATCATTTCTTTTTGTTCTCCTCTTTCCTGCCAGGTTTTTGTAAATCTCTGTACTTTGCATATTTGCCCGTCTTTAAGTATTTCTTCTACAATAAAATCAGCGTAGCGTTGTTTTACTCTTCCTTTTAGTGCTTGTGTTTTTGTAAAAAAAATTTCTTCCATAAATGTAAAACCTTGTTTGAATTAGTTATTTTGTTGTGATTATTTTTATCCTTTGTATCTTAATAGCGCTGCTATTCCACCGAATCCTTCGTAGAATTGTTTTCCTTCATTTGTTTCTGTGCTTATTACTCTTACTTGTGCTCCGACTTCTTTTGCCTTGTCTATCATGTAATCAAGGTAACTGATTTCTTCTACTGTTTCTACTCTTGATTGGCATTTGGTGCATCTCATATTTGATTCTCTAAATGTATCAGGGTCTTTTGCGATTTCTATTTCTTCAATATTGCAGTGTTCGCAGAATTTCCTAAATACTATCCAAGGAATATCTTCTGAGATTATTAGTGTTGAGATTCTTCTTTCTTCTATTGTTTTTTCCACTTCTGTTTGCCCGTAGGTTGCTAAGCCATCTCTTGCAACTTCTCCCAAAAATTTGTCAATTATTTGCCTTTCTTTTATAAGCTCAGAATCCTTTAATAAATCCTGGCTTTTTTGTACTAGCTCTCGTATTCCCCCTTCATCAGTGTATGATGTATCAATTACTCCTAAAACTTTTTTTTCCAGTTCGTGGTGCATGGCTTTTTTTTCCATGAAATAGTTTTTTGTCATTCCTGGCCCGCCTATTAGCACTCCTTTTATTCTTTCTATGTGTGGTTCAAAATAACTATTAAATTTTTCACCAGATTTTTTAAAAAAATCTTGGGTAGCTTCTTCCCTCAATCTTTCAAAACGCTGGGAACTTTGTCCTCCTGCCCTTGTTTTTCCCGGTACCATTGAAGTAAAGTGCCCCAGAATTTCATATTTTTTTCCTATTAGTTGTGCGATTGTTGATTCGTTTTTGTCTATTGTCATTATTGCGTAGTAATCATTTGGTGCCATCATTTCTTTTAAGTGGTCTATATGGAATGTTGAGTCGCACCAGTATAGTTTTACTTTTAATGGCCTTACTGGTGTTACCGTAAATAATCTGATATCTGATCTTCCTTCACTTTCTGAGACATTTCCTGCAAATACAACTAATCCATTTAATGGTAATTTGAAGTTAATGTTTTTTAAGAATCCGATTATTTTGCGTAGTGCTCCTTGCACATTTTTTCTTGTGCTTGGGCTTTTTATGTTTCCGCTTTGGTTTATTTCTTCGCTTAGCTGGTTCATTACCGTGCTCCTGTCTGTTCCGGGCGGAATGTATTGGGTAATCATTTCTGTGTGTCTTCCCTTGAATGATTCAAGCATTTTTAGCTTTTTTTTGAATACAGCCATATCTGCTTCTGATACCTCTTCAAGGCTTGGTTTGTTGAATCCCATTTAACTCACTTTCTATTTTTCTGGTTTATTTCCTTAGGTTAGGTATTTAAACCAGTTAAAGTATATATTTTCGGGTTAGTTAGCTTATAAAATCTATGGATTTGCTTGGAAAAAAGGGAAGAATATGTTTGATTTATTTGAGAAATGGGATGGTGCGCCGAAAACTGATGGCTCTTCTTCTTCATCTTCCGGTGTTTCTCCTTCGCAAACACAGGACTCTTACTCTTCTCCTGTTTTCCAGAAAAAACTTTTTGTTTTAAGTGTTGGAGGAAGTGTTTTTTTTAATGAGAAATTGCGTGCTCCTGAGATAGCCAAGTTTTGTGAATGCATTAATGAGCTTATTCGCGAGGGTTATGAGTTTGTTATTGTTGTTGGCGGAGGGAGAGTGGCGAGGGTTTATCAGGCCGGCGCAAAGGCCCTTGGCGCTAATAATTTTGAATTAGATGAAGTTGGTATTGCTATTACCCGCACAAATGCTTTGCTTTTTATTTATAGTATTAATGATGCTTGGCATAATGTTTTATCTGATCCAAAGGATGCAAAAAATGTTTTGTTGTTGAAAAAGGTTCCTGTTTTTGCGGGTAATTTGCCCGGCCAGACCACTGATGCTGTTGCCGCAATTATTGCTGAGCTTATTGGCGCGGATTTTATTAATCTCAGTAATGTTGATGGTGTTTATTCTGCTGATCCAGCTAAAGAGGATCATGCGCGCTTGTTCAAAGAACTTTCTCACATAAAAATGGTTTCACTTATTAAGGCTCAGGCTGCCAAACCCGGCGCCCACACTTTTATTGATCCTCATGCAGCCAATATTCTTACAAGGAGCAAAGTAAAGAGTTTTTTTATCAATGGTTCTGACTTGGACAATTTTAAGAGTGTTGTGCATGGCCTTGAGTTTAAGGGAACAATTGTTCAGACAGTTTCAACTGATGATGTAATTTTGGATGAATGAGAAATAATTAATTAAGTAGGGGTCTTTTTTTTTACTTTTTCTAACTTTTTAATAAATGCTTTTTAGTTCATATTTTTCATAGTCTTTTTTTCCAAGCATGTACTCAACTTCAGGATAATTTATTATTGATTTTTTGTACTGCAAGTAATCATCAATGCTTATTCTTGGGCATGCAGTGTTAATGAATGCTTCAGCGTTTATTCCTAACAGCGCTTCTTGTGAGATAAAATCCATTGAATATATTTTTGCATTTTTTCCTTTTCTTTCAAGTTCTTTTTTTATTTGCTTTGCTTCGCTTATCCTGTTTTGTCCTTCTTTTGTTGATACTAGTATTGCATAATTGCTTGCCTGTTTTGCTCTCTCTATTAAGAGGATTCTTTTTTTGATAAAATCTTCTTTTTCTTCTTCGAGTGTTTTTATTTCAAGGCTTATGGGGTTGGCAAGTATTACTTTTTTTTGTGTTGAGAAATGTATTCCTAGCGGATGAAACAATCCGTCTCCGAAGAAAAGGATTGTTTGTGGTTTTACTTGTGCTGATGAATAATTGCATCCAAGTACCTGCCCGTCTTCTACTCTTTTTCCTTTTCCTATTACTGTTTTGATTCCAGTTTTTTCCAAATATTTTTTTAGTTCAGGTAAGTAATCTAAGAATTGTGCTGTTGTTACTAATCCAACTTCTTTTATATCCTCATTTTTCAACCACTCTTCAATTATTTTTAATAATCTTTGGAATCTTTCTCCTAATTCGTATTTCATTGGTGCATATATTACTTGGATAGAGTTTTTTTCCACAAATTTTGTGTGCCCTAAGTGTAGGATGGCATCGCAACCCATTCTTTTTGCTTCTCCTTGTTTTGTATCACATGCCCCAAAACAGGGGTCCATGGAAGTTACTACTTCAAACCCTTTTCCTTCAAGTTCTTCTATAATATTTTCAGCTTTCGTTTTCAGCCCTTCTGGTACTTGCAAAAAAACCTTTTTTGCCCTTGCCTTTTTTAGTTCCTTCACTGCGTGGGTAAGTTCTATTTTCAGCATGAAAGAATTATGGTTGGAAAAGATTAAAGGGTTTGTGGCGAGTTAGTTTTGTTATAATTAAAATCCTATTAAGCTCACAAGAATAAGGATAAACGTCTCCCCTATTACAAGTGCAAGCATTTCTTTTGGGGTAATTGCTTTTTTTAGTCCTCGAACAATTACGAGCAGAGGAATTAACCCCAAGAAGATTAAGTGGAAAGCCAAAGCCGAAATTGCTATTGGTGAAAAGAGGAGATCAATTACAATTACTACAATGATCGGGATTATCACTCCCAGGCTTAAGAGGCTTTCTTTTGAGCGCTTGGTTAAAATTGATGCAAATACAATTGAAATCCAAATTAAAAGTCCTGTTAGTAAGGCTAAGGCTATACGGGAAAGGATTATTCCTGTGAAATCCAGGAAAGTTTTGTCTTTCTGAATTGCTATGGCGCAACAAATTTTATTATTGTCACAATAGTTTTCTATTGGTGACTTAGAAAATATTCCTTCAATATTAAATTCATCAAATTTTGGCTCATTTTCAGTCATTCCATAAAGAAGGGCATTTTTATCTTTTCCGCAAAAAAGTATTTCATTTACTCGTGTATAACTAAAAGGAAAGCTTTGGTAAACTGCGATTTGGCTGTTTTCATTTTGAGTTATGGTTAATTCATTTGTTTGGAAATTATTAAATCCCAGAACAACTTTTACTTCTTTGTTAATTTGGTTACTTGAATTGTTTTCTAGTTCTGTTGAACTAATAGTTTCTCCATTTATTATTGTTGGAGCTCTGGATTCACAAAAATCCTGCGAAACATAATCCAAGGAATCCATACTGTTTGCGGTTCTTATTAGCCCTTCTTCAATAGTTTCCACGCCCCCGCATGCAAAACAAATTGAAGAAAACATAACCAGTGCTGTCAAAACAAACAAAATTCGTTTCATTGAATATCCACTTCATTTTTTTGCATTATGGGGCCATTTATCCAAATAGTTTAGTATTTTCTTTTTTTCTTCTATCATTACTATTTTTCGTATTTCTTCTACTGCATCAATGTTTGCTGATACTGAATCTATTCCGTACCAGACAAGTTTTTTTACCATTTCGGGGTTGCTTGCTGCCTGCCCGCATATGCTTGTTGTTACCCCTGCTTGTTTGCATTTTTTTATTACATATTCTAATTGCCTTAGGATTGCAGGGTGCAGTTCGGAAAAGTTTTTTTGCACTCTTTCATTGTTTCTGTCCATTCCAAGTGTTAGTTGTGTTAAATCGTTTGTTCCGAATGAAACGAATTTGATGTGAGGAATCATTTCTTCGATTATCCATACTGCTCCGGGGGTTTCAATCATTACTCCTATATCAATTTCTTTTGGGAAATTAATTTCTTGTGCGATTTTTTTTGCCCCCACTACTTCTTCAAGACTTTGCACAAATGGAAGCATTATCCCTACATTCTTCAGTCCTTCTTCGTGTAATTCTTTTATTGCCATTAGTTGTGCTTTTAGCATTCTTGGTTCATCTAAATCTCTTCGTATTCCGTGCCACCCTAGCATTGGGTTTTCTTCTTTTTGTTCTTTATCTCCGCCTATTAGTTCTTTGTATTCATCTGTGCGTGCATCAAATGTTCTGAACCAAACAGGTCCTTTGAATTTCTCTGCAACAACCCTGATTCCTTTTTTAACTGTTTCTTTTAATTCAATATCCTTGTTTTGTCTGATGAATTCAGCAGGGTGCATTCCTGAGCTTGTTATCATGTGTTCTGCTCTTAGTAATCCTACCCCATCTGCGTGTGTTGCTGCTGCTTGTTCTGCTGCGTCAGGGAGTGCTACATTCACTTTCACTAATATGGATAAATCTTTTAGTAATTCAACAAGGTTTTTTTGTTCTTCTTCTTGTTGTGATTTGTTCATTTCTTTGTATTTTATTCCGCCAAATTCTTTTTCAATTGTAACAATTTTGTTCATTAAATCCGGTTTTGATTTGTTTTCGCTTATTTCTTTTCCCAATTTTTTTTCAATTTCATCTATTTCTTCTTCTTCAAATACTTTTATTTCTTTTTTTTCAACTGTAATACTTACCTCTCCTTCATATATTTTTCCGTTGAATCCATCAATGGTTACTTTCATTCCGTCTTTCAAAATGTTTGTTGCGTTTGATGTTCCCACAACGCAGGGTATTCCTAGTTCCCTTGATACTATTGCTGCGTGGCAGGTTGTTCCTCCTTCGTTTGTTATTATTCCTGATGCTTTTTTCATTACTGGTACCCATGATGGGGAAGTCATTTTTGTAACCAAAATATCTCCTGTTGTTACTTTCTCAATGTCCTTTATTTCTGGAACAACTTTTACTATTCCTGTTATTATTCCTGGTGAGGCAGGTAATCCTTCAATTATTGGTTTTGTTGTTGTTTTGATTTCTTCTCCCGCTGTTTTTTTCTGTAAAGTTGTTATTGGCCTTGCTTGTACGATAAATAGTTCATCATGTTCCATTGCCCATTCAATATCCATTGGTTTTTCGTAGTGCTCTTCAATTCTTTTCCCTATTTTTGCTAGTTCAATTATTTTTTCATCACTAAGTTTTTGTACATCTGCTTTTCCGTGGCCTAGTTTTACCTCAATGTTTTCTTTTCCTTCTTTTATTATCATAAAATCCTGTTTGTTTATTTTTTTTGCTTCAAGTGTTATTGTTTCTTTGTCAATTATGTAATTGTCAGGGGTAACGCTTCCTGATACAATTGTTTCTCCTAATCCGAATCCTGCTTCGATAATTATTTTGTTTAAATCTCCTGTCGGGTTAGCTGTAAACATTATTCCGCTTACCTCACTTTCAACCATTTTTTGTACAACCGCGCATAATCCTACATTTTCTGTTGTGAATCCTTGTTTTTTTCTGTAGTAAACCGCGCGTGCTGTGAATAGTGATGCCCAGCATTTTTGCACTGCTTTTACAACCTCGTCTTCTCCTTGGACATTAAGGTATGTTTCTTGTTGTCCTGCAAAACTTGCTTCGGGTAAATCTTCCGCTGTTGCACTTGATCTGACCGCAACAAGTGCGGGTGTTTCTTGGCTTAATAATTTGTAATTATTTATTATTTCCATTTTGATTGGAGTAGGCATTCTTGTTGTTTCAATTAGTTTTCTTATATTAGCAGAAACTATTTCTAATTGCCCTGTGTTTTCAACATCAATTGAATCAATTGATGCAACAACCTTGTCTTTTATTTTCATTTCTTCTAAAAAATTAAAGTAGGCTCCTGATGTTACAACAAATCCGTTTGGTACAGGAAAATTGTTGTTAACCATTTCTCCGAGAGAAGCGCCTTTTCCACCTACACTTGTAACATCTTGCATGCTTATTTCTTGAAACCAGAGTATGTTTTTCATCTGCAATAGAAAGGTTATTTTTGTTTAAAAAACTAACTCACGGCTTTAATAGAGAGAGATTTGTTATTTTTATAAGAAATTTTTTAGCAAGTAATAATTTACTTGCTAAATATAAATAGTTTATTTTTTTCCAGCTGGCTTTGCTGGTGCGGGTGTTTTTCCTGTTCCTGCTGCGGGTGCTGTTCCGCCTTTTCCTGTTGCTGGAGCTCCTTTTGCTCCTGGTGCGGGTGCTGTTCCTGCTGCGCCTGGTGCTGTTGTTGCTGTTGCAGCCGCTGCTTCTGCTGCAGTTTCTTCTGCTGTCTTTACTACAGCTACTACAACTTCTTCTTGTAATTTTGAAGGTAAGGTTCCTAAGCTTTTAATGTCTTCGTGAAACTTTATTTCTACTGAGCATGGTACTTTTGCTTTTGCTCTCATTAACGCGGTTTTTACTTTGTCTTTTTGTTCTTTCATGCATAGTACACTGAAAAGAACTTGTCCTGCTCTTACTCTTGCTGATCTTCCTATTGGTACTCCGAATGCGAGCGTCATTCCTTGGGATACACGATCAGCTCCTGCTCCTTGTGCTTGCTTGTTTTCTCTCATAATTTGGCTTGGGAATACTCTTACTTTCATGAAATAAGCGTCTTTTCCTAAATCTTTCACTAGTTTTCTGTTTACTGTTGATCTTACGCTTTCAATAGCATTATCTCTTATATCAATAGAATCTTTTATGAGTAAATCAGCTACTGTATTATACTTCAATAAAGGGTTGCCCATATTGAATTGTCTTGTTTTTAGTTGTGGTGCTGCTCCAATATAATTCTTATCAGGAACATTTATCGCTATTCTGGTGTATGCTCTCTGTTTTTTTGCTACTCTTGAGTGCCCGCCAGCACCTATCCTTAATCTCTTACCATTTCTAGGGCTTCTATAGCATTTTGCAGGTCTTATTCCCATTTCTACTCACCAGTTAAATAAAATTAAAATAAGCTTTACGCTTACCAAGTAATTGCCCAAGAAAACCTTTATAAAGGTTAAGTTGGGGTTTGTGAATTTGAGTGCTTTTTGTTTTTGGCGGGGAGTCTGTTTGTTTTCCTGTTAAGTATTTATATGAAGAAAGCGTTTTTGTTACATGGCCTTTGAATTAGTTTTGTTTGCTGCTTTTGGTGCTATGCTTTGTTGGGGTATTGGGGATTTTCTTATTCAGCGGGCGGTTAGGAAAGTAGGGGATTTAGAGGCACTCGCTTTTATTGGATTATTTGGAGGAATAGTGGTTTTTCCTTTTATTTTGGGCGATATAGAGTTGCTTTTTTCTTTTGAAAATATTTTAGTTTTATTGCTCTTGGCTGTAATAACTTTTTTTGGAGCGATTTTTACTTTTGAGGCTTATAAAAGAGGAAAAATTTCTGTTACTGAAGTTATAATTGAACTTGAGTTACCTGTAACGATTTCCTTAGGGTTTATTTTTTTTAAAGAAGTGCTTACTTTTTGGCAAATATTATTAATGATTCCTGTTTTTGTTGGGATAATTTTAATGGCTGTTGGAGCTGCGTCAAAAAAATCCGAGAATCCTTTTAAGAGAATAGAGAAAGGAGTTTTTTTGGCAATAATTGCTGCACTTGGAATGGGTTTAATTAATTCTTTTACCGCCCTCTCTACCCGCCAAGTTTCTCCACTAATGGCTATTTGGTTTCCTTTTCTAGCCACTGCAATAATGTGTTTTGTTGTTCTCTATAAACAAGGTAAATTAAGAAATGCTTTTAATAATTTAAAAAAATTTAAGCTACTTATTTTTGGAATGAGTTTGTTTGATACGCTTGCCTGGTTATTTTATGCATTTGCATTATCCTCTGCCAACATTGGCGTAATAACCGCTATTACTGAAAGCTACCCTGTGATAGGAGTAATTTTAGGAGTACTAGTAAATAAAGAAAAAATTACCTTTCATCAGTACGTTGGAGCAATTCTTGCAATAATTGCAAGCACTCTCTTAGCAATGACTTTGCTTTAATGTCAAGCAGGAAGAGGGAGTTGAACCCTCCTAACTCGCTAACTTCTCTGTCCAAAAGATGTTCTTTTCAATGAAGAGACTTCTTTTAGCAACTTACCTTTTCTTTTTAAGAAAAGGCAGAGCTGCAGGCGAGTGCATAACCGCTCTGCCATCCCTGCGATGACAACAATAAAAAATTCCTCCGTTTTGTTTAAAAAACTGCTTAATTGAATGAATTAAAAAGCAAACTAATCATTCTTTTTACTGGTGCAGCCGTAGTGAAGTGGTATCATGCAACCTTCCCACGACCGCCCAGCCGGTTGACGTCTGGGCAGTATCTTCGCAACCTTGTTGCTCGATACAGCTGATAATAAGTGGTCTGAAATCAGGTTGAGCTCCGGGTTCAATTCCCGGCGGCTGCATATTAATGAAACTAAATGTTTTATCCTATAAGTTATTTAATGTTGAATGTGTGAGTAATTGATTATGGATCCCTTTTTTTTAGCTCAATGGTTTGCTGATTGGATAACTTATTCACTCTTTAATTTAGTAAGAGACACTAGTTTAGCAAATGCACTTAACTTTTTTATTTATGACTCAATCAAAGTAACTTTATTGCTTTTAGTAATAGTTTTTTTTGTCGGGGTAATTAGAACTTTTATTACTCCTGAAAAAGTTAGAAAAATAGTTGGAAAAAAGAAAGAGGGGTTAGGAAATGTACTCGCGGCACTTTTAGGAATACCCACTCCTTTTTGTTCTTGTTCAGCGGTTCCGCTTTTTATAGGATTTGTTGAGTCGGGAATACCTTTAGGAATAACTTTTTCGTTTCTAATTGCTTCCCCACTAATAAATGAAGTTGCGGCAACGATGCTTTTTGCAATGTTTGGTTGGGAAATAGCTGCATTGTATATAATTTCAGGACTTGTAGTTGCAATAATTGCCGGGATAGTAATTGGCAGATTAGGCTTGGAAAAAGAAGTTGAAGCATTCGTCTATAAGACTCATACAAAAAGGAATAAAGAACGAAAAATGACTTGGCAACAAAGAATAGATTTTGGTTTGCATGAATCTAAGAGAATTACTCTTAAAGTATTGCCTTATTTGCTTGTAGGAATAGCTATTGGGGGCGTAATACATGGTTATGCTCCGCAAGATTTGCTAGTTCAAATTGCTGGTAAAGATAATCCTTTAGCGGTACCAATAGCAGTACTAATAGGAATACCACTTTACTCTAACGCAGCAGGAATGGTGCCAATAGTAGGAGTGCTCATAGATAAAGGATTGCCAATTGGAACAGCACTTGCATTTATGATGGCAGTTATAGGACTATCACTGCCTGAAATGATAATACTAAGAAAAGTACTCAAACCTAAATTGCTGGCAATATTTGCGTTAATATTATTTTTGTCATTTACCTTAATTGGAATATTATTTAATCTAATAATAAAATAAGCAAAAAAGAGAGTTGGCTTGAGTTGGTAAAAAAGATAATTATGGATTTTTAGATATTGTTCAGGAAGAATATTATGGAAATCAAAAAATCTTTGTATGTAATTACTGGAAAAGAGTGGCGTGCGTGGCTTAAAAAGAATCATTTTAAAGAAAAAGAGCTTTGGTTGGTGTATTACAGGAAGGCTTCCGGAAAACCAAGGATATCCTATAATGCTGCTGTGGATGAGGCACTGTGTTATGGTTGGATTGATAGTACTGTAAAAAAAGTTGATGAAGATTCTTTTGCGCAGAGGTTTACTCCAAGGAGGCCAACTAGTCAGCTTTCTGAACTGAATAGAGAAAGGGTTAGAAGATTAATCAAACAAAACAAAATGACTCCTGTGGGCTTGAAAGCAATTAAGCATGTTTTTGGCTCAAAGAAAGAAAAGAAATTTGTTGTTCCAAGAGAAATATTGAAAAGAATAAAAAAAGAGCCAGATGCGTGGAAGAACTTTAAAAAATTGCCTTCATGGTATAAGCAGGTGCGAATAAGCTATATTGGCTTCCCTGAAACGGAAGGAAAAGAAGGATTTGAGAAACGCTTAAAGTATTTCGTAAAAATGACTGCGAAAAACAAGAGGTTTGGTTTTGTAAGGGACTAAACAGTAGGTTTAGTTTTCAATCCTGCTTTTTTTATTAGTTGTTTCATTCTTTTTAAGGTTTTTGGATTTGTTTCTCCTTGCAATGTTTTTTTCTTGAAAAAATAGTATCTGCGCAGGATTTCGTTTTTTGCAGCTTCTTTTACATCAGTGTCATTAGTAATTCCTTTTTTTGCCATGCTAATGCCCATGTCTGTTGGTGATTTGTATTTGTGCATGTAATTGTTTTGTGGCACGAATTGAGTTATTATTTTTTTCAGCAAATCAAAGTTCTCAATATCTCTGTTATAGTTCACTGAGCGTATCCCGTAAGCCTTTTCGTGTCTCTTATCGTACATATTTTTGTCGCCCAGGTCCGCGGTTGCAGCTTCATAAGCAATGTTTACTGGGTGTTCGAGTGGCAGATTCCATATTGGGAATGTTTCCCACTTCGCATAGCCTGAATTGATTTTATGTTTGTCATCACCATAGATTTGTGACATGCATAAAAACATTTTTCCGCTTCCTGCTCCTGCCCCTGTGACAATAATTATTTGTTTTGTTGTTTTTATCCAGTCCTGTGCGGCAAACCCTTGTTTTCCAAATACTTTTTTCAGATTATTGGGGTAACCATTTATTTCTTTTGTGAAAAACACTTTTCCGCCGTTTGCTTTAACTTTTTTCTTAAAATCAATTGCTTTTTTTTGCCCTGAAAACCTGCATACGACTATTCCAAGCACTTTTATCCCGTTCTTTTTTAGTTCGTTGGTTTCTTTGAGCGCTAATTTATCCAATGTTAGCCCTGTATCGCTCCAAGTGTTTCCTTTCTCTAACTCTTTTGCATTAATGCAGTAAAGCACCTCTACTTTATTTCGCAGTTTTTTAATTAATTTGAGTTTGTTTTTTGGGTCAAAGCCTGGTAAGACGCGGGAAGCATGACCATCGTAAAGTAATTTTCCCCCGAGTTCTAAATATAGTTTGGAGAATTTTGATACTCTTTCAAGCAGGGCCTTTGTTTGTGCACTAAAATACTTTTTGTTATCAAAGCCTTTATTGTTTGCCAAAAGCACCACTCTTAATTAATGTTTTGGGAGCAATTAAAGCTTTGCTCTTTTTAGTAAAAGTGAGTTGCTTACTACGCTTACTGAGCTTAACGCCATTGCCCCGCCTGCAATTATTGGGGATAAAAGTATTCCAAATGGCAGGTATAGTACCCCTGCTGCGATTGGTATTCCTATTACATTGTAGAATAGCGCCCAGAACATGTTTTGTTTTATTTTTCTTATTGTCAGTTTACTTAGTTTAATTGATTTTGCCACATCCAGTAAATTGTTTTGCATTAGTACTATGTTTCCCGTTTCCATTGCTACATCAGTGCCCAAACCCATTGCTATTCCAATATCTGCTTGTGCAAGTGCGGGTGCGTCATTTATTCCATCCCCCACCATCGCTACTTTAAATTTCCCCTTTTCTTGTAATTTTTTCACATAATTCGCTTTGTCTTTTGGAGCGACTTCCGCAAAGATGTTTGTTATCCCTGCTTGTGCCGCAATTGCTTTTGCTGTTCTTGCGTTATCTCCTGTTATCATGTAAACCGTGAGTCCTAGTTTTTGCAGTGCTCTAACAGCTTCCTTGGAAGTGTCTTTTATTGTATCCGCTGCAGATATTAACCCTAAAATGGTTTTCTTGTCTGATAAAATCATTACAGTTTTTCCTTGTGTTTCCATTTCATTGATTTTTTCTTTAAATGTTTCAGTTTTGATTTTGTGTTTTGCAATTAGTTTTACATTACCTAAGTAATATTCCTTCCCTGCTATTTTTGCTTCTATTCCCTGTCCCGGTATTGCTTTGAATTTTTGTGTGTTGTTCAAATAAACTTTAGCTTGTTTTGCTTTATTTACAATGGCATCAGCCAAAGGGTGTTCGCTTGATTTTTCTATGCTTGCCGCTATTTGGAGAACCCTTTTTTCACTAAATTTTCTAGTTCCAATAATTTCAGTAACTTCCGGAAGTCCTTTTGTTATTGTCCCTGTTTTGTCAAATATAATGTATTTTAGTCTGTGTGCTGTTTCAAGCGCGTCCCCGCCTTTGATTAGTATTCCGTGTTTTGCTCCTAACCCTGTTCCGACCATTATTGCGGTGGGTGTTGCAAGTCCCAGTGCGCAGGGACATGCAATGACAAGTACGGCAATACTAGTAAGTAACGCAAATGATATACTTGTGTTGAATCCAAAATACCAAGTTGAAAATGTGCCTATTGCAATTATTATCACTGTGGGCACAAAGTAAGCCGATATTTTGTCCGCGTATCTTTGTATTGGAGCTTTTTTTCCCTGTGCTTCTTCTATTAATTTTATTATGTGGGCGAGAGTAGTGTTTTCACCTATTTTTGTTGCTTTGAACTTGAATGCCCCGTGTTTGTTTATTGTTCCGCCAATTACCCTGTCCCCGATTTTTTTCTCAATAGGTATGCTTTCTCCTGTTACCATGCTTTCATCAATTGAGGAATATCCTTCTAGTATTATTCCGTCAACCGCTATTCTTTCGCCTGGTTTTACAAGTACAATATCTCCAACTTGTAAATCATCAACAGCCATTTCCACTTCTTTTCCATTTTTTATTACTATGGCAGTTTTTGGGGCAAGATTCATTAGTTTTTTTATTGCATCATTAGTTTTGTTTTTTGCTATTGCTTCAAGCCATTTGCCTAATAAAACAAGGGTTATGAGTACTGCGCTTGTTTCAAAGTATTGTCCCGCAGTTGGATTAAATATTATATTGTATAGGCTCATAAAATATGCCGCGCTTGTTCCGACAGCGATTAGGGTGTCCATGCTCGCGGTTTTATTTTTTAGTGCATTCCATGCTCCTAAATAGAATTGTTTTCCAACATAAAACTGGACAGGAGTTGCGAGTAAAAAAAGTATCCATTCAAGGTAAGGGATTTCTATTTCTAGTGGCATTAGTACCATCCCTAAAATAAAAGCAGGTAAAGCAAAAACAAAGCTTAAAAGAAAAATATTTTTTGATTGTTTTAGTTCTTCTGCGTAAATTTTGTTTTGTTTTTCAGTATCAATTCCTTCCCTTATTAGTGTTGCATTGTACCCTGCTTCTTTTATTGCTTGAGCAAGTTCTTTTTCAGAAACACTTTTTTCTTCAAAAGAAATACTTGCTTTTGAGGTTGAATAATTAACATTAGCATCTTCAACTCCGTTTTGTTTTTTTAGTGCTTTTGTTATTGTGTTCGCACAATTTGCGCAATGCATTCCTGAAATGATAATACTTGTTTTTTTCATAAGAACCGCTTTTTGGTATATTACTTTGGTTGGTTTGGTTTATTATTCCTGGCGAAGTAGTTACCCCACTATTTTTGCAGGGTAATTCGCGAATATTTTTTGTGCCATTATTTGTTCTTTACTTGTTTTTGTAGAATCATAGCTTATGCTAAACTGGTTCCATGTTGAAGTGGTTTTTACTTGCGTTATCCCAATTACTTTTTGGAGTTCGCTTATTATTAGGGGTGCGTGTCCTCCACAGGGTATTTGTACTTCAATCAAGAGATTTTGTAACCCCAGATTTTGGTTTGTGGAAAGGGTTGCTTGTGTATTTTGGTTTTGTATTACAGATGCTGTTTGTGTTCCTGTGTTTGTTTGGGCTGTTTCGTAAACTGCACTTGTTAGCATTGGGAATATTACAAAGAGGAATAGCAAACTAACTATTATTGTTGAACCGTACATGGTTGCAAGATAATTTTTTTTCTTTATTATTCCTTTTGCCGAGAGAAGTCCGTTTTTGTGCAGGTAAATGATTGATGATATTGTGGCGAAAACAATTGAGAGGGCTATTAATCCATAAAAGAAGGATGGATTCAAGAGGAGGGGTTTAAAGAATTCTGCTGCGATAGTTACACCTAGTATGCTGGCAACCACAAAACCAATGCACCCGAGGTGGGGGATTATCCCTAAAGCTATTCCTTGGAGAAGAGTTTTTTTTATTTCTCCGTTTTGAGTGGCGTTTGCTTCCCCTTTTCCTTTCACAGAGTACCCTAGTTCCATTATTTTGTCTTCTATTGTTTTTTCACTTAGGTGGGCCGGCTCAAAACTTATGCTTGCCTTATCCTCTGCAAGATTTACTTTTACCGAATGCACTCCTGCTAGTTTTTTTAACTCGTTTTCTATTTTGTCGGAACAGTTTTTGCAACTCATTCCGCTTATCTGGATTTTAATGGTTTTCATTGTGTTTCACCATAAATATTGGTACTGAAACCATACATATGTTTTAGTGAAACCATTAGTTATGGTTCTTTTTCCCAAATCTTCCTCTGAATACAGGGGTGTGTTTGTTTTTTGGAGAAGGGATTAAAAACTCTTTAGCCAAATAATCTTGCATGGACATTAAGTTTGATTTATCTAATAAGAGAACTATTGCGGGGATAATAGCGTTGATTTGTGTTGTTGCGCTTATATTTTACTTGCCCAATATTGTCATGCTCACAAACCCTACTACATGTACTATTAATGGGGTGTGCCAGCACGAGCAAAGATTAATTCTTCTCACTGATTTGATTCCAGTGTTTATTTTGATTGGAATTGCTATAGGGGTAATAGTTTTCTTTTTCATGAGTGTGCGTTTAGACAATAAGCAAAAGGACATAAATAGAATTACTGATGCATTGGTTAGTTTTCTTAACAAGGATGAAAAGCTTGTAGTGAAAAAGCTTTTGGATTCTGATGGCAAGGTTTTGCAGGCAGAATTATCACGCCTAGAGGGTTTGGGAAAAGTTAAATCTCACCGGGTTCTTCAGCGTTTGCTTGACCGAGGGGTAATAGATAAAGAGAGTTACGGCAAAACCAATATTATAAAATTAAACAAAAATATTAAAGAGGCATTAATTTTGAAAAAGTGATTTGTGAATTTGTTTGAATACATTTAAGGGTCCAGAAATGGCAGAGTTTTGAAATAGTTAAAGAAGTAGTTGTGTGGTTGTAATAGCCTTTATAAGGTCAGTAATTGTTCTTTTTTAATATTTCTTCTAAGAGTTTTGTTATGTTTCAGCCTAATTGTGTTGTGGTTTTGCCTGCTCCAGAACTCGCGATTAAGAGTGATTTGGTTCGCGGGTTCATGGAAAAAAAATTAAAGAAAAACATTTTTCATTATTTGAAGCATTTTAACACTAATTATGAAAGGATTATTTCTCATGCAGGAAGAATGATTATTCTTTCAAAAGAACCTGAAAAAGTTATTTCTTCTCTAAAATCCTGTTTTGGTTTGTATTCATTGTTTTTGGCGCAGGAAGTGGATTTTTCTTCTTTAGAAGATTTGTGCACAAAAGGGGTTTTGATTTGTGAAGGGATTTTGAAAGAAGGCACTTTTGCTGTTTGCGGGAAAAGTTTTTCAAAAGATTTTAAATCAAAGAAACTTGAAGAAGAATTGGGGTCAAAGCTTCTTGAAGCGTATCCTAGGCTTAAGGTTAAGTTAAAATCCCCTGAAAAAGAAGTTTTTTGTATTTCTTTTAATGATAAAGCATATTTTTATTTTGACTCAATTCCCGGAGCAAAAGGCATGCCTGTCGGTTCTCAGGGTAAAGCAGGTTTAATTGTTACAATTGAATCCAAAGAAAAAGAGCTTGTTGTTCTTGGGAAAAATTTGTTAAAAACTGGCTGTTCCCTTGTTCTTGTTTCTGATGAAAAAGTGATTCCTTCTTTGAAGGGGCTTGAGGAATTTAATTGTTTTGAGCCTTTAAGAAAACTTTCGGTTATTGAGGCTAAACAGTTTTATTCTGAAGGGGAAATAAGGGCGTTTTTTTCAACTGCCAGGAGCATTGAACAGGTAGAAAAGGATTCTGCTTTATTAGGTGTAAAAGTATTTGTTCCTTTGTTAGAGTAATTTTATTGTTCATTTCACTTGGTTAATAATTTAATCCTTTTGAGCCATTTATTTGTCATGCTTTTAGGCATTTTTTCTGATTCCCATTTCGGGTTTGGTTCTGACGACAGATTTGAGGAGTCTTTTGCTCGTTTCAAGGAATCAATTCAGATATTTAAAGAGCGTAATGTTGACTTTTTGCTTCACGCAGGTGACTTGTTTGATAGTGCTGTTCCTGAGCAAGAGGTTTGGAAGAAAGCTTTTGAGTGTTTTTCTGTTAATAATTCCTCTGATAAATTGACCTCAATTACAAAGTATGGTTTGAATGAATCACAGAAGGTTTTGGTTAAGGGAATCCCTGTTATTGCTATTCATGGTACTCATGAGTTTAGAGGAAAGGATTTTACTAATGCTATCGCAATTTTGGAGGAAGCTAATTGTTTAGTTCATTTGCATGCAGGTTTTGTTGAATTGGAAAAAAATGGGGAAAAAGTTTTTGTTCATGGTTTGGGCGGTATTCCTGAGAAGCATGCAAGGGAAGCGTTGCAAAAATTTAATCCAAAGCCGGTTCAAGGGGGGGTAAATTTATTGCTTTTGCATCAATCTTTCAAGGAATTTTTGCCTTTTGATGACGAAATGATTGCTTCTCTTTCTCTTGCTGATTTGCCTGATGGTTTTGATTTGATTATAGATGGGCATTTGCATTGGAGTAATGAACAGAAGCTTGAGGGCAAAAGATTTTTGCTTACTGGTTCAAGCATTTTTACTCAGATGAAGAAGCTTGAATCTTCTCACTCGAAAGGAGTTTTTTTGTTTGAAACTAAAACAAAGAACCTTGAGTTTATTCCTTTTGCAAATCAGAGGAAACTTTTTTATGAAAAAATTGATTTTAAGAGCGCTCAACCTGAAGAGGTTATTGGGGTGGTTAATCAAAAGATTGATTCAGTTTGTTCTTTAGGCAAATTTGATTTGAAGCCATTGGTTAGGTTAAAGCTTTGTGGTTCTCTCGCTAAAGGTTTTTCTCAGGCAGATATTTCTTTTTCTTTTCCTGATTCAGCAATTTTTTCTGTTTCAAAGGATTTTTCTGTTGAAAGCTTTGGGAAAAAGATTGAAGAATTAAAAGCAATGCAATTGGAAAAAAAAAGTATTATTGATTTGGGCGTGGATATTTTGGAAAAAAATATTGAGGAATCGGGGTTAAAGGAATTTGATTCAAGAAGGATTTTTGAGTTGCTTTCTATTGGGGAAAATGAAAAAGCGGAGCAGGTATTGTTGAGTTAGGTCTTTTTATGATTAGGAGAAATAATAAGGGGGTTTTTGTTGCAGGTCCTCTTGCTGTTAGGAGGGGAATTGCAAAGGCTTTAAGGAGTCCTTCCGATTCAAGATTTGCTTCTTATTCAAAAATAGCTCATCATTTTCAAGTGTCTAAGTCAACTGTCATTAGGATTAATAAGCGAATAAGGGCAAGGGATGGAAAAGTTTTTGCTTCTATTAATAATCCTAGTGTAGCGCTTGCAAAAAGGCTTAATATTGTTAGAATGAAAGCAATAGAAAGTTATGTCAAAAATTGTGGAATAGTTGTTAAGGGGAAAAGAATTGAAGGGGTTTCAATTAATTTTTTAATAAATGATTTGAAATCAAGAGGGATTTCTCCAGGGGTAAAAAAGAATTTGAGTAGATTGCTTGAATCGGTAATTGCGAAATTTGAAGCACAGGGGTTTGCCATTAGGCGAAGAACAAAGAGTGATCAGCCTAAACGTGGAAAAGAAACTGGGCATTATGTTGTTAGAAGTCATTAAGGTAAGAATATTTTGTTTTTTATTTTTTCAGGTAAGTATTTTGTTGCAACAAAATCAAGTCTTTTGTTTGCTAGTGCTTGTTGTTCTATTCTGATTTTTTGGTCAAGCGCTTTTTGTAATTGGCTTTGCCATTCCTTATTTTGGAACCATGGATAAGCCATCATTTCTTTTGCTCTTTTTATATCTCCTTCACTCATTCTTTCTGTTACTGCTTCTAGTTTGTATTCTTTTACATCATCAATTGTCATTCCTACATATTTTGCGTCAGGTACGGACATAAATTCTGAGTGTGCTGCTAGCGCCATTGAGCCTTGTTTTATTACTGAGTAAATATACCATCCGTATGGGTCCCCATCTGTGAATACTATTGTCGGTAAATCAAGTTCGTTGTGAACTCTGTGAATTAATCTTCTTGCTCCTCTTGCTGCTTGTCCTCCTGTTCCTATTAGTATGCATTTGTTTGCTTTTGGGTATCCTTCTTCAATTAGTCTTTCAAAAATCGCTTCTGTTTCGCAAACAAGCAGGTATTCCGCGTTTGAGTCAACAATTTCAATTTCTTCCGGTTCTACTCTTGACATTATACTCCAGCCGCCTCTTCCTAGTTTTGCTGCATTGAATTTATCATTGTGATGCATCCTGTCAAGCAATGTAATATCCCCATATAGTGTTCCTTTTGGGTTTGCGTGTAGGTTTAATTTTTCCCTGATTGTGTCAACACTATGTTCTAAATCAACTATTATTGGGTCAGATTCATCCTGTCCTTCAAAAGTGTTTTCTTTTGTATCCGCAACTGTGTGCTTTAATTCGTAATAAATTTCACGAATAGAAGCTGTTTTGTTGTGCTCTAAATATTCCCTTGTTTTTGCCATTATCATTGATGTTTGCATGAATTTTCTCGCGTGTGCTATGTTCAAAAATGTTCTTGTAATTTCTTTTTCTCCTAACCCTAAGTATCCTTTTTTTTCATCCCATACAACATTGCTTTTTCCTCTTTGCATGGTAATAAATTCAGGGTCTTCTTGTTTGTTTATTTGTGTGGCTATGCTGTCAGCTGTTTTTTTTATTCTGTCCGCAATTTCTTTAGGAGAAACCTTTTCAACTGTTTTTGATTTTCTTTTTCCTTCTTTTTCACTCATTTTCTTCACCGTTAAAAATAATTTTTATATTTAATTTGTTTTTTCATTCACTTTTTTTATTTCTTTCCCTTTCCAGTTTCCTCTTTTTTCTTTTCTGGTTTTTGTTCTACTATAAAACTGTTTTCATCTGCTGCTAAAACTTTTTCTGTTTCTGCTCTTTGTTTTGCATCTTGTTGTTCCTCTAATTTTAATTTTGTGAGAACCATTTTTTCCATGTTTTTCTTTAGTGTATCCTCGCTTACTTTTGTTATTGTACTTATCGCTTTGCATATTTCTGGTATGTATTTGTAGAACATTAATCTTTTTTGCTGATTTTCAGCTTCTCTTCTTTTGTGTGAGATATATATTCCTGCTTTTCTTCCTGTTTGCATTAATGCTAATCTTATTTCTTCTAGTACTTCTTCTTCATCAGCTATTGCCTGTTTTCCTGCTCCTGTGTATGGTATGTGTACTGAAATAAAGTTAATGAATACTGTTACTGGTGAATTTTCTGGGTCCTTTATGTCATATCTTTTCCATTCAATTGTCTGCACTGCTTTTGTTAGTGCACAGTTTCCTGCATCAAACAACAATGGTACTCTGTTAGCAAATCTCATTATTTCCATTTGTGTTTGTTCCCCTGTTTTTCTTCCTGCACTTCCGCCATAAGCAATTGCTATTTCTACTTGGAAAGGATATCCTCCTGCGTATACTGATGGTTTTCTTGTAAGTACGGTTAAGAATTCTGGTTGTACTATGCTTTGCAGGGATTTGTTTATTTGTTCTTCTCCTATTGGCCTTAATGCATCAGTGCTTGGTGCAATGAAATCAATTGATTTGAATGCTTTCACTATTTCTTCTGCTTCTTCCCAAGTCAAAGTTTTAGGGTCTTTGTTCATATCAAAGTGTACTTTTTTCTTTATTTCCTCAATTCCTTTTGCCCCCATTCTGTCAAAATCATTTGTTAAAAATGTTGAAACAGTTCTTCCTTTTGTTGTTTTGCAGTAGGATAAAACATCATCAACAGTTGTTCCTTTTGGGTGGGGTTTGATTTCTTCTGGTCTTTCAGGCAATGTGTTGTGTGTTCGCTTGAAAACAAATTTTTGCCCCATTGGGTCTCTGAAACTTAGTTGTGCGTGCGGGTTAGCAATTGCTGTTCTTTTTAAGTATTCTAATGGTCCTTGGTCTGAGTCCCTGTAAAGAACTCCTTTGAATTTTGCTTGTACTGATGTTCCTCTAAAAGTTTTTTCAAGTTCCTTATAATTTGATATTTTTGGTTCATTGTTTTTTGGATCAATAACCATTTCTAAGGCGAATGGTTTTTGCCCTTCTTTTCCTGAAATTATTTTTGAGGGTTTTCCGGTTGTCATTTGTCCCAGCATGGTGCATCCTGATGCCCCTATTCCCTGTTGTCCTCTTGATTGCATCATTCTGTGGAATTTTGTTCCTGCCAATAGTTTTCCGAATGCTTTTCCAACGTTTTCTTTTGAAACTCCTGGTCCATTATCAGTAACAGTTATCTCATAATATTCTTCTCCTAGTTCATCTAATTTAACATCAATATTTGGCAATATGCCTGTTTCTTCGCATGCATCCAAAGAGTTTGTTACATACTCATGTACAACCATGGTAAGGGTTCTTACTTTTCCATATAATCCAAGCATTTGTTTGTTTTTCTTGAAGAATTCCGCAACACTATGCTCTTTGAATTCTTTTTCAAGATTAGTAGCCGCTTTTACTATTATTTCTGACTCTTCATCCCCATTTTTTCGTCCCTTTTTTTCTTCAGCCAATTAACTCACCAGTAATAAAAACAAGTTCTTCTGCTAATAAAAAAACCCAAAAGATTTATAATCCCCATCTATGGATTTTCCGCTGAAAAACGGCTAAATGAGCCATTTTATTGTGGGCTTTAAAAAGGCAAAATGAAGGGTTTTATTAGAGCTCAAATCTGTTTTTTCTTCCGCCTTCAAGGAAGTTTTCCATGGTTTCGTGTTTCGCTCCCATTAAAAGCATTTCAACTGCTTCTACTGCGCTTTGTATTTCCCCTGCTAACCCTATAATTGCAACTGTTTTTCCGTGTACTGATATTAAGCAATGGGTTTTTTTCTCTATTTCTTTTCTAGCAAGCCCTTCTTTTCCTATTACTCTTCCTCTTTTTGCTTTTTGAGTTGAGGCGTTCTTTCCTGCAAATTCAGTTATGTCAATTATTTTTAGTAAGTAATCATCTTTGAGTAAGGTAAATGCTCTTTCAGGGGAGAATCCTCTTGCAATTGCTTTTGTGATATCAACTGCTTGGAAAAATTTTTCTCCTTCCCCTTCAATAGTTACTTCCCCGCTTGCGGAATCCACTTCTATATTTACCTTTGTGTGTTTATGGATTTTTTTCTTAGTAATCCCATTAGGTCCTATTAGTACTCCTATTCTTTCTTCAGGTATGCGCACAATTTCTTCCATCAAACCAACTCTTGCTTATTAATTAATAATTAGCGTGCTAATAAAATACCGCTAGTATTTGGTTTATCAGCATTGATAATCCTATGATTACAACTATTACTGGGATCAGCGGAAAGTTTATGTCCCACAATTTTAAATCATTGCCTAGCCAGATTACTCCCCATGCGAGAACCATCAAGGATATCATCAGCCACCCTATACTTAACCTTCTTCTCCAAACAATTCTTTCTTCCATGTTTAACACCAATAACCGTTTGTAATTAAAAAGTTTTAAATCTATCTTTTTCTGTTTTTCTTGCTTCGTTTTTGCGTTTGATTCTTCTTTTTGTTTTTTCAGTTTTTTTCTTTTCAATTATTATATTATGGCTTTGTTTCATTTTATCCGCAATTGTTTTTACATCCGAATGCATTTTTTCATAATCAGTTTGTATTCCTTGTTTTGCAAACCATTTGCTTACGTTTAGTATATCCCGTTCAAAAAATATTTTTGCGTTTGGGTGCATTGTGCTTACTGCCTGCCCGACATCTATTATCACCATTTCTTCTTCGTGGTTCAGAATATTGTATTCACTTAAATCAGAGTGTACTAATCTGGCATTAATTAATTTCGCCATGTATTCGCATAGCAATTTGTATTGTTTTTCCGGTTCTGCAAATGGTTTGTCTTTTATTCTTAAGGAAGCTTCCCCGTTTTTTCCTATGAATTCCATTAGTAAACAATTTCTGTTCCATGCTATTGGCAATGGAACCCTTATTTTTGCTTTTGTAAAATCTTCCAGGTTGCGGAATTCTTTTTTTGTCCACAGTTTTACCATTCCTAATTTGTCTTTGTGTATTTCCTTGAACCTTTCATCTCCTATAATATAGTCATTCATGTGCCGAAAATCCGAGGTATCTACTTTGAATATTTTTAGGGCATAATAATTTTCGCCTGATTTGCATCTGAATACATGCGCTTCTTTTCCTGTTGAGATGACGAATTCTAGTTCTTCAAAGAATTTTTTTCTTGAGAGTTCATGTACCGCTGTTAGAGTAGCTTTGTCAAATACTTTATTGAATATGCTTCTTGTATTCTCATCCTTAATGAGTCTCTCTTCTTTGACTATTCTGTCTTGTGAAGAATTTTCGTCAGGTCTTTCTTTTGTATTCATAAGAATTAGTTGTTAACATGTTTTTTTATTTGTTTTGAGTTTTAAAATGGTAATTTACCTAGTTTTCCGTTTCTTTTCAACCATTCTACTTGGTTTCCAAGGTAACGCCATACAACATCCCCTTTGCTTGGCTGGAAATCCCATAATCTTACAATAATAACATCGTGTTCTCTTATCCACACTTTTTTAATTAATTTTCCTGGTATCCTGAATTGTTTTTCTTGGCCATCTTCGCATAGTGCTTTTACTTGGTTTGTTCCCATGAGTTGTGTTACTACCGCAAATTGTTCTAATTCTTCAGGGTTTGGGAGTCGCATTCTTGTGTAACCAGCTTCTTGTGCTACTGTTGCTTGTTGTGGTTGTCCAAAGTTTTTTTTGTATTTCATTTGGTTTTTTCTTTTTTGCGAATTAAAGTTAGCTATTTCTTCTCACCGAATAAATATCAATTATACTGGTAGGGTATTAAAACCTGTCCCTGGTCGTGAATTTACACTCGATATATTTGGGTGTGCTTTATTCCCGCAATTATTTTAACGCTTTTTTCGCTTGCAAATCCTTTTTTTATTGCTATATCAACGCATTTGTTTCCAAATAAATTTATTGAGTCAGCTTCTTGAAGCATTTTTTCAAGTTGTTCTTCAGTAATATTTTCTCCGCTGTAAAATTTAGTGGAGGCGGTGAAACAAATTGGGCCATCTTCAAATGTTTTTCCAATATGTTCTTTGTCGCATACTGCAAGGATTGTTTTGTACTCAATTTCGTGTTTTTTTGCAATCAAGGTTATTCACTTTATTTATAAAACAAGTTTTACTTTAGAGCCCTGCAACTGGTTTTATTGCTCCGCATGCTTCACACTTAAGTACTTTTGTTCCGTTTTCAGTTATTACTTTTGTATCAGGTTTTTTGCATTCAGGGCAAAGCACAAATTGGTTAAAGTATGCTTCGATTAATTTGTTTAATTGTATTGCCCCTATTTTTCCGTTTATCGTTAATTGATTGTTTCCTTCTGTTATTGGTAGGGCTGTTTCTTTTGTCAGCCATTTCAAAAAATGTTTCTTATCTCTTCGCATATCTTTGATTAGGATATTAAACCCTTTGAGAGTGGTTATTTTTCCTTGGATGAATGATTCTGCCCGAGGGATATCAAATCTTTCGTGCTGTAATGCTCTTTGAGGTATGCTATGATAAGCCTTTACCAATAAGTCTTCGTAATTAGCCATGCTTCTCTAAATATTGGTTCCAGCAAAACTTATATAAAGCTCATTAAATGAATTTTTTTGCTTTGAATTTGTTTATTATTTGTTTTGTATTATTATTTTTGCATGGATATTAACTCGCTTTTTTCCCAATTAGCCATTGCTGGCCCTATTGGAGTATTTTTTTTATCAATTATTACTAATGCTACTGTTTTTCTTCCTTTTCCAGTTCTTGAACTTGCATTGTTTGCTTCTGGGCCAGTAGATGTTTTTGGTTTAGGTATTTTTTCTCCACTGGTTTTTGGGGTAGCTGCGGGAGCAGGAGCAGGTATTGGGGAGCTTTCAGGATATTTTTGTGGGAGGGGCGGAAGGCATATTTTAAAGAAATTAAAAAAAGAGCAGGCTGAAAAAATTTCTGGGTATGCGAAGAAATTGGAGAAAGAAGGATTTATTGCATTGATTATTTTTGCTTTCCTTCCTTTACCTTTTGATTTAGCAGGGGTTGCTGCTGGAATCGTAAAGTTTCCTATTCATTTATTTATGCTTGGTTGTGCAATAGGAAAAATCCCGAGGTATTCTTTGATTGCTTATGCGGGTTACTTTGGAATTAGTTGGGTAATGAGTTTTTTTGGGGGTTGAAAAATATTTTATTTATAACCCTAGTAATAATCCGCTGATTATCACTATTATCATTAATAGTGTTTGTGGTGGAAGCGCAGGCAATGGAATTTTTTTCACTGACACAGTGTAAATGCTTGTCATTAATCCAATGAAGCTTGCTCCAAGGCATAGCCCTGCAACTAATCCGTTGTTATTGAATGGCCCGTTAATTAGTATACTTGATGCCACGCATAAAGGGATTACTAAATCTCCGTTTCCTAATTCAAAGGTATGTTTTTTTGTTGGAAATGCAACTGTGAAAGCAAAGTTGTTGCTTGTAGCTTGTCTTCCTATTTCAACCATGTGTTTTGTATAAAATACAGCAATGATGTCATAAATAGCTAGGATTATTATGAATGCAAGTATTGGTATTAATCCTAAAGATATTCCTATGAATGCGCCTGCGCCCACAATTGCAATCAAACTTACAAAATCCCTAAACAAAACATTTTCTCTGTGAGTGTATCTCCATATAATAATTATTGCGGTTAGTACAAGAACTATTATGTCATTTGTTGGGAAGAAAGCTGTAAAAAATATTATTGAGGTGGAGAAAACCGCTAGTCCTTCTATGAGCCATAAAAGTTTTTTTGTTTTTCTGAGTTTAAGCAGTATTAGTATGAATACTGTCATTAAAATTATTGCTCCAAATAAGTAAAATGAATTTGCAATATCATTAATATCTTCAGTAAATGGTGGTTGTTGTAATCCGAGGAGGAATAATTGTTTTGCAACGTACAATCCGAATGTTTGTACTGAAATGAATACTATTGCTAATAGAACAAAGATTTCTGTGTTCATCCAGCTTGAATAATCAGGCTTTTTTTTTGCTGATTTGAGTTTTTTTTGCATTTAATCCCTAATAGTTTTGGGTGTTTTATTATTTAAAAGAAACTGTCTTGGTTACAGGTCTTTGTGTGTTGTTGGTTTTACAAAGTGGTGTCTTGGCTTGTATATTTCTCCTTTTTTTTCAAGTTCATCAAGTGCAGAGTTTATTTTTTGTTCATCTATTCCTTTTTCTATTCCTTTTAACACTACTTGTTCTATTGGCACCATATCTATTCCTGTTGCCATTTCTTCTTTTATAAGTCTTAGTACTGTTGTTAGTGCGGTTTGTTTTGCTTGTGTTACTCCGCTTGTTACAATATCAATATCTATTCTTCCTGTATCTGGATCCGTAACTGTTTCTTCAAGTGATTTTTTTACTAATCTTATTGCTCTTTCAGTATCTTCTTTTTCAACATTATCGCTTAGTCTTACTCTTGCGCTTGCTTCTGCTAATCTTACTAATCCTTCTAATTGTCTTGCTGTTGCTGCATAAGCCCCTTGTTGTCTTCCTTGGTCTCTTAATCCTACATAGAATTCCGAGATTGCTGTCATTGCTTCTTCACTTAGTACTGGAAAACATTTTTGTCTTGCAAACGAAACATATTTACTAAATAATTCTCTTTCAATAACTGGTTTTGTTCTCAAATCTATTTCTTCTTTTTCCTCTTTTTTTAGTGCAACCCCTTTTTGGTTTGATTGCATTATTTTTTCCCCACTTTGATGAGTCTTAAGTATGTGTTCTGATATTTTTTGGTCTTGTGTTCTATCTAATACATCTCTTATCATGAAGAATAAATCAAATCTGGAGATTAGTGATGGAGGTAAATCTATTTGTTCCAAAAATGGAGTGAATTTATCAAATCTTGAGTATTTTGGGTTAGCTGCTGCGAGTAGTGAGGTATCTGCTTTGAATCTTGAAACTATTCCTGCTTTTGCAACTGATATCATTCCTTGTTCCATTGCTTCGTGTAAAGCACTTCTATCTTCTGGATCCATTTTGTCTAATTCATCTGCCATGCATACTCCACCAGAGCTTAGTACTAGTGCTCCTGCTTTTAGTGTCCAACCTCCTTCCCCGAATTCATCCTTAACTGCGCTTGCTGTTAATCCTACTCCAGATGTAGTTTTGCCTGAAATGTAAATACTTTTTGGCGCAATATTATTTGTTGCTTGTAATAATTGTGATTTACCACAACCAGGATCTCCAATTAATAAAATGTGAATGTTTCCTCTTATTTTTTGTGCATTGGGCAAATGTTTTGTTACTCCTCCAAAGAGTTCCAAAGCAATGCTTAATTTTACCACATCATGACCATATATTGCTGGTGCAATACTTTGTGCTAGCATGTCATATATTTGTGGGTTTTTTGATAATTTTTTTATTTCATCTTCCTCTTCTTTTGTTATATCTACTTCAGAGAATTCTTTTGCTGTTTCTTCCAAAAAATTTACTTCAAGGAATCTTCCGTAAACAGTTTTTTTGTCTTTTTGCGGTGGAATTAATCTTAGTACTCCTACAAAATTTGTTTTATCTCCTGCCGCAACTTTGTTTACCAAGTCATCGCTTACATAAACATCAACGTATGTTGCTTGTTCATTTCCTTTTAGTTTTTCCAATGTTTCTTGTATCTGGATTTTTTGGTAATCAATAAAAGCGCTTTTGTCTTCTTCGAGAGAAAATTCTCTACTATGACACTCACACATATTTGGGGGACGTAATTGTTGTTTTTCTTGTGGGATTTTGTAAATGTTTCCGCATTTCCTGCATTTCCATACGGCAAGAGTAATTTTTGGTAAAGCATCAGTTATTTGTCTTACTAATCCTTCTATTGAAATCATTTTTCCTAAGTGTTTTGAGCTTAGGCTTTTTACATCGACTTCCCTGTCCTTTGGGAGATTAGTAAATCTTACATGGGGTTTGAATGCTTCTGTTGTTAGAGTTGGTATATGAATGTTTTGTATTGCGGTTTGTGCTGCCTCTAAAACCGAATCAGGGGTGTCAAGGAGTTCATCAGCAAGTATTGGGTCAAATTTTTCGAGCATTTTGAAATCCACAACAATTGATCTTTCTTCAGGGTAAGACTCAATTATTCTTTCAATATGCTTTTTGTATTCAATGTTAAAGAATTCTTCAAATCTTTCAACAAAGGGCGAGCCTTCTGTCTTTTCGATTTCTTCTAGGTTTAATTCCATTCCAACACCAATAATAGATAATTCTTGAATTAATAGCTTTAAAACCTTCTTTAGGTTTTATGCCGCCTTTGTTGTATATTGTTTATTTCCTTGCTCACGCAGGCTAGTTAAAGAAAAAGTGTTGGGTTTGGCTTGTTTAAGCCAATTTTTTTTCTTCTTACTATATTATATGCAGGAAGCATTAATACTTTCAGTGTTTGGAAAACAAACTGTTCATGGCTTTGTTTGAAACAAAATTCAAACCAAGTTATTGTTTTTCCAGTTCGCTTTTGATTGCTTTTGCGGTTTCTATTCTCTCTAAAGGCATTGGATTTCTTCTTTTTGTATCAAACCATATCCCGTCCCCGTGTTTTCTTGGGATAATGTGGAAGTGTATGTGTGGAACGAACTGTCCTGAAGCTTTCCCGTTGTTTTGAATTATGTTTACTCCATCAGCTTGTGATACTTTTTTTATTGCAGGAACAAGTTTTTTTACTATTTTCATCATTTCGCAAAGCCTTTTTTCAGGAATTTCTTCAATGTTTTCATAATGCTCTTTTGATATAACCACTGTGTGTCCAACTAGTGGTCCTGCAGGGTTAATGTCAAGGAAAGCAATTACTTCCTCATTTTCAAAAACAGTTACAGCATCCATTTCATGTTTTACTATTTTGCAGAACAAACAATCTTCAGTCATAAAAGAAATGAGGGGTAAGTTCTTTTAAATTTTCTCTAGTTGAAGAGAGAATTGCAAAAACAAAAATTCAAAAAAAATGGAAAGTTAAGCGGTTGCCCGCTTAACACGAATTAATTTTATTTTTTTACTGTTTGTGCTATTAGCGTATATCCTGTTATTGCGACAGCAAAGCTTATTGCTCCGTTCAATAGAAGGGATAATATTATTCCAATTACCGGAATTAATAATAATATTCCTCCTACTAGCATTGCTATGACGAATAATACTGCGCCATATATTACATTGAATATTAGAGCTATTACATAATCTGCTGTTAAAGCATTTTTTGCAACTTCAATAACATTGAATGCTGCGTTTATTTTTCCTGCTTGTAGCCATTTCATTACAGCCATTGGCAGCAAAAATACTGCAATTATTCCTAGTATTGCTCCTACTAATAGTATTGGCCCGCTGACTGCAAGGCTTCCCATTAAGGAATTTATTACTGCTGTCATATCTGTAGGATTAGCGATATAACTTGTCGCTACTGCTATTATTGAGTTACCTACTCCGATTAGTACAAGTATTGCTGGTACAATTAGGTAAACAATTCCTATTATTGCTGATATGAGCCATTTTTTCAAATATTCAACAATATCGTCTACTTTCCATTCTCTGAGTTTGTTTTTTTTCTTCATTACGTCTTCGGCTGTTTTTACAACATACCCCGTAACTAGAAGATTCGCAATTGGAATAATGCTTAATACAGCGCCTATTCCTAGTGTCTTCAAGTCAGAAAACGGTTTTTTTATTGCTTCTCCGAAATCAACCATCAAAAAACCTCCTTTGCCTTTACCCCATGCCTATAACAGGGTTTTGATTGGTTGTAAGAATTGCTTCTGAATCTTTATTTAATGCTTTCTTTAAGCGCTTTAACTAGTTTTTCAGCTGTTCGCTTTGCTTTGTTCTCTTCTCTTTCTCCCCTTACAAGAATTTTTCCTGAGGGGAATAATGAAACAGTGCAGGGTTCAATTCTTACCATTAGGAGAACTTTTGTTGTTACCTCAATGTTTCCTATTAAACTTAATTCATTTGAAGCTTTTTCTAGGTTAATTAAAACTTTTTTCTTCGGTAAGAACTCATAAGCCATTTTGCTTCTGCATGGTTTTCCAGTAAAATCGCTTAATTCCATTCAAATCAACTCAATTATTAATTTTTTTTATTGCTTATTCATATTTTTTTTGTTTACATAACCCTATAACCTGATTATTCAGTTCAATTTTTTGTGAAGTGCTTTCTTCCCTGATTTTTTTCAACGCTTTTTCAACTAATTCATTCATTTTGCATCTTTCTTCCTGTTTTAACACTTCTTCTAGTTGTGTTTTTGTTTTTGGGCTCCCTGTTGCTAGCGCATCGCACATTTCTTTTCCTTTTGATGTTTCAAAAAATCCTTCTTGAATACTTTTATCAATAATTTCTTGTTTGTTCATGAATATTAATGGCCTTAAGATTTCTATTTTTGTTGCCTGATTAATCGTATTCAGGTTACTTAGTGTCTGTGATGAAACTTGCCCCAAGCTTTCTCCCGTAACAAGGTATTTGCATTTGTTTTTTTCAGCAATTTTTTCAGAGACTTTGAGCATGAATCGTTTCATTAACACAAAGTAATATTCCCTGTAAGTATTATCAGCAATTTCTTTGAACATTTCTCCTCCCTCAACAATAATCATTTTTTCTAATCCTAATTGTCTGCACAATAATAAGGATTTTTTTTCAGGAGTATCATCAGTGAACGGTTTTTGAGAGAAATGTATTGCTTCTAGCTCAAATTTTTCTTGCAAGAGTTTTCCTGCAACAGGGGAATCAATTCCTCCTGAAATAAGGAGTAGTGCTTTTGGCTTTGTTTTCATTTAGTTATTTGTTGTGAGAAAGTTTAATTAATTCGCTCGAAAAGGGTTTGTTTTGTTGCTCAGGGTTTTTGAAAAATAGTTTCGAAAAAGATAAGCGGTTTGCTTACCTTTTTCTTTCAAAAATTAATTATCGTTTTCTTACGATTTTTACGCTTGTTCCGTATCTCTGGTACTCTATTTGGTCCCCTGATTTTAGTGTTGGGATTTGTGCTTCTGCATCTGGCTTTGGTGCATCAAGTGTTTCGTATGTTGTTGTATCCATTATTTGGATTAATTCTCCTATTGTTGCTACTACTTGTGCATCTGCTTTTGGAACAATTGGTATTTCTACTTCATTATCAGTTCCTTTTAGTAGTCCCCTTTTTTGTCCTGTAAAAATATTAAAAGCTGTTACACGTACTTTTGCTGCTCCGTGTTTACCTGGCTTTGATTTTTCTGTGCTCTTAACCTGGCATACTTCCCCATCAATAAGCACTAAGTGACCTGGTTTCAATGACCCTGCTTGTTCAAACTTCTTCTCGTCAACCATAAAAAACACCTTTTCACTGCTTTCTTGTAAAGCACTACTTAGACAAATTAATTTGGTTTAGTTTAAAAATCTCTGCTTTTGCCCAAAAATCAGTCATACTTTTCCTTCTAAGTATGTTTTTCTTTCTTTTTCTGGGAATTTTTCTATTGCGTAGCGGAGCATGGTTCGAGGCATGTTCTTGTAGTGTTTTTTCAAGAAAGCTTTTTCAGTTTTTAAATCTCTTTTGCCGATTTCGCGGAGCATCCATCCCACTGCTTTATGGATTAAATCATGTTCATCCTTAAGTAGGGTTTGCGCGACTTTGAGTGCTTCAGAATATTCTTTTCTGTAAATAAAATGGTGGCAAGAAACCATTGCGATTCGTTTGTCCCAAAGGAGAGTAGAATTAGAAAGTTTTTCCAGTATTTTCTCTTCTTCAGGGTGTGCGTATAGGTATGCTCCAACAATTTCGTGTGAGCTTAAATCAACTAAATCCCAGTTATTAATGTACTTTGTGTTCTTCAAGTAAAAGTCAAATATTTCTTTCTTTTCTTTTTGGGTTGTTTTCTTGTTCTCAAATTTCTGGATAAGCAAAAGCAATGCACATAATCTTTCTTCATGGATTTTTGAGTGCAATAATTTCTCTGCTTCTAAAAGACTTATTTTTTCAGAGAATTTTTTTGCTGTACTCCGCGTTTCCGGCACTGTTACCCCATAAAATATATCTCCTTCTGCGTATTCGCCTTTCCCTGTTTTGAAAAACCTTTGTAGAATTTGAGCTTTTTCCAAATTAGCTTTTGATTTGAGCTCTATTTGGATTTCTTTCAGTGCGTGCATTTACTAAGTTTACCCTGTTCTGGTTTTAATTCTTTTTAAAGGGGTTTAGAAAGTATTTTATTGGGTTTTGAGCTAATTATTCTAGGTGTTTTTGTGCTTGATAGGTTAAGAAGGTTGTTGCCTCATGGGCAGAGTAAGAGGTTAGCCGTTTTTGTTGATGGCCCTAATTTGTTAAGGAAAGAGTTTGGAATTGATTTGGAAACAATTAAGAAAGAGGCACAGAAATTTGGCTCTATTAAGATTGGAAAAGTTTATTTGAATCAATTTGCTTCCGAAAAATTAGTGGAGGCAGCTGTGAACCAGGGGTTTGTTCCTGTGATTAGTACTACTGATGTTGATGTGGTTATGGCTTGTGATGCTACTGAAGCTGCGTTTAATGAATCAATTGATGTAGTTGTTTTTGCTACTCGTGATTCTGATTTTTTGCCTGCGTTGATTAAAGCTAAGGAGCATGGTAAGGAAACTGTTGCGATGATGGCTGAGGAAATGAGTGCTGCTGCTCTAAAGAATACTGCTGATAAAGTTGTTTTTTTAAGAGGAAGAAGAAGTGGGGAAGTAAAAGCAGAGGAAAAGAAATAATTTTATTTTTATAATTTGGTTTTTGGTGGTTTTGTGAATTTTCCTGTTGGTTCTGTTGTTTCTAAAGGAGATGTTCCTTTTGATTTGGTTTCTCTTGCAGAGCAATTGTCTGTTAAAAGATTTAATGGTTATATTATTCAGTCTGTGAGAAAAAATCTTGTTGAAGAGGGTGTTTTGTTTTTTAGAGAGGGGCAGATTTGTGCTTGTATTGTGGAGTGTCTTGCTCTTCAGAGGGTTGTTAAAGGAAATGAGGCTTTGGAGTTTTTTTGTAATCAAACTAAGGGTAATGGTTTTTATCAGTGTGTTGAGTTGACTCGGAGCCAGGTTGATTTGGTTACTGCTTTTGATGAAAAACTTTTGACTAATAAAATAGTTTTAAAAGAGCTTCCAAGGATGATTCCTTCTGCCTTTTCGCCTAAGTTTGAGCGCCCAGAGGACAAAGTTAGTGCTTTGGATAATTATGGGCTTGGCGAATTAAGATAAGGTTAGTTGCCTGGTGTTAGGATGTTTAAAAGATTGATTAAGAGTTTTGCTGGTAAGGTTCTTGATGACCAAACCTCAAGACCTGTTTCTCAAATAGAATTTTTGAAGGATTTTTTGTCAAAGCATAAGTATGTTTATTCCCATGATTTTGAAGAAAATTTAATTGTTTTGAAGCGAAAGCATTTAGTTGATTCTTTTCTTGTAACTAATCTTGATGGCAGTATTGTTGTTTCGAGCGAGGGTGATGGGCACACTGATGGAATAATGGGCACGGCAATGCTTTCTTACATAAAAAGCGAGATGCCTGATTCAGAATCAGTTTTAATAAAAAGAAATGGTCATTGGTTTATGTTGTTTCCTTTGAATAAAAAAGTTTTTATTGTTAAAGCTGGGAGCGAGTTGGCTAATATTGAATTGAAAGCATTGGCTTTTGAGCTTGATGGATTAATGCAGGCTGGTAGGCATGCTGAAGCAAGGAATGGAGAAAAGAAAAAAGTTAATCAGATTGCTTGATTTTTTGGGGATGATTTTTTTTAGCATTTGTTTTGTTTTTTTGCTGTATAGGTAGTTTTTTATTTTTGTTTTAACTGTTATTTATTTGGTGTTTTTATGGGTCGCGTGATTGCTGTTGCTTCAGGAAAAGGAGGCACTGGTAAGACTACTATTACCGCTAATCTTGGGATTGCGCTTGCGCGGCTTGGTCAAAAAGTTCTTTTGATTGATGCTGATGTTGCGATGGCTAATCTTTCACTTATTCTTGGGATGCAGTCTTCCCCAATTACTTTGCATGATGTTTTGCTTGGAGAGGCACAAGTTCATGATGCTATTTATGATGGTCCTGAAGGAGTAAGATTTATTCCTTCTGGTTTGAGTTTGGATAATTATAAGAGGGTTGACAGCGAGAGGTTGAGTAGTGTTGTTTCCCAGCTCACTGAACAATATGATTTTATTTTGCTTGATGTTGCTGCTGGAATAGAAAAAAATGTTTTGAGTGCTTTGAGTGCTTCACAGGAAACATTAATGGTTACTATGCCTACTTCCCCTGCTATTGCTGATGCATTGAAGACAAAGATTGTTGCGCAGAGACTTGGTTCTAAAGTAATTGGAGTAATAGTTAATTTTGTTATGAATGAAAAGGGAGAAATAACAAAAAATGATATTGCTAATATGCTTGAATTACCTGTTTATGGAAATGTTCCTTATGATCCTGAGGTAAGAAAGAGTTTTATGCAGGAAAAGGTTGCTCCTGTTATTGTGAGGAAACCTGATTGTCCTGCTTCAGAAGAAATAGCGCGAATAGCATCGAGAATAACTGGGTTAAAAGTGCAGGAGCAAGCAAATACAAAAAAAGTTGGTTTCTTGGAAAAATTATTTTCTTTTTTCAAGAAAAAATGAGGTGTTTTGATGAATAATAGGCCGTTTGATGTGTTGAATGAGGCAATAGATAAGGAAATACTGGTTGTCCTTAAGGGTAATAACCAGGTAAGGGGAACTCTGAGAGCATTTGATGTGCATATGAATCTGCATCTCGAAAATGCTTCCCAGGTTGTTGAAGGGGAATTGAAAACTAAGTATGGAAAGGTTATGATTCGCGGAGATAGCGTAATAATGATTTCTCCTTGATTATTTAGTATGCCTTGCTTAGGCAGGGCATTAATTATTTTTTTTACCCTTTTTTTAGGACATTTTTTTTGGCGAGATAACTTTTTATTCAAGAATAACTAACTTATAACGGTTAGACTTATTTGGCGATTTGATGGATAAAAGAGAAACAGTTGTTGAGTCTATTCAGAAGCTTCTTGCGCTTAATGTTTCGGACCAGGAAATAGCGGAGAATCTTTATGATGTGGGTATTGGAAAAGAAGAAGCTATGTCTATGATTAAGGAAGCAAAGAAAGGAAATCAGCCAGCTTCAACTCAAGGTAGTGTACAGCAATCAGGGGTGGTGCAACAGAAAGCATCTCAAGATGTTTTTGAAGAAACAGTTTCGGATCTCAGCATGAATGAGCAAATAGTTAACCAGCTTCCTATTGACAAAAAGGTTTCTAATCAGGTTACTGGCTCAAAATCTTCTGTTGTTAAAGAGGTTCCGAAAGAAAATCTTGCGGAAAAAATAATGATAGATGTTTCCCAGCAGGGCGATGAAGAAGATATTGAGGATGAGGTTGAGGAAACACTTAAATCTGTTAATCAGGGTGCCTCTGAAGAAAAAGTTTCTCAGGAACAGGATATTATTCAAACTCCTCAGGAAGCACCATTGCAGCAAAAACCTGTTCAGAAACCTGTGCAGGTTTCACAGCCAAAGAAAACAGAAATTCCTGTGCAAAAACAATCTTTTACTCCTATTTCTCCTGTTGAATTTAATTCTTCTTCACTTGATTTCCAAAAGCTTAAATCAAGTGCTGAGAGTTCCCCTGCTTTTGAAGAATTATGGAAAAAAGGAATTGTTGTTGCGGTGAATGCGAAGCTTGCTGAAATGAAGCATCTGAAAGATGATATTGATTCGGAGTTGCAGGTTAAAGTTGATGAATCTATTAGGAAGGAACTTTACCAATTCAAAATTTTAATTGATTCTCAAAAAGATTTAATGGTTTCAAGCAATAAAGAAGCTTTGGAGCAGAAGCAGAAAGAAATTGTTTTTATTATTGATGCGAAGATTGCGGAGCTTAAGCAGTATAATAGGCAGTTGTCTGAAAATCTTGCAGCGATTGAATCTGCAAGAAAACAGCAGGAGTTGGCATTACAACAAATAAATCAGGCGTTAAGCGAGGCAAGAAAAACCAAGGCTCAGATGATTGTTGAAATGAATTCTGAAATGATTAAAACAAAATCACAGGCCCAGGAGTTCCTTGATCAGGCAAGCGGTCAGATAAACCAGATGGATGAGCGCATAAACAAGACTCTTGAACTGGAAAAAAATATTGCTGAAGGAATGCTTGCACAGGCTGAACAAAAAATTGAGACTCTTGCGATTCAGCGTGCTGATGATTTGATTGCGAATCTAGAAGTTGAGCTTAATAGGTTACAGTCGATTAGTAAAAAGATTTCTCCAGAAATGCTTGACCAAAAAATACAGGTTCTTGAGGAATTCAAAAAACAGTTCCTTACCAGCATGCAACAGAATCTTACTCAGATTAATTCTGCTATTGATGAATTAAACCAGAAGAATATTATTGCTGAACGCACTTTGCAGGAAAAATCCTTGGTAATAGATGCAAAGATTGAGGAATTAACTAAATTTGAAAAGCAATTTACTGAAAGAATCAGTAAAATGCTGAAATAATTCAGGAAAATCTTTTTGTTGTTGCGCAGGTAAGTGTTTTATTATATTTTTCAGAACCTTTTTTTAATCTGTTTATGTTTTTATTTTTCTTCCTCTTGGTTTCTAATTTTATTTTTTCAATCATTTCGCACGCTTTGCATAATTTTTTTTCAGTGGGTTCTTTGCATTGTTCGCATTCATGAAGCGCTTTTATGAGTATTAGTTTTTCTTTTTTTTCAGGTCTGATTAATGGTTTAATTTTTTCATAAAACCTGAGTATGGAGTACTCTGTTCCAGGAAACCTGTTCTCGAAATGGTTGAGCATTTCCCTGTATTCATTGCGTTTTGCTGTCCATGAATAAGGACAGCATTCTTGCGAGTAATGCTTTATTCCTTTAAATGCACAGTAAGCAATTATTTCTTTTTCAGGTGTTTCATACAGTGGTTTTATTCTTTTCACAAATCCTTCATAATCAATTATTCCTGTCGAAGCTGACATGCGTTTCATTCGCTCAAAATCATTGTTGAATACATTCATTACAAAGCTTTGTACTTCATCATCAAGATTATGACCTGTTGCTAACTTATTTGCCCCAAGTTTTTTTGCGTATTTGTTCATAATATTTCTTCTTAGGGTTCCGCAAAAAGAACATGTTCCTCCAAGTTTAGGGTTTTCCATAATAATAGGCATTAATTTGTCATTAGTTATCCCAAATTCTTTTTTGAATGAAATAATTTTGTAAGGCACTTTCATTGTTTTACAGTTTTCTTCCGCGATTTTTATGGCTTTGTTTCTGTAACCCGAAACCCCTTCATCTATTATTAGTGCACTGAGCTCATTGCTTTTTGAATAATTTTTTTTCAATAAATGGAGTAATAGGGTTGAGTCTTTTCCCCCGCTTAGCGCAACAAGAATTTTTTCTTTGTACTTGAAGAGATTGTATTTTCTAATGGTTTTTTTGAACCTGTTTTCAAAGAACTGGGTAAAGTGTTTTTCACAGAAATAATGTGGACCATAAGAAAGCGTAATTGCTGATTTTTGTCCGCATTTATCGCATTTTTCTATGTTTTCCTTTTTTTGCACTGTTTCTTTTTTTCCCTTCATAGTGAGGTTTATATACGGCAAAGCTTAAAGATATTTAGTGATTTTATGGTTACAAAAAGAGCATTTGGAAAACCAAGGCCCCCTTTTGTTATGGGTTTTGTTGGTACTGCTTCAGGGCTTGCCCCTAAGCTCTTGAAAGGCGTTAATCGTGTGCCTGCGGTACTTGTCCCTACTAATCCAAAATTAAAAGCATTTGCAAAAGAAATGGCAGCTAGGAATTCCACTAAAAATAGGCCTGTTGGGTTGCAAGCTTCAAATGATTCACAAGTTAATAGGAAAAGAGTTTTTGTTGAAAATGCAAAAAAAAGGGTTGGTCTTCCAGCCTTTTTAAAAAATGGCAGGAACAAACCGTAAAGTGTTTTGTTTTTTTAAAAGGAATTAGTTAGCTTTATAAATGCTTTTTTAGGAATCTTTGGTATACTGGTGGGTTAAGTCCCTTATTTTGTTAAAATGGTGAGTTTATGGGCGCAGCAAAGTACATTAAGCAGGCTTTTCAGAATGAATGGAAGGGCGTTAAGGATACTAATTATGATTATGCTTCAATGATGAGGCAGCGCGGATTAGAATATAGGAATGATGAATCTGCTATTAAGAGAGTAGATCATCCTACTAATTTGACTTCAGCAAGAAGTGTTGGTTACAAAGCAAAGCAGGGAATTTTTGTTGTTAGAGTTAGAGTAAGAAAAGGAACAGGTCTTCATCATAGACCAAAAAACAAGCGAAGACCAAAGAGACAAGGACAGGCAAAATTATCAAGAAGAATTAGTACTCAGGGAATGTCTGAACAAAAAGCATCCAAGAGATTTGAGAATGCTGAAGCATTAGGTTCATACAAGGTTGCTGAGGATGGTCAGTGGCATTATTTTGAAGTTATAATGGCTGACAGAAATGCGCCAACAATTCAATCCGACAAGAATTTAGCTTACTTAGCTCATAACCAGCAGGGAAGAGCCGAGAGAGGAAAAACTTTTGCTGGAAGATCAAATAAGGAAAATAATAAAAAGAATATGAGAAAACACAGAGCAAAAATAGCTCTTGATCGTCATTTCGGTTGAATGAATTTATTTTTGGGCAAAGCTCATTAATTTATTTTTATGGATATAGTTTATACCCAGCCGCTCAAAGAGTTGCTGCAAGTAAGTACTTATTTTAAGGAACAAATAATTGTTCTGGTTACTAATGAGAAAGACGAGAAAGTAGCAAAACAAAATTCTTTTACTCCTTGTTACTTGGTTTCTGATAAAACCCCTGAGTCGGATATTCAAAAACTTTCTTCAAAGAAAAAAGCTGTTGTCGGTGGGAGCGTTAAGGCAAACGAGCTTGCGGTTAGATTGAAAGCGGATTATTTGCTTCAGCCCTCAAACGAAAAACAATTCTTTGACCTTGGCTTAGCTCAAAAACTTTGCAACAATAACACAGTTGTTGTATTAATGTTTGAAGAATTATTAAAAGCTAATTCTTTTGAAAGACACCAGTACTGGAAAAATTATATTGAACTTGTAAGGTACTGCAAAATGAAGAATGTAAAATTTGTTGTGGCTTCAGGAACAAAAGACCCTTTGCTGCTAAGGCCCCCTAAAGTTAGAGAGTCACTTGCTGTTTTGCTTGGATTGCCTCAAGGAAAAGCAAAAGAATATTTGGAAGAGGAATTAAAATAATTTTTAAAAATGTGATTGGAATGAAAATAGAAAAAAATAAGAAAGCAATTATCCCATTGTCAAAAAGAGAGCGTAAGCGCTATATTTTATTTGAAATCCTTAATGCGGAAGTTGCGGAGAAGGATTTTTACTTTGGTTTTTGGATTGATTTGCTCTCATTTTTTGGTTCAAAAGGTTTAGCGGAAATTAATCCGAAAATTGTTTTATTCAAAGGAAACAAAGCTATTGTTAAGTGCAGGCGTGGAAAAGAAATTGATTTAATTGCAGGAACAGCTTTTATCCAGAAGATTAGGAACAAAAAAATAATCATTAACCCTTTGCTTACTTCAGGGACAATAAAGACGCTTAAAGAATATGCTAAGATTGAGTGAATAATTTTTTACAATTGCACAAGGCTTTGATATGATTAAACTAATTATTTTTGATTATGATGGAGTATTGGTAGATTCCTTTCCTTGTATTTATGATACTTATAAGAAAATATGCGCTAATCTTGGTAAAAATATTCCTAATACCATTAAAGGATTTTCAGCTATTTATGGTCACAACTTTCTTGAAACATATGCAGCTCTCGGCATTTTAACTGAACAAGAAAAACGCAGAGCTGAGGATATTTACATAGAGGAAACTGCAAAGCGGGACCCGACAGTTTTTGCGGGTACAAAAGAAGTGCTTGAGAATTTGAGTAAAAATTATGAATTAGTTATTATTTCATCTAATTACCAGTTGGAAGTTGAGAAAAAAATGCAAAAAAATTCTTTGGCAAAGTTTTTTTCTGCAATTATAGGCAAAACTGATACTGAGGTTAGTGAGTTTCACAAAGGAGAAACAATGAAGAATATTGTTAAGCAAAAAAAGTTGTCCTTTGATGAAGTTGTTGTTATTGGGGACAGGGATGTGGATTTTCACACGGCAAAAGAAGTGGGCATTGAAAAGATTTTGTTGGTAGAGTATGGTTGGGGGTACAAAAAAGGAGTTTCTTCAGTCCCTTTTCGTATTCATGTTCCAAAAGACTTGATTAAAGCGATTAGTTTTTTGGACAAAAAGTAACCCAAAATAACCTTTTTAAACATTCTTCTTTCTAATTACTTTGTACAAGAAATAAGGTTAGCACTTTTTTTAGTGTGCTTTTAGCGATTTCTTTTTAAGGAAAAGGGAAGGTAAAAATAATAGTTTTTAGGTTTATTTTTTAAAAAATTAATGGTGATTTGATGTATCCGATGCAGAATTCAAAGGTTCCTGCTTATGACAAAGCAGCTACAATGTTTTCCCCTGATGGGAGATTATACCAAGTAGAATACGCTTCTAAAATAGTTGAGCAAGGTACTACAGGGGTAGGAATTGTTTTCGGTGAGGGTGTTGTGCTTGCTGCTGATAAGAGTATTCAGAGCAGGTTAGTTATTCCTGATTCTATTGAAAAAATATTTAAGATTGATGATAATATTGCGGTTGTTTCTGCGGGACTTGTTGGGGATGCAAGAAGGTTAGTTGGAATTGCAAGGAGACAGGCACAGGACAACAAGATGGTTTATTCTGAGAATATTCAGGTTGAGGTTATGGCTAAGGAAATAGCTGAAACAAAACAAGCTTTTACCCAGTACGGAGGATTAAGACCTTTTGGAGTAGCTTTTATTATTGGTGGCTTTGACGAGAAGGGTGCAAAGATTTTTGAAACAGAGCCGAGTGGAGCATTAGCTGAGTATAAAGCAGTTGCTATTGGAAGAAATAAGGATAAAGCAATGGAAGTTTTTGAAAAAGATTTTAAAGAAAATTTATCGCTGAATGATGCTATTACAATGGCTTACAAGGCTATTGAAAAAAGTATTCCTGAAAAAGAAAAAATAACTCTTTCAAGGGTTGAGTTTGCGGTTATTGATAAAAAGGGTTTCAGGCATTTATCTGAAAAAGATTTGAAACAGGCATTCAAGTAAGGATGCATTTACATTAATTGACTTTAAACTTGGGTTGAGGAAAAAAGCCCGGGTATTAGTTTGATTAGAAGGAAGAAAACATGGTTAGGGTTGAGGATGCGGTTATTGCGCGCCTGGAAAAGTTTGGTTTCAAGTTTGAGATACTTGTTGAGCCGAATCTTGCGTTGGATGTAAAACACGGAAAGGATGTTCCATTAGATTTATTGCTTGCGAGTGATAGAGTTTTTAAAGATTCAAAGATTGGTGATGGGCAGAGTCCTGAGAATTTGAAAAAAGTTTTTCAAACAGAGGATATGAGTATTATTGTAAAAAAAATTATTCGGGATGGAGAGGTTCATTTAACAACGGAACAAAGGAGAACAATGCTGGAAAAAAAGCGTCTTGAAATAATTAATTTTATTTCAAGGAACACTATTAATCCGCAGACAAAAGCTCCTCATCCTCCGCAAAGAATTGAGAATGCAATGGAGCAGGAAAAAGTTCATATTGATGCGTTTAAGAGTGTGGAGGAACAGGTAACGGAAATAGTTAAAGCGATTAGGCACACTATTCCGATTTCGATGGAGAAAGTTGATTTTGCAGTTAAGATTCCTGCACAATATGCAGGGAGATGTTCGAGTATTATTCACAAGTTTGAGATGAGAAAAGAAGAATGGTTAAATGATGGTTCTTTAGCAGCAGAGTTTTTACTGCCTGCTGGAGCTAAACAGGATTTAATGAATGAATTGAATTCAATAACGCATGGGGATATTATTGTTAAAATAATTGGAACAGCGCAATAAAAGTTTTTGATTTGAGTAATGGAGTTAGCAGGATTGGATTTTTTGAAAGATTATATTAGTATAATTATTTTTAATGAAGGTGAATGAATGAAGAAATTGGTAATACCTGGGGAAATGGTTTCTCAGGAAAGGAAGCGCCTTGGAGGCAATGTATTTGTTTCTGATGGCAAAATTTATTCCAAAGTAGTTGGGATAACAGAGTTGGATGACGAAAAGGCTAGTGTTGTTCCTCTGGAAGGAAAATATATGCCTCAGCAGGAAGATGTGGTTATAGGGGTAGTGAGTAGAGTAGTATTCGCAGGTTATGGAGTGAATATTAATTCTTTCACAGAATCTTTTATACCAAAATCAGCTATGAGAGAGGAACTAAAAATGGGTGACTTGATTTCAGCAAAAATATCTTACGTGAATGAGTTAAGAGAAGCTGATTTGGGTTTTCCGAGGAGAATGTTTGGAGGAGAGGTAGTGGAAGTTATTCCTGTTAGGACTCCAAGATTAATCGGAAAGAACGGTTCCATGCTTGAATTATTAAAGCAGGGCACTGGATGCGATATTGTTATTGGAAAGAATGGCAGAGTTTGGGCTAGAAATGGAAATAGTGAATTGCTCAGAAAAGTTGTTACTTTCGTTAATGACAATTCATACAAAAGTAATTTGACTAATTCAGTTGAAGCTTTTTTCAAAGCGGAAGGAATTAATGTCAGTGTGCCAAAGAAGGATGAGAGTGTTGGAAAGGCACAGCAGGTAGAGGAATCAGAGGTTATAGAAGAATCTGAGGTTTTACCAGGATCAGAGGAAACAAACTAAAGGAGATAATGATTAAAGGTGAATTACATGAGTGGAAAACAAAGAGATGATGCTCCGGATTATAAGAAGGAGAAAAAAAGAGTAGATGGAAGAAAAATGGATGAGTTAAGACCATTAAGCATTAAAGTAGGTGTTTTGCCTAATGCTGACGGTTCAGCTTATCTTGAGTGGGGACAGAACAAGGTTTATGCTGCTGTCTTTGGGCCAAGAGAAGCTTTGCCTAAACACACACAGAATCCTTACAAGGCTGTTGTGAAAGTGAATTACAGAATGACAACATTCTCTGTTCCTGAAAGAAAACAACCTCGGCCCAATAGGAGAGATTATGAAATCTCAAAAGTTTTGGGAGAAGCTTTGGATAAAGCTGTTTTCACAGAACAATTTCCTAATACAGAAATAGGGGTGTTCGTGGAAGTTGTTGATTCTAATGCAGGTTCAAGAGTTGCTTGTTTAACAGCAGCTTCATGCGCTTTAGCAGATGCAGGAATCCCGATGAGAGATTTGGTTGCTGCTACAGGAGTAGGAAAAGCGTTCAATGAATTAATTGTTGATTTGAACAAGGAAGAAGAAGATGCTTCTGATGCTGTTGATATTCCTATAGGAATATTGCCTAACTCTGAAGAAATTGTTTTGTTCCAGATGGATGGATTGCTGAAGAAAGAAGAGCTTGATAAAATATTGCCTATGGCAATGAAAGCATGCAAGCAGGTTTATGAGGTTCAGAAAAAAGCTTTGCAGGAAAAATACAAGCTCACTGAATTATCAGAAGCGAATGTAGAAGCCGGAATAGCCGGAAAAGAAAATGCTAAAAATGTTTCTCAAGTAAAAGAAGCAAAGCAGGAAAAGGAATCCAAAAAGGAAACTAAAGAAGTAAAAGCTAAGAAGGTGAAAAAATGAGGACAACTGTACTTGAATACGATTTGTCTAAAGTAATTGAACTTGCGAAACAAGGAAAGAGGCTTGATGGAAGAACTCTTGACCAAATGCGTGATTTCACAATTGAAACAGACAAGTATAAGAATGCGGAAGGCTCGGCAAGAGTTTTGCTTGGACAGACAGAGGTTATTGCAGGAATAAAAATTGCTGTAGATAAGCCTTATCCCGATAATCCGGATGAGGGAGCAATTTCTGTTGGAGCTGAATTAGGTCCATTAGCTCACTCTGAATATGAGTCAGGACCACCTTCACTTGATGAAATTGAAGTGGCAAGAGTTGTTGATAGAGGTATTAGGGAAAGCAAAGCAATTGATTTCGAAAAGCTTTGTATTAAATCAGGCGAGGCTTGTTGGATTGCTTTCATGGATTTCTATGCAATAAACGCTGATGGCAATTTGTTTGATGCAGGTTCTATCGCAGGGTTAGCAGCATTTTTGAATGCAAAAATGCCTAAGCTTAATGAGAAGAACAAAATAATTAAGCACGAGTATGCAGGAAAACTTGAATTAAAGAGGCTTCCTTTGCTAACAACTTTCGTGAAAGTAGGTGGAAAAATAATGGTTGACCCTACTTACTTGGAAGAAAAGGCTGCTGAAGCGCGTTATTCGGTTGCAACAACTGAAGATGGTTTTATGTCTGCAATGCAGAAAGGAATCGGAGGGTCATTCACTGCTGAAGAAATAAATTTAATGGTGGATAAGGCTTTCGTAATAGCTACAGAAAATAGAAAAAAATTGTTAAAAATGGTGAAGAATTAAGTAAAGCTTAACTTTAGGCAGAGTCCCTGATTTTTGGGACCCTTGCTTGAAGTTTTTAAAGCTTTGTATTTGATAAATTTGTATTGGTGAGCGTTAATGGGTAATACTAAAAAAGTTGGTACAACAGGAAGATTCAGTTCTAGATATGGTGTTGGAATAAAGAAAAGAGTTTTGGCTGTTGAAAGGAAAGCTAATTTGCCTATTAATTGTCCTTTTTGCGGTTTTGCTAAAATAAAAAGAGTTGCGCCTGGATTATATGGTTGTAGGAAATGCGAAGCTAAATTTACTGGCGGAGCTTATGAGCCACAAACACTTGTTGGAAAAACAATTAACAAAATGGTTTCACAGAAACAATTTATTGCTGGTGCGGAAGAATTAGTTAAAGCAAAAGAATCTTCTTTTTCAGATATTGAAAGAGAAGTGGAAAAAGCTTTGACTACTGAAGAGCCAAGCGAAGAAAAAAAATTCAAGAAAAAGAAAGAAGAAAATGTAACTAAAGTAGAAGAGGAGAACTAAGGTGGTTTTATGGCTTACAAATGTGCTAAATGCGGAACAGAGGTTCAGAATGTTTCAGAAGGTCTTGTAAGATGTCCTTCTTGTGGTCATAGAATTCTTTACAAAACAAGGGAACCAATATCAAAATCAATTAAAACAGATTAATTTTTTTTAAACAAGTAAAAAATTAATTAATAGTTTTTTTTATATTTATGTTTTTGCTTGAAGTGAGCTTGGATTTTGATTCAAAGGACCAGGCGAAACGGTTTTTTAAATCAATTCAGCCGGAATTGGGCGAAGAATTCTTGCGAAGCAAGATCACAATTGCACAAAAGAGTGAATTACTTGATATTAGGGTTAGTGCTTCAGACAAAACAGCTTTAAGGGCTTCGCTTAACTCTTTGTTAAAGCCGCTTTTGTTGTTTGAACAAATTGAAGGCATTTAGTGTATTGATTTTTTGGAGGAATTGGAATGAATGAAGAAGAACAGAGGGCAATGATCCTTGAGTTTGAGAGAAACAGACAGGTGCTTGGAAGTGTTTCTGCACAGAAGCAGCAAATTGCTTTCCAGCTTGAAATGATTAATGCTTCTCTTGAAGAAATGACTAAGACAAAGGAAAAAACTGTTTACAAGGTTGTTGGAAATGTTTTGTTTTTAAAAGATACAAAGGAAATGGAGAAAGAGTTGAAGGATAAAAAAGAAAGCACTGATCTTAGGTTAAAAACCCTTGAAAAACAGGAAGAAAATTTAATTAAAAAACTTAATGCAATAAGAGTAAAAGTTGAAGGCGCAGGAAAAGAAGAGGCTCAGGAAAAAGAAGAAAAGAATGAAAAGAAAAAGAAATAATTTTTCATTGGCTTGTGTTGAAAAATACAAGCCTTTAATTTCTTTTAGTAAATTATAATAACTACTTTATACTAGTTATTTCCGATTATATGCCAGAATTCTCTTTGAAAAAAATTGTTTCTTTGTGTAAGCACAAAAATGTCCTTTTGCTTGCTCATGAAAACGCTGACCTTGATTCTTTTTGTTCTGCTGCAATAATGCAGCGGTTCCTAAAAAAGCAGGGAATTAAATCCATGGTTGGGGTTCCTAAGCATATTAATGAGCAGGCCCAGCATTTTGCTTTTACTGAAAAAATTTCTTTCCAAGTAAATCCTGATTTGAAGGATTTTGGGATTGTAATGCTTTTTGATTTGAATGGCTTTGAGCAGCTCGGCAGGCTTCGAAAAGAATTTGAGAGAGCATTGAGGAAGAAGGAGTTTCTTGTAATGGTTTTTGATCATCATGTACCTGAAAAGAAATGCATTTCTTCAAACGGATTGTGTGTTACTGATGAGTCTTGTGTTTCAACAACAGAAGTTATTTACAATTTCTTGGACACGTATTTTGATAAGCAAATGAATTTTTGGAATTGTATTGGTATTGTTGAGGATACGGGTCATTTTCTTGTTGGTAACCCAAAATCCTTTGAATCATTTGCTTGTTCTCTAAAAAATTCAGGAAAAATTTATGCGGATGTTTTGCATTATGCGAAGCATAGGGCTCCTGATGATGAGAGGATTGCTTTTCTTAAGGCTGCTCAGCGTGCACAGATACAAAAAATTGGTTCTGCGGTTGTTGTGACAAGTGAATTGTCTTTTTATCAGGGTGCTGCTGCAACAAAGCTCCTTGATTTTGGTGCGCATATTGCGATTGTTTGTGGAAAGGAAAAAGATGGTTTAACCAATCTTTCTGCAAGAGTTGAAACTGAGTTTAGGGATAAAAATAAGTTTAATCTTGTAAAACATTTATTGATTCCTTTGAATGAAAAGGTTGGTGGAGAAATCGGCGGGCATTCTGGTGCTGCACAATGGAAAGGATGTGCAGAGCCTAAACAAGTTTTTGATGAAATTTTTAATATTTTAAGAAAAAAGCTTTAAATAAGTCATTTTTTTATTTTAAGTAAACAACATTTGCGCCTTTCTTTATTTTTCCTCTGTCAGCGTATTTAAGCAGGTAGTGCACGGTCGATTTTGGGATGCTTGTAATGCGTTCTATTTCCCTTACTGTCTGAAAATCTTTTCTTAATTCAATTATTTGGAGCATTTTGTCCATAGGAATATCAATTGCTCTTCCTCTCCTTTTTTCTATTGCTAATGATACTCCTTTTTCTTTTAATCTTTTTTGTGTTTTTATTGGAAGCCTTTTCAAGCATGAAGTTGATAAAGTAATTATTTTTATTGGGCATCGGGCAATTAACGACAATAGTTTATCTTTTTTTATTGGTCTTACTAAATGTATTTCAGTAATGTCTCTTGGAAGTTTTTCCACATCCGTGCTTTCTGTTATTGAGTATTTCATTTTATCAGCTTTTTGTTTTTTTCCAGCTAATTATTCTTTTTTTCAGTTTAAACTTAGGCATTTTTTCCTTTATTTTCGTGAAACCTACCTTCTTAGATATTCTTTTTATTGTTTTTATTCTTTTGCCTAGCCTTATTTTCTTGGAAATTTTGCTTGCAAAACCAGTTTTTCTTTTCCTTAGGACTTTTTTCTTTGTCAGGTATGTTAAGCCTTCAACCATTTCTTTTTTGCCTATTATATCTACAGGGCTTTTTGAATAAATATTGGGCCCTGCCCACAGAATTTCTTTTTTCTTTATCATTTCAACCAATTCTTTTTCGTTTTTTGGTTTTTTCTTTAGTTCAATTACTGAACTTCCTATTGATTTAGGATAATGGGCATCGCTTCCAGTGGTTATAAAAGAAGCGTTTTTTTCAAATAACATTCCTTTTTTTACTCTGTTCAGTGTTTCTTCTGCCAGGGACTCCATTTTTTGTTTTGTTGGGTTGGTTGTTTTATTTATTTTTAAAGCGCTTGTAGCTTTATTTTTTTCAACAAAACTAAGTATTCCATAAAATTTTTTTACCCATTTTCTGCCAAAAATAAGTTCATTAGCAGAGCCCAGCATTCCGTTGTAGTACTCGATTCCTGTCCCATATTTTTTAACGAGTTGCTTTGCTTTTTTTTCACCTATTACTTCACAAACAGAATCAAGCTTGTATCCATAAGGGTGGGCAAAACTTATTAGCAAATTATTTTTTTTTGCTATTCGCAATACCTTTTCTATTGATACATTGATTTTTTGTAATTCTTTAATATCATAAATTGATTCGTTTGTCCCATATAATAATAAGTCTCCTGCAGTGGTTTTTGCTTCCATTCCAGGTATTAACAAAATATTTTTTGGTTGAATTTCTTTTAGTTTCAAATAAGCTTCTCTTGGTTCATAGTAAGAGTGTTCAGTTATTGCTATTGCGCATAATTTTTTTTTCTTTGCTTCTCTCCACCAGTTTTCTGGCTTTACTTTTTTTTCGTTTAGGTGAGTATGCATGTCTACTATGAATGGGATTGTGTTGTTTTCCATGTATCAATTAGTGCTGAACTAGTTTAAATATTCTTTTTTTGTTGGAATGAATTCTTAGTGGGTTTGAGTTTGGAAATCTGTTTTAATAATGTTTTGCATGAATCATATTTAGGTGTTTTAGTTGATTGATCCAAGAATTATTAGGGAAAACTATACTATGGTTAAGGGGAACCTCGAGGGGAGACGGGATCTTGATGTTATTTCAAAACTTGATTTATGGGTTAATCAGGATAAGGAATGGCGTCAATTAAAGGGTGAAGTTGATGAGATTAGAGCGAAAAGAAACACTATTACTGAAGAAATTAAGGTTGCTAAGGCTAATGGAAAAGACATTAAGGATTTACTTGAAAAAGCAAAATCAGCTCCTGAAGAATTAAAGAAAAAAGAATTAAGAATGAAGGAACTTGAAATAGAGAATAAGAATTTGCTTATGCGAATACCTAATTTGTTGCATGATTCTGTTCCTTTTGGAAAGGACTCTGAAGAAAATGTGCCTATAAAATTTTGGGGTGAAGCTAAGAAACCGGATTTTGAGCTTAGGCACCATGGAGAATTAGCAAAGAGTCTTGGGGTTGCTGATTTTGATAGAGCTGTAAAGATAGCTGGTGAAGGATTTTTTTATTTGAAGGGCGATTTAGCTATGCTTGATCTTGCTTTACAGAGATTAGCTTTAGAAATACTAATTGGTAAAGGGTTTGTTCCTGTGCAACCCCCTTTAATGATGAATAGGCAAGCCTATGCAGGAGTAACTGATTTAGGTGATTTTGAAACTGTGATGTATAAGATTGATGGAGAAGATAACTACATGATTGCGACTTCAGAACATCCAATGGTTTCAATGTATATGGATGAAACTTTTGAAGAAAAAGATCTTGATAACTCAATAAAACTTGCTGGTATGAGTCCTTGTTTTAGAAAAGAAATAGGAAAGCATGGTTTGGATGAGAGAGGTTTTTTTAGGGTTCATCAGTTCAACAAAATTGAACAGGTTGTGTTTTGCAAACCAGAGAATTCTTGGAAGGAATTTGATGATTTGTCAAAAAACCAAGAACTTTTTTTTCAAAAACTTGAAATACCTTATAGGATAGTTAATGTTTGTACCGGAGATATGGGTGTTGTTGCTGCAAAAAAATTTGATTTAGAATGTTGGTCTCCAAGAGAACAAAAATATATTGAGTTAGGGAGTTGTTCAAATTGTACTGCTTACCAAGCTATAAGATTGAATATTAAATATAAAAAGAAAGATGGGACAAAAGATTATATTCACACTCTAAATAACACTATGGTCCCAACTACAAGAACTCTAAGAGTACTAATAGAAAATTATCAAACAAAAGATGGTACAATTAGAATTCCTAAAGCTCTTCAGCCTTATATGAATGGAAAAACAGAGATTAAGCCTTAATTCTTGGCTTCTTTTCTTCCTGCAATTAGTTTTCATTCGTGGCTTAATTGGTCTTGCACTATTTTGTTTGAAAAATCAAACTCCATTTTTGGCTTTATTATAAATTTGCATTGTTTCCCTTGGAGGGCAGAGCATTCTGATTCCACACAATCAATGTCTTCATTGAATATTTTTGAAAATATTCCTGCTAGTGCTCCGCGGAGCAAAACATCTGCAGGCAATTTTGTTTTTCCTTTTAATAATGCTGCAAAAGGAGAATTTTCCACTATTATTATTGCTTTTTTGGATTCTTTTTGCATATCAATGTTTTTTATTTCTCCCCAACCCAGTTCAGTGAATGTTTTTTCCATTAGCTTAAGTTCTTTTTTTGGATTTGTCTTGGATGTTTTTGATAGTTTTTCAAATGTTCCTTTTTTCACTCCTAAATATATTTTTTTGTGAAATTCAATGTCCTGTATTTCAGGTATTCCTGTTAGAATTTCTACGGGTAATATTAGCGGAGAAGCATTTATTGTGTTATTATTTTTCATATTCTTATAATTTGGGGGGAAGTAGTATTTATTACTTCAAGTCATATAATCAGATTAATTTTAGGAAATTTCTTATTGTTTTGCTTGTTTGTTCTTCAAATCCATTAAAGGAGTGCTTTGCTCCTTTTATTTCTACAGTAATAAGGATTTTTGAATTAGTTTTTTTCCGTAAAAGCTCAAGCATTTCTTTTGGCGTCTTATCAGTTTTTGGCTCTTTTGTTCCAAATACAACAAGGATTGGTTCTTTTATTTTTGAAAAAACTTTGAGTTCTCCGCTGTAATTAAACAAATTACATTCAATGTTTTTCGTGTCAGCGTAACTCAAAAATCTTTTTGCTGAGTAAGGAGTAACCCATTCAGGCATTTGTTTTTCTCCTTTTCCTTTTGAAACCATTTTTTTAGCCATTAGAACTGCTTTTTTGAATTTTTTATTTAATTTTGTTTTTGCAAGATTGTAATCATCTCCTGGTGCGAGCAGTAAAAGAGCTTTTACTTTATTATTTTTTTTCTTTTCCTGGTAATAACTTATTTTTTGGCATCCTGTGCTATGCCCACTTAGGATGAATTCTTTATATCCAAGTTCTTTTCCTGTTTTTATTGCTGCATCAATATCATATATTGATTCCTCAAATTTTTCGTTTGCTGTTCCTATTAATTTTCTTTTTTTTCCTTTGAAAAACCTTGTTATTAACCCAGTTCCTCTGGTGTTTATGAGGAAAATATCTTTGTCCGTTTTTTCTATTTTTTTTGAAAGAACCCATGTTAATGGAAATCTAAAGAAATCACCGCACATTCCATGTATGTGAATTATTAGTTTTTTGTTTCCTTCCCTTGATTTTTTTAAGAATCCGTGTATGGTAAGGTTGTCTTTTGTTTTGAATTCAATTAATTCTCCAATCATTTTTTTCATTCAAATTCCTTCACAGTGTTTTCCAATATAATTCAATGTCCCAGTATTTGTTTTCTTCAAAGTAATAATCTTTAATTAACCCTATTTTTTTAAACCCGTTTTTCTCAAGCACTTTTTTGCTCGCAATGTTTTTTGGGTCCACTATTGCTTCACAACCATATAGTCCTTTTTTCTTTGCAAACTTTAGCGCTTGTTTTACGGCTTTTTTAGCAATTCCTTTCTTGTGGTATTTTTCGCTGACCCCGTATCCTAATGAGAATCTTTTATCTTGCAGGCTTATTTTGTATAAATCAATTATCCCTACTTTTTCTTTTCCTCTCATTATGACAAAATAATACCTTAAGTCTTTTTCAGCTAATTTATTGAATTTTTGTATTTTATCTTTTTGTTCTTTTAGTGATTTTGCTATTAGCCTTCCTAAGTAGTATTTAGAAAATTTTTTTTCTTTGGTTAGATTGTAAATAAATTTAGCATCATTTTCTTCTGCCGGCTTTAATATAATTTTTTTCATAAATTAATCAAGTATGTTTTTTGTTTAATTTTTTAGGCTTTATTTGTTATTTACCTGTTTCCTGGTATTTTTAGATTGCCGTTCATTCTTATGCGCCTTCTTTGGTCCAGACTCGGGTTTAAGTATGGTTTTCTTGGTACTCGAGGGAATCGTTCTTGTTTTAATGGATTTATTGTTCCATTTGTTTTTTGTTGGATTGATTCCTTTTCTTCTTTGAATTGTTGTTTTTTCATTTTTGCAAGAGCCTCAGTTATTTCTTTTGGATTAAGCCCTGCAATGATTGGGGTTACCTTAAGTTTTGAATATAAATCAAAAAGGCTTACAAGCATTTCTTGATACGAGCCTTTGTTTATCACTAGTTTTTTTGATAAGTTTCCCCAGTTGGTGTGAACGTATTGTTTTAGAGCTTTTGTTGGGAAAACATGGATTTGGCTGTTCCTGTCAATGGCGAATATCCATTCGGATTCATTTATTAGTTTTCTGTTTCTAACCCTTGTTTTTATTATGTGTTCGCCTAAGTCTCCAAAAGAGAATTTTAAATCAATTCTTATTGTTTTTCTTTTTTTTCCCATGAAAAAATTGTGCAAGTAATCTATTCCTGTTCCAATTTCTCTTGTTGGGGTAAGTGAGAGTTGTTTTATCATGGAATTAAACTTTCCTCTTAACTGGTTTTGTCTTATTACTGCTTTAGGCAGCGTGGGCTTGCCATTAAGTTTTTTTCTGTTGAAAGGTATTTTTGCTTTAATGAATCTTTTTCCATTATTGCTGTCAAATTGTCTTATCATTTTTTTCACCTGATAAATTTTACTTTTCCGATGTTCTTCTTTGCTTCTAAGAATTTTTTGTTGAACTCTGCAAAGAATTTTTTTGCGTATGGTGCCCCGTATTTTGCTTTGCATTCTCCACAAAGGTTTTTTCCTGTTACGCATTCCTCAAACATTTTCTGTAGTTCTTTATCATTTTTGATGAAGTGGTTTTTGCAGTATTCATAAACAACGCATTTGTTTATTTCTCCGCCTTTTGCTCTTTGTTCTTCTTTTGTCGGTCTTCCCCCGGTAAGTGCTTTGTTTATTTTTTTTTCTAATATATTCATGTCCTTTTCAGGTATTTCTATCTTTCCTATGCTTTCAGAATTTTTGCTCATTTTGAATGAACCATCAAGCGCTGAAGTGTACTTGTTGTATACTGCACTTGGTAGGAAGAAGCCATATTCTTGTTTTAGTCTTCTGGCTACATCCCTTACCATGCGTATGTGTGGTGCCTGGTCTATTCCTACTGGTATTATTCCTGGCATTTTTTCTTCTAATTGTGGGTAAAGTATATCTCCCATTTGGGTAAATGCGCTCATCACTTTTGCTGGATGCACTGAACCATAAATGGCTTTGAATTCGTTTTCAGTTATTTTTTGGGAGCATATTATTGCAAGGTTGCTTACTGTTTTGTTTTCGCTTTGCAAATAAAAATTTGTTTTGTTTATATCCAATCCAAGCGCTATGTATGCTGGTATATGGAATTCCATCGCTCTTCGTTTTCCTTCTTCTAAGGAAACGTTTCTTGTTGCTTGTGATTCTGCATCGGCTATTACTACAAATGTTTTTGCTCCGTGTTCTTGGAAGTATTTTACATTTTGTACAACTGTTTCCGTACCCAAATGTATTTTTTCGCTTGAAGGCATTATTCCTGTTAAACAGTAAAAAGGTTTTTTTTCTTTAATAGCTTTTGCTATTTGTTCCCCGTCCTGTATACCAAAGTTTATTCCTCTTCTCATCTGAAGATTTGGCTCTGGAAAAATATTGTTGTCAAATGCTTGCATCCCAAATTCTTTTATGAGCCTGTTGTAATCCTCCACGAGCTCTTTTCCCCATGGATCCACCATAATCTTTTCTTTTTCAGTCATTTTTTTGCCTTCTTTTAAATATTAACGTTTCTTCCTTCTTTTTAATCTTCTCCTTAACCCCTTGTTTTTTGTTTTAATGCAAATTTTTTTACAGTTTTTTTAGCTCTTCAAGCACTTTTAGTGCTTTTCCACTATCAATTGACTTTTCAGCAAGCTTAATGCCTTCTTTGAAATCCCTTGCAATTCCAGCAATAATTAAACCAGCTGCGGCATTTATCACCACAATATCCCTTTTTTTTGATTTTTTTCCTTCAAGTATTTCAAGTATTATTTGTGCACTTTCTTCTTTTGTTTTTACTTTTAATTCTTCTATTGGTGCGTAATTAATTTCAAATTCTTTTGGGTCAAAATAATAGGTACTTATTTTGTTATTTTTTAGTTCGCTGATTTTTGTTTTCCCCGTGATTGTTATTTCATCCAACCCCTCGCCATGAACAACCATTGCTCGTTCAACTCCTCTTTTTTTCATGACTTCGGCAATTGTTTCTGTTATTTCGGGATTAAATACTCCCATTAGTTGTTTTTTAACTTTTCCCGGATTTAGTAATGGCCCCATTAAGTTGAATACTGTTTTTATTCCTAGTTCTTTTCTTAATGGCCCAATATTTTTGAACAAAGGGTGATGGTTTGGCGCAAATAAGAATGCAATGTTTGTTTTTTCAATTGTTTTTTTTGGTTCTGCGGTTACTCTTTCCATATTAACTCCCAGTGCTTCAAGTACATCATAGCTTCCGCTGTTTGAGGATACTGCTTTGTTTCCGTGCTTTGCTACTTTTGCTCCTGCCCCGGCAACAACGAACATCGCTGCGGTGGAAACATTGAAGGTTTGTTTTTCATCCCCTCCTGTTCCACACACATCAATGCAATCTTTTTCCAATTCAACTATTGTGGCCTTTTGGATTAATTTATTCACAAGCATTGTAAGTTCATTCGCAGTAACTTTTTTTGATTCTAATGCACATAATATTCCTGCCATTTGTATTGTACTATAATTGTTTTTCTCTATTACCTCTACAATTTTATCAATGTCTTTTTCATCTAGGTCTTCTTTTTTTATTAATTTTTTAAGTATTTCTTTCATTTTAATCTCCTCACTATATTTTCTACAAGTTTTTTTCCTGCATTATTTTGCATTGACAAGATTGATTCAGGGTGGAATTGTACTCCTTCAATTGGTAGTGTTTTGTGGCGTGTGGCCATTACAATATTTCCCGCTTTTGCGCTTATTTCAAATTCCGCCGGAACCTTTAATACTCCTAAAGAATGATATCTTGCAAATTTTTGTTTTGGTTGTATTCCTTTGAAGATTGTTTTTCCATCATGATTTATTTCGCTTGCCTGTCCATGCATTATTTCATGTAGAGGCTTTACAGGTTCGCCAAAATATTCCATAATTGCTTGAAATCCAAGACATATCCCAAATATTGGTGTTTTGTCTTTGAATTTATCAATAACTTCAAGGTAATTTCCCGCTTCTTTTGGTCCGTTTGGCCCAGGCCCTAGTATAATGAGATTTGGGTTTTCTTTTTGGATTGTTTTTATTGAGCAGTTGCTTTTATACATTATTACTTCTGCTCTTGCATTTGTAAAGTATGCTTCAATTATGTTGGCAAATGAATCATAGTTGTCTATGAACACGATTTTTATTTTTTTTCCGTTTTTTGTGTGTTTCAATTTTTGCTTAACTTTCAGACTAGTATTATGTTTTGAACCCATTTTTTCACCCTAGTACTTCCATTGCTTTTGATGTTTTGAGTTTTATTTCATTTAATTCTTTTTCAGGAGTGGAAAGCGCAGTTATTCCTGCTCCGCCCCTTACTTCAGAGTTATTGTTTTTTACGTAAATTGTTCTTATTGTTATTCCTGTGTTGCATTCTCCATTGAAAGCTAATAATCCGCTTGCTCCGCCGTAGTATCCTCTTTTTGATCCTTCATATTCTTCTATCATTTTCATTGCTTCTTGTTTCGGTGCTCCGCTTAGTGTTCCTGCGGGGAGGGTAATCAATAAGGCGTCCACAGCATCTTTATTTTCTTTTAGCATTCCTTTTATCCCTGAAACTAAGTGGTATAGGTTTGGATAATTTTCTAATGTGAAAAGATCAATTACTTCGACGCTGTTTGTTTTTGAAAGTTTGTAAATTTCGTGTCTCGCTAAATCAACTAGCATTGTATGTTCTCGGATTTCCTTTTCATCATTTAGTAGGTTTTTTCTTGCTTCTGCATCCTCAAGAGGATTTTTTGAACGCATTATTGTCCCAGCTATTGGTCTTATTTCAATTTCCTTTCCCTTTTTTGTATTATATATTTTTATGTGCATTTCAGGAGATGCTCCATATAGTATTTCATTGTTTCCAAGATTGTAGTAAAATGAGTAAGGAGAGGGGTTTGTTGCTCTTAGTAATTCATAAGATTTTATTGGGTGTTTTTGTAGTGAAACAGTTGTTTTTCTCGACAAAACACATTGTATTACTCTTCCTTTTTTTATTTCTTCAATACTTTTTGCCACAACTTCTTTGTATTGATCGTCACTCAAATCCGTTTGTTCTTGTTTTTTTTGTTTTTTAAATGAAAAGCTTTTTTTTGGTTTTTCTTCTTCAAATTTTTCTGAGTTAAATAGGAATTCATGCATTTCTGCCCTTTTTTCATTATCATGTAAAAGGTATATTTTGGTTGGTAAAAATAATTCAAAATCATTAATGTTTTCTTCTTTTTGTCTCTCTTCTACTTTGTAAAAGTTTTTTGCAAAATCATAAGCAAAAACGCCGTATACCCCTGCACAAGAGTCCGAAGAATCAAATTTATTTAGCACTGTTTTTATTACGCATGAAATATTTTTTAGTTTTGCTTCCTTTTCTTCGTTTGCATTTTTGTTTTCCTGTTTCAAAACTTTTCCTTTAATGGTTTTCTTGTCTTGGAAGTAATTAATCGCATAATCAAAGTCCTTTTTGCTAAAAAAGTTAAGAATTTTTTTGCCTGCTTTGTTTAGGGCAGTTATTTTGAATTCCTCATTTTTTCCTTCAATTTTTACCGCTGGGTTAGGAACTATTATGCTTTTCCGCGGGTATTTTTGGTTTGGTGATTTGGATTCCATTAGAAGACTTGGAGTATTCCCATTTTGGCTTTCTTTTAAGTATAATTTGAATGGCTCCTGGTATTTTATTTGAGCAATTTCTGAAGTTACTTTAATTTTCATTTTTTATCACCGTACTCATTTCTTTGCAGAACTTTTCAATACTATTTTGCATTTTTTTATTGTCCCCAAGGTTTTCTTCTATTATTCTACAAAAGGCTGATCCGCATATTGCCCCGTCTGCCCCTAATTGTATTACATTTTTAGCGTGTTCTGGCTTGCTTATCCCGAATCCGACATAAACGGGTAATTTCATTTCTTTTTTAGTCAGTTTTATTAGTTCCGGCAATTTTGTGTTTAGTTCTTCCCTTGTTCCTGTTGTGCCTAGCAGTGAGACAAGGTAAACGTATCCTTTGCATACTTTGTTTAATTGTTTCATTCTCTCCTGAGTTGTGGTTGGTGAAACTAGAAACACTTGGTTTATTTTATGTTTTTTTGAGTTTGCCACGAGTTCTTCTGATTCTTCGATGGGTACATCAGGGCAAAGGATTGCATCAATTTTGAGCTCTTTGCATTTTTTGTAAAAGTTTTCTGTTCCATATTTGTAAACCAGATTGTAACTTAACATTAAGCTGATTGGTATTTTAGATTTGTTTCTTATTTCCTCAAGTATTTTAAAATTTTTTTCAGTTGTTATCCCATTTCCAAGCGCTCTATTATTTGCTCTTTGGATTACTGGCCCATCTGCTATTGGGTCACTAAATGCAAATCCGAGTTCGAGTGCGTTTGCCCCGTTTTTTATTAATCCTTTAATTATTTTTATTGATTCTTCATAATTAGGGTCCCCTAGTACTACAAATGGCATGAATGTTTTTTTTCCAAACATTATTGCACCTCCAATAATTGGTTTACATCTTTGTCCCCTCTTCCGGAGAGACAAATAACAACAATATCTTCTTTTTTGAATTTGTTTTTATTTTTCAGAACGTAAGCTATTGCATGTGCGGATTCAAGTGCAGGTAGTATTCCTTCCATTTTACTCAAATATTTTAGTGCTTGTACTGCTTCGTTATCTGTTGCGCTTACATAAGTTGCTCTTTTGCTTTCCTTCAAATATGAATGCATTGGTCCTACTCCCGGATAATCTAATCCCGCAGAAATACTGTGTGCTTCTTCTATTTGTCCGTCTTTTGTTTGCAAAACATAGGATTTGCTTCCTTGAAATATTCCTATAGTTCCTTCTCCGAGTGTTTTTCCGTGTTTTATTCCGTTTCCCCCTGCCTCTACTCCAATCAATTGAACTTCTTTGTCTTTTAGGAATGCATCAAATATTCCTATGGAGTTGCTTCCCCCTCCTACGCATGCTATAATTGCGGTTGGTGATTTTTTTTCTTTTTCAAGTATTTGTTCTTTTGTTTCTTTTCCAATTATTTTTTGGAAGTGTTGAACTATTTTTGGGTAAGGGTGTGGTCCCACTACGCTTCCTATCAAATAGTAACAGGTTTCTACGTTTGCTAAATAATATCTCAATGCTTCGTTTACAGCATCTTTTAGTGTTCTTGATCCGCTTGTTACTGGAATTACTTCTGCCCCAAACAATTTCATTCTGTATACATTTAGTTTTTGTCTTTCCACATCCACTTCTCCCATGAATACTTTTGTTGGGATTTTTAATAGTGCTCCGACTATTGCTGTTGCAACTCCGTGTTGTCCTGCCCCCGTTTCCGCTATGATTTCTTTTTTACCCATTTTTTTTGCGAGCAGTGCTTGCCCCAAAGTATTGTTTATTTTGTGTGCTCCGCTGTGAAGTAAATCTTCTCTTTTTAAGTAAATTTTGAATCCTAGCTCGTTTGACATATTTTTTGCATAATAAAGAGGGGTTGGTCTTCCGGCAAATTCTTTTAGTAAATAGTTAAGTTCTTCTTTGAATTCCTTTGTGTTAGCGTATTTGTTGAATGCTTCATATAATTCCTTTTGTGCAGGCACCATCATTTCGGGAACAAACATTCCCCCAAATTTCCCAAATTTTGTTTCATTTTGTTTCATTTTTTATTCACTCCCAATTTTTTTAAATCAATTTAATTTTTTAAAAATAAAACCTCTTTTTTTATGTTTCTGTAGTTTATTCCCATCGCCAGACGAATATATTTGTTTTAGAATTAGCATTAAAAATGCCTATGAAAATATGGGAAGAAAGAGAAATAGGATGATTTGTCTGGAGCCTAAGCCTGGTGAGCCTATAAGTAGTGACTCCAGACAAAATCCTTAAATTCCATGATTAATTAGTATTCCTGATTATTATTAAAGAATCTTTTGATTTAGGTGTAACATTTTGTATATTATATGTAGAGTGTTTTTCATTAGTAACCTTTGTTCCTTGCTAAGCTTTTTTAATGTTTTTAAGCGTTAATTCATTATGGTTCGTAGGAAGGTTTTTGCTGTTCATAAGACTTTTTCGGATAAGGCGCTTAATATTGCTGCGAGGATAATTGAAAAGTCTGGGGCTAGGGGTTATGGAAAAAAGATTGCTTCGAATGAGGAGTTAAGAGGAAAAGACTGGAAGCACCCTTTTGCGCAAAAATTATTTTTACGTTATACAAAGAATTATTTATTTAGAAATCCTTTGTCATCAAAGCAACAATTTGAGTCACTTCTTTTTGCTTCACTTAAGGCTCATGATAAAAAAGGAGTTGATGATAAGGCGACTCATCAGGCGGTTAAAAAAGAGGTTTATAAATTTGTTTCAAATGTAGCTCGAGTAAAAAGAGTTGATAGGGTAGTAGTTGTACAGGCTCTTCATCAGGAATTAAATCACTTGGCGAAAAGGCTTAATTTATTAGTTAATTTGTATCAGACGGGGGAAGAGGTTAGCAAAGTGGAGCAGGCTGGTAAATATAAGGTTAATCCAGCGGAAGTTAAGTATTATCATGCAAATGCTTCTGATGCTATTGGGCATATAGCGGTGGATTATGTGCATTTTTTGAGTGTAGTTCCTTCTATGCAAAAAGCGGCTAAAGAGCTTGAGGAACTTTTTAATATTAAATAATAATTTTTTGTTGGTTGTTTTTATGGAGAATGATTTAGTAAAGGCAAAGAAGGATAATTTGCAGAAATTAAAAGAAAAGGGGATTAATCCTTATCCTTATGGTTTTGAGGTTTCTTCTTATGCTGTTAATTTAGCAAAGGATTTTGTTTCTTTGAAGAATGAGGAAACTGGTCCTGTGTTTAATGTTGCTGGGCGTGTTATGGCTAAGCGTTCTTTTGGCGCAATTGCTTTTTTGAAAGTAATGGATTCTACCGGCACTATTCAGTTTTTTTTCAGAAAAGGAGTTACAAGTCAAGGAGCTTTTGATTTGCTTGACCTTGTTGATTTGGGTGATTTTGTAGGGGCAAAAGGAAAAGTATACCGGACACAGAGAGGAGAATTAAGTATTTTGGTTGATTCTCTTGAAATGCTTTCAAAAAGTATTTTGCCTTTGCCTGAAAAGTTTCATGGTTTGCAGGATATTGAAATCAGGCACAGGAAGAGGTATCTTGATTTGATAATGAATCCTGAAGTAAAAGAAGTGTTTGTTAAGAGGTCAAAAATTATTTCTGCTTGGCGCGAATTCCTTGATTCTAAAGGTTTTCTTGAAGTAGAGATTCCTGTTCTTCAGCCTAATTATGGGGGAGCTAATGCAAGACCTTATACAACAATTTCAAATGCATGGAAATCAAATTTTTATTTAAGTATTTCTCCAGAGCTTTACTTGAAGCGTTTGCTTGTCGGGGGATATGATAAAGTTTATACTGTTTGCAAGAATTTCAGGAATGAGGATGTTGATAGAACCCATAACCCTGAATTCACGATGTCTGAGTATTACTGGGCTTATGCTGATTTGAATGATATGATTTCTTTGACTGAAGAAATGGTTGAGTTTGTTGTGAAGAAAGTTCTTGGTACTACAAAAGTAAATTTTGAAGGAAAAGAAATTGATTTGAAGGCTCCTTGGAAAAGGATTAAGATGATTGATTCTCTAAATGAAAAGCTTGGGAGGGATGTAAGAAAAATGGGGTTAGAGGATTTGCTTGAGATTGCGCAGAAAGAAGGAATAGAGATTAATGCTGATGAAAAAAAATGGGGTTTGGTTGTTGCTGAACTCTTTGATCATTTTTTTGAAGCTGAATTAATTCAGCCTACGTGGGTTTTGGAGTACCCAAAAGAAACTACTCCTTTATGCAAGCCTTCAAGAGAGGATTGTGAAAAACTTATTGAGAGAACAGAATGTTATGTTAATGGTGGGGAATTATGCAATGGTTATTCTGAATTAAATGATCCTGTTTTGCAGAGAGCTTTTTTTGAAGAACAAAAGGACCAGGGTAGGGCAAAGGGAGAGAATCATCCGCTTGATGATGATTTCCTTGACTCTATTGGCTATGGTATGCCTCCTGCGGGCGGAATGGGTTTGGGAATAGATAGATTAGTAATGCTTTTGACTAATTCTTCCACAATAAGGGATGTTATTTTGTTTCCCCAAATGAGACCTGAAAAGAAAGAATAATTTTTTTCAGGTTATTGTCTTTTTACCAGAACAAGCATTTCTTTCAAAGCTCTTTCAGAGTCTATTTGTTTTGTCCTAAGCCTTCTAAGGATGTCTTTTGCTTGTTTTTGGTTTTTTAAAATTTCCCAAGGGGTTTCCCCTTTAACAATACTTTTTGCCAAATTCCTTTGTCTTCTTATTCTTGATTCAATAGCACTTCTAACTTCCGCAAATTTTTTTGCTTTTTTTGTTCTTTGTGCCCGAATTCTAGCAATTCTTCCCGCCCTTATTACAACACTTATTGTCTTGGTAGGGGTGGTTGCACGCTTAATTGTTTTCCTCAAAATTTGTTTCATATACAATTATTTGTTTTGGCACTATTAAATGCTTTCGGTTATAGGTTTTTAGTTTTAGAAGTATTTATTTTTGGGTTTTCGGATAGTATTAGTTCGGGGCATAATTGTTTGTGCAGTATTTCTTGTTCGCATGCTTTGACAAGCCACCCTTCTGTTTTTATTGTTCCTGTTTGTTCCAGCTCCTTAATAATTTTTTCTAATTGTGTCTGGTTATGGTTGGTTAGGTAAAGGAGTTCATGTTTTGAGTAATATTTTTTGTCATACAGGAGAAAGAAAAGTATTTTTTGGTGAGTAAGCGAAAAGTTTGGGTGCTCCTGTGCTTTCCTGAAGTATGCATTATTTAGTACGCTTATCATTAAGGGTCACTTATTATCAGTGTTTCGGGTTGTGTCGGGAATTTTTTGAAAAATAATTGTTTTGTTTTTGGTTTGTGTTCCACTAAAAGAAAATCTTCTAAATTCATAGAGGAAATTATTTCTTGAACCTGGTTTTCATTTTCGTAATTAATTATTCTTTCTTCCACGTAGAAATAGCTGTTAAGGGGATTAATATATTCTTGGTAGAAATTTCCTCAACTTGCAGGTTGATTTTTTTTCAACCAAAAAGTTGAATTATTTTTTTTATAAAAATTCCTGATTTTTATGCGTATGAGTTAATATTATTTTTTTTCTTTATTTTGAGTTTTGTTTGTTGTTCGTTTTCCTTTTTTTTGTGTTCTAGTACAAGTTTAATGAATTTGCCTGTTTGTGTGAGCGAGAGGAATAATTCCTTTTTTTCAATTTTCATTTCTATGAGGTTTTGCTGTTCAAGTTTTTTGAGGTGATAGAATAACCATGATTTTAGTGTCCTTGTTTTGTCTGCGTTTAAGCGTATTTCTTTTTGTTTAGCATATTCTTTTGTTATGGTGGTAAAAGATTTTTTGTCTTTTCCAATTAAAATAAATATTTCCCCTTGTTTCTTTTTTGGTAGTGCTAATTTGGACAGGTTTATTGAGGGTAGTTCAACTAACCCTCTTGCCCCTGTTGTTATTATTTCGCATGGGTGAGTGTATTGTGCAGGGATAACATAAAAGAGCTTGATTGGATAATATTGGGAGGCTAGCATAAAAGCCATTTTTAGCAGAGTAGTGCCTGCTGAAACATTTACTTCTATATTATCATATTCTTTGCATGCTTTTTCCAGCATTAAAGTGGTTTTTTCCATGCAGTCATCCAGTTCATGGTATTTGAAGAAAACTATTTCATAATCAATGAGTGATTTTATTGATTCCCCTATTTTTTCTGAGAGGGCGGTTGAGGATTGCCCCCAGTTCTTGTCTGGAGTCTTTTCAGGGTCTGAGGAAATGAATATTACTTTGTTTGGCGGTCTTTGTTTTATTCCGTAAAGGATTCTGTCATATTCCCACCCCATTAATATTATTTGAAGGCTTTTCATGAAAAATAGATATATCAAACAAAATTTAAATCTTACTAATTTTTTTATGATATACAAGAATTTTTTTTAATCAGGCTTTTATACTTCCTATTCGACAAATTATTATGCTTCAAAAAACTCAGGCTTTGCAGGTCTTTGATTTGAGGTCTCCTTTTTCTTCCAACATTAATCGTTTTGATTCTACTCGTGAATCATTGATTTCTTTTCTTGCCCATTATCCCGGGTTAAGCTGTAAGCAACTTGTTGTCCTTGTGGAGAAATCCAAAAACGGGAATATTTCTCCCCAGGCAGTATATAAGACATTAAACCAGCTTGTGGAAGAAGGGGTTCTTATAAAAAATGAGAGAAAATATTTTTTGGACGAAACTTGGGTTTGTTCTGGGAAAAAATTTTTTGAAGAGGCTGTAAAAAAACAGGATTCTCCCGCGGAAATGGTAATGCTTATTTAAGATTTTTCTTAATTCTGTATTGCCTTATCAAGTTCTTTTTTAAACCCTTTTTCGTGGTTTTTATTATATGGCTGTAAGAAAGTCCGTTAAGAAAAAAAGCGTTTCAAAAAGGAATCGTGTTTTGGTTACAAGTGCTTTGCCTTATGTGAATAATGTTCCTCACTTAGGTAATCTTGTCGGCTCTGTGCTCGGTGCGGATGCTTTTGCGCGTTTCAAGCGCTTAGAGGGTAATGAGGTTTTGTTTGTTCTTGGTACTGATGAACATGGCACAACCGCTGAAGCAAAAGCAGTAGAAGAAGGCTTAACCCCGAGGCAGTTAGTTGACAAGTATTTTGCAATTCACAAAAATATTTATGATTGGTTTGAAACAAGCTATGATTGTTTGGGCAGAACTTCTTCTAAAGAAAATGCAGAGATAACTAAGCATATTTTCCTAAAACTTCATGAAAATGGCTTTTTGATTGAAAAGGAAACTGAGCAGCTTTATTCCGAGAATGCAAAAAAATTTTTGAGTGATCGTTTTGTTGAGGGTGAATGTCCTTTTTGTCATAGTAAGGGTGCGCGTGGTGACCAGTGTGATGCTTGCGGTAACTTACTTGACCAGAAGGATTTGATTAATCCAATTAGCAAACTTGATGGGTCTAAGCCTGTGATGAAAAAAACAAAACATATTTACATTGATTTGCCTAAATTGGAACCTGAGTTAAGAAAATGGATTGATACTAAGAGAAATACTTGGACTACTTTGGCTCTGAATATTACTGACCAATGGCTGAAACAGGGTTTGAGAGAAAGAAGTATTACTCGTGATTTAGAATGGGGTATTCCTGTTCCGCTGGATGGATGGGAAGGGAAAGTTATTTACAGTTGGTTTGATGCACCTATTGGCTACATTGGAATAACTATTGAGTGCCTGCATGAGGATTGGGAGAAATGGTGGAGAGCTGATGACATTACACTTTATCAGTTCATGGGCAAGGATAATGTTCCTTTTCATTCTATTTTGTTTCCTGCTTTCCTTATTGGTACAAGAGAAAAGTTTCATTTAGTTGATTATCTTGATTCAACCGCTTACTTGAATTATGAGGATAAGAAATTTTCCAAGAGTAAAGGCATTGGTGTTTTTGGGGATGATGCGATTAATTCAGGTATTGTAAGTGATGTGTGGAGATATTATTTATTTAGGATTAGGCCGCAATCAACTGATTCTGTTTTTGAGTGGAATGATTTTAAGGGAAAAATTAATTCCGAGCTTGTGGGCAATTATGGTAATTTTATTAACAGGGTTTTTTCTCTTAATGAAAAGTTTTTTGACTCCATAAAGCAAGAAAAAAAATCAAATAAATTGCTTGAACAGGCAAAGCCGTTGGTTGAAGAATACAAGCATCTGATGAATAAGATTCATTTAAGGGAAGCATTGGTAAAAGTGAATGAAATAAGTGCTCTTGGCAATAAATATTTGCAGGATCAGGAGCCTTGGATTAAAGTAAAAACTGATAAAGATGCAGCGGGTTCTGTTATTGCGGAGTGCATTGATTTAGCTAAAGTTCTTGCTGTTTTGTATTATCCTTTTGTTCCTGCTGCCTCAGAAAAGGTTTTTGGAATGCTGGATGAGGGAAAGAAAATTGTTGAGGTTGGGTTTGAGAATTGTTTTGAAGAAATTCCTCGAGGAAAAAAGGTTTTGAGGGGAGAAATATTGTTCCAAAAACTTGAAGATGAACAGGTTGAAGAATTAAAGAAAAAATTTTCTAAGGAATAATTTTATAAAAAAAAATCTTTTTTTTAGGTATTTTTAATGAAAAGGCATTTCCCAAACGTATTGCCTTTGTTTTTAAACGTTTTCTCCCAGATTTTTTTAATTGGTTTTGGTTTAAATGATTTGTATTATTGCATTAGTGGTTTTTGCTGTTTTGGGTCTGGTTTCAGCAAAATACAGGGCTTATTTTTTTGAAGCCGCGGATTGTGTTTTTAGGAGAGTTACTTTACGCAAGTGTACAACCTCGTTTGATACTAAAATGAAGATGAAGATTTCAACAAAGATTTCTGCAAGAAACAAATTGCTTGGAAGGTTTGTTTTTAAGAATTTTGAGGCAATTTCCTGGGTTTTGACAATAATAATGATTGTTTCTTTGGTTTGGTCGGCTTATATCGGGGTAATGGGGCTCTATAATTGGGTTGCTTTTGGGAATTGTTATGGGCCTGAATCAACAGAGGTTTGTGTGCTAAATAATCTGACTGGCCAGGTTCAGCCGGTTAATTCAACTGTTTTAACAAATAGTGATCTTAATTGTGATTTGAATTTTGTTAAAGGGCAAGGGTTGAAGTAATTTTTTTCCTATAGATGGGTTTTTAATTAGTATTTTGTTGTTTTTTTTAAATATTAAGGGATTGGGGGTTTTAATATATGAGTAAGCATCATAATGAGAAAAATGTTCATCATGAGCACAATGCTGAACACAAGCCTAAGGAGAAAAAGATTCTTGGGTTTGAAGTAAAAACTATTGTGCTTTTAGCGGTACTAGTTATTTGTACAGCAATGGTATCTACTTTTGCAGGAATGTCAGTTAGTCAGAATTCTACTCCTCAAACAGGGGCAGTTACTGTTACGGTTGATAAGATAGCTTTGATGAGCACTGTACAGGACTATATAAATGAGAATTTGTTGAATGATGAAACTGTTTCGGCAAAAATAATTGATATTAATGAAATTGGCAATAATTTGTATGTATTATCATTTGAACTAACCCAGAATGGGCAAAAAGTTCAGGCTGGGGTACTTTATGCTAATAAGGATAAATTAATTATTGGCAATGTGTTTGATTTGAATACTCCTTTGCCTAAACCTGAGACACAAACTCCTGTGGAAACTCAGCCGGTTAAATCAGATAAGCCGGTTGTTGATTTGTATGTAATGAGTTTTTGTCCTTATGGGAATCAGGCAGAAGATACTATGAAGCCTGTTTATGCTTTGTTGAAGGATAAAGCTCAATTCAATGTGCATTATATTGTTAGCGTTGATGGGAATAATGTGCAGTCATTGCATGGTGCTCCTGAAGTTGCTCAAAATGAGAGAGAAGCATGTGTTTTGAAGAACTATGATTTGAATAATTGGTTTGAATTTGCCGCTTATGTAAATACAAATTGCGGAAGCGATGGTTCTTGCTGGGAAACAGGGGCAAAAGCTCTTGGTATTGATACAGAAAAAATCAGTGCTTGTGTTGCTTCAGAAGGAGTTGCTTTAATGAAAGCAACTGGGGAAGCTTCTGATGCTGCTGGTGCCAGCGGTTCGCCAACATTAATAATTAATGGAGTAAAAAGTAGTGCTGTTTATCAGTATGGTAATTCAGAAGCATATAAGCAGGCAATTTGTACTTCATTTAATAATGCTCCAAGTGAGTGTTCTACTACTTTGAGTGGTTCAACGGCATCTACAGGCGGAAGCTGTTAATTAATCAGTTTAATATGAGGGTCAAAAAGTGAAAACTTTTTGACTTTTTTTCTTTTTTTATTTATTGTTTTATTTTTGCAGGTGATTTATTGTTTGAGTTATTTAGAAACAAATTGTTTCTAGTTTTTCTTTTAATAATAAATTTTTGTGCAGGAATATATTCTATTAGTTATTATTTTTCCCAGCTTGAACAAAGCCACTGGTTTTTTTGGCTGTTTATTATTGACTGCCCTTTGTATGCAATTCTTTTCGGGATAAATATTTTTCTTTTTTTAATTGATAAGCCAAGTGAAGCGCTTTCTTTTATTTCAATTGTGGGGAATTTTAAGTATGGCTTATGGACTATTTTTGTTTTAACAATAGCAGGTTTAGCTGGGGCACAATGGTTTTTTGTTTTAAGCCATATTTTGCTTGTAATTGAAACAATTGTTTTAGCAGGTTTGTTTGCTTTCAAAGTAAAGCATGTACTTCTTGCCTTTCTCTGGTTTATAGTAAACGATTTTATTGATTATTTTTTAGGAATGCATCCTTTTGTTTTTGAGGGCTTTCTTTTTTATTCAATGTCGTTTGCTCTTGCTTCAACAATTATTCTCCCTTTTTTGCTTTCAATTATTTTTTCATCAAAGGATAAGGTTGTTTTGCCTCTCCGAGCCAAAAGCAGGAAACGGTGGGCAAAAAGCATTTAAATAAGTTCTTTCTTTATTAGTTTGACAGAGACAAGAAATGTGATGGTTTTTTTAGTGCCTTTTCTTGAATTGTAATTGTGTTGAGAAGTTGATTTAATGGTAGAAACAAGTTTTTCCTTAACTGGTCATGGTGCTTGCGGAGAGGTTGGAAGGAGTGCTTTTGTGCTTGATTTTGGGGAAAAATTCCTTTTGGATTATGGAATAAAACTTAATATTGATGACATTGAGTATCCTTTGGAAATAAAGGAACACGTAAAAGCAGCTATTATTTCTCATGCTCATTTGGATCATTCAGGATTATTGCCTTATTTTTACAAGAACTCCGACTGCTTGAGTTTCATGACCCAATCAACTCTTGAGCTTGCTGATATTTTGTGGAAGGATTCAATAAAAATAGCTGAATTTGAAGGGCTTGCCCCTAAGTATTCAAAACAAGAGATTGAGCGTACTCATAGGTATAATTTTATTGCCCCTTATAATAAGCAATTAAGTATTGGGCACAATACTTCGCTGGAATTTTTTGATGCTGGTCATATTCTTGGCTCTGCTTTGGTAAAGCTCACTCATGGTGATAAAAATTTTTTGTACACCGGTGACTTCAAGGTTAGTGAGACCCAGTTACATTTAGGTGCTAATCTTGATGTTGGCAAAATTGATTATGTGATGATTGAATCAACTTATGGGGACAGGGAACAGGCTGACAGGAAGCTTGAAGAAAAGGCTTTTTGTGAATCAGTGCAGAGCACTGTTGAGCGTGGTGGCTGGGCAATTGTTCCTGTTCTTGCTATTGGTAGGAGCCAGGAAATAATTGATATTTTGTCAAAGTATAATCTTGATGCTCCTATTTATCTTGATGGGATGGGTAAAAAAGTTTCTGAAGTATATTTGAATCATCCTGATTTGATTAAGGATTCAAAAGGATTCAGGAAAGCATTGAATGAAGCTAATTGGATTGAAGGAAAACAAGATAGGGCCAAGGCAATGAAACAGCCCGGTATTATTGTGACTACCTCCGGAATGATGAAAGGAGGGCCTGTTATTAATTATGTTGCGAAAATAGTTAATGATCCTATGAGTAAGATTCATTTAACAAGTTTCCAGGCCGAAGGCACTCCTGGAAGAATGCTTATTCAGGAAGGAAAGTTGCCTAAAGAAAAAACTGGGGAAATTGTTAAGGTTGGTTGTCGTTACGAGAAATTTGATTTTTCTGCTCACCCGAGTCAGAGTGAAATGATTCATGCTTTAAAAAAATGGTCTCCTAAAGAAATTTTCCTCGTTCATGGGGATAAAGAAGCAATGAGTATTTTTTCAAATAAAATTTATGAAGAATTAGGAATCAGGGCTTCTGCTTTGCAAACAGGCAAAAAAATTGAATTCAGTTAAACAAAACCTTTATTTCTTTATAGTATCTTATTCTTAAAGAATTAGTTTTTTTGTTTGAGTGGTTTGAATGAGTTTTGAAAAATTTTGCCCAAAATGCGGAAAAACAACTGACTCAATAATCAAAGGAATGTGTTCTGATTGTTTCCTTAAGAGGAATGATTTGTTTACTGTAAAAGAAATTAATATTGAGCGCTGTGTTAAGTGTGGAAAAATTCATTTTAAAGGAAAATGGCAGGGCTTAAGCAAGGAGGCTATTGTTGAAGAAGTTACTTCTAAAGTCAAAATGAATCATGATCTTGACCAGCCAAAAGTGTTTGTTGAGTTAGAGCCTATTACAAACATTGATTTTTCTGTAAGGATTACTGTTACGGGTTTTCTTGAAGGAACGCTTGTTGAGCAGACAAAAACAACTGAGTTTTCTTTGCAAAAAGTTTCTTGTGATTCTTGCATGAAGCTTGTTTCAAATTACCGTGAAGCAATTATTCAGCTAAGATCAAGTGATTCAAGCAATGTGGATGCTATGCTTGAGGTAACAAAACAGTTAATTGCTAGTGAAAAGGAAAAAGATTCTTTGAGTGCGGCAATAAAAATTTTGAAGGGAAAAAATGGTTATGATTTATGGATTGGCTCAAACAAAGGTGCGGGAAAAGTTGCCAGAAAGCTTTCAAAATTATATAAAACAAAAATAATTGCATCAAAAAAACTTATTGGTGAGGAGGATGACAGGAAACAAAGATTCAGATTCACTTACTGCATAAAAAAATAGTTTTGCATTAATATTTTTTATTTTTCAAATTCTGCTAGTGCTTTCATTAAATCTTCTATTGGTATGTTTGTTGTTACTAAAGGGATTTTTTCGCTTTCAGCTATTTTTATTGCTATTGGGTCAACCGGTTTTTCTGCGGTAAATGCTCCATGCAAAATAATCATGCTTGGCTTCATGTCTGTTGAGAATCTGCCTACTTTTACTGCAATAAGAGGGCTTCTTCCATTTTCAACGTGCCTGAAAACAAGTGCTCTGTTTGGTGTTTTCCCGTAAAGCATCATGTATTCATGTACCGGCACTTCAAGTATTACTTTTATTGAATCAATTATTGTGTAACCAAAAACAGTTTCTTCTTTTATTTTGTGAGGTAGGCAAATAACTTCTCCGTTTATTTTTTTTACTATTTCTGTTGCTTTTATCCCTGAAGTGAATTCGTGTGAATCAAAAGCGCTTTCCTGGTCTTGGGAAAAATCTTTTTCCAGTTGTTTCACTGTTTTCCCGCCTTTGCTTTTATCTATATTTATTAGTGCATTAACAAGCCTTGCTATTACTCCTATTCCTGGATTTTTTCTTCTTCCTCCTTCATAATCAGAGATTGTGGAAGAGGAAACCTTCAAAAATGTAGCAAGTTCTGTTTGGTGAATTCCAAATATTTCCCTCCATTTTTTCATTGAGCCGCCAGGGTCAGATGAGAGAGTGATTTCTCCAGCAATAGTCATCGCCAATTTATCCATACAATATTATTAACTCAAACGAGTTAATAATGGTTTCGTCATTAATACCTTTTTTACTAAAATGAATTGTTTTGGTGATTCTGTGGTTTCTTTTAGCAAAAAGGTTTTGGGTGCATGCAAAAAAATACCCCGAGGCAAAGTAACTACTTATTCTGAAATAGCAAAAGCAATTAATTCTCCAAAATCAATGCGTGCTGTGGGGAATGCGCTTAATAAAAATGAAAATATTATTTTGGTGCCCTGCCACAGGGTGGTGCGTAGCAATGGTTTTGTTGGGGGGTATGTACAAGGAACAAAAAGAAAAATAAATCTGCTTCGCAAAGAAGGTATTATTGTTTCAAATAAAGGAAAAATAGATTTGAAAAAATTTTTATATAAATTTTGATTAAGTTAATTTAGTTAAGGCAGATTTATATAATTCTGTAATAGTATTTATTTATGGGTTTAGCAAGCAGAAGGGTTTTAGCTAGCAGATTGCGTGCAAAACAAAGAAAGATTGCATTAGTGCGTCCCAATATGTTTGCAGCTAATAGGATTGTAAAACACTTAACAACTTCTCATTCCCATGGAAAAAAAGTTAAGACTGCAACTGTTTTTTATGATAAACAAAATGCTGTTCTTGGTAGGGCTCTTGAGAAAGAGTTTAGGAAAAAAAGAGTTAAAACACAGGCTCTTGGTTTAATTGGTTCTGATTCTGTTTCTGGAAAAGGTTATTTAAAATCCTTAAGAAAACCTGCTAGGGCTGAGGCAGTTGTTTTTTTGGCTAGTGATATGAAGCAAAAATATGAAGATTTACACAATTTTTTAATTAAATCTGCTGAAGATAGAAGGAAAACTTTCCGCGGAACCAGATTTGCCGATATTTATGGGATGAATAATACACGTATGAGAAGGGTTCTCACGCTTGATTCTTTAAGCTTGATTAATATGCGAAAATTTACTGGAAAAACTTTTGAGGCTCTACAAGGTTCAAGAGAGATAAAGGTTTCTACTTCCAATGGAACTAATGTTGTTTTTATTTTAAGTCCTAGGATTAAGTGGGCTAAGGATAATGGTATTTTAAGTAAAAATTATTGGGGTAATTTGCCCGCGGGAGAAGTTTTTACTGCTCCTATGAGTGTTAATGGGCGTATTGTTATTGATGGATTTTCATTTGGGTTGGGGAATTTAGCAAATAATCCAATAACTGTTCTTGTAAAAAATGGGAGAGCAATTTTGTCCAGTGTTAAGTGTACTAATTTGAAAATAAAGCAAAAATTTATTCAACAACTTTTAAAGGATAAGAATTCTTCAAGGATTGGTGAACTTGGTTTTGGGACAAATGTGGGAATAAAAAAAGAGCATGGTTCTATTTTGATTGATGAAAAGATTCCTGGTATCCATATTGCTTTTGGCGATCCTCTTTCTGGTGATACTAAAGCAAGATGGAAAAGCGACCAACATAATGATTCAATAATTACAAAACCAACGGTGATTGTTGATGGCAGGAAAATAATGCAAAAAGGAAAAAGCTTGCTGAAATAAATCCAAATGCATTAATAAAAAATAAGATTTTATTTAAATTTGGTTTTTCTTTTAACAGTTTTGTTTAAATAGCTGTTTGTTTTATTACTCTCAGAAAAAGTTTTTTATGCGAGGTGCTTAATTTGGTTGATTTGTATGTTTCATGGTGTTCTGGCCTGACTTCAAACAGGAAAGCGCTTGGTTTGCTGAAAAAATCAGGAATTGTTGATGGAGTTGAAACCTCTGGCACTGGGAAAGAGTTTTTTCCTATTCAGGAATCAGGATTGAAAGCAAGTTTGCATAATCCACTGAGATTTTATCGGCTTGGTCTTGATGATTTAGGGTTTGTTCCAAAGCTTTTGAACGAAAAACAAATAATAAATTGTTGTAATGCATCTGACCCTGAAACAGTTGGTTTTCACTCAGGTTATTCAGCTGCTGATAACCCTAAGTATAATCAGAGCATGATACTTAGGCATACAATTAGGAACCTTAATAGATTGGAAAAAATTATTGATAAGAAAATTATTTTTGAGTCATCTGTTTATAACAAAAGGTTTTCTTTTAATTCAACTAATAAAAGTCTTTTTTTCTCTACAAGCTTTGTTTTTATAGATAGTGTTTTGTCTGAAACAAATTCAGGTTTTTTGTTTGATATTTCCCATAATTTTGTTTCGGGGATGACAAAAAAACGTGAAGGATTGTATAGGGGAAGCATTGAGGATTACTTTGATGAGATACTTGGTGCTGTTGGAGAAAAAACTTTTCAGCTCCATGTAAATGTTCCTTTGTTTGATAAACAAAATGGCTTTGATGATTATCATAAACCATTTTTAAAAGGGGACAAAGTTAGTGATAAAATAATTGATTTGACTAACCGGGTTATCAGTGCTTCGCCTAATCTTAAGTTCATTAATCTGGAGATGAGTACCGGAGCTGAACCTGAAAAGCATGCTCAGAAAATGATTCAGCAGGCAAAATATTTTGTTTCAAAAGTAAAACTAACTAAATCGTAAAAACTTTTTTTAATAGGTAGAATTACTTTTTTTGTTTTAGTCCAATAATACTGATTATCATTACTGCTGTGTACATTACGAAACCATAAACACAGGCTGGAATACCGAACAGTAATGAGCACCCTCCGCTTACAGGGCATGTTCCTGCTGTTAGTTCTCCATAAGACAGGTAACCTGAAAAAAGCATTCCTGCCAAGGATAATCCTAGTATTATTTTTAGAGCAATTTCTTTATTCATAATTAGAATAAAGGTTTGTTGTATTTAAAAGTGTTGTTTGGAAAAGAGTTTTAATAAAGTATAAATACTGTTTTAGATGAATATACTTATGTTTGATTTTTTTGATAGCCTCTCAGGCAATTTAGCATTGGTTATTTGGATATTCATTGCTTTTGTTGTTTTTGTTATTTTTACAAAGGAAAAGAGAACTCATGATAAGGCTGCTGTAGTAGCCTCAGTGCTGATTTTTTTGGTAGCTGCGATTCCATTTTTTGATGTTATTTTTAATAGGCAGGATTTTCAGACGCCAATAATAGGAAATTTTATTTCTGTTGGGATAATGATAGTGTCCCTTATAGTTGCGGTAATTGAAGCAAAAGAGCTTCATGATGAAAAATAAGCAACTTTTTTTGATTTTGTTAATTCACGAGCCTGCCGGGAATCGAACCCGAATCTACTTCTTAGGAGAAAGTTGCCTTATCCATTGGGCTACAGGCTCACTAAGTATTTTTGGTTTGCGAAGTTTTTAAAGTGTTGAGATGGGGTTTTTTTTATATTAGCGTGCGTATGGCTGCTGCAGTAATTAATGGTACAAATAGGTTGTCATCCAGTGGCAGAATCTCTACTAGGGTTGCTATTATTCCTGCGATTATTGCTATTTGTAATGGAAAGAAAATGTTTATGCAGATTATTGATACTATCAGGCAGGTTATGCTTCCTTCCCAGGTTTTTTTCTTGTACAATTTGTGTTTTCCATATTTTGTTCCAATTAGAGCTGCTGCGGAGTCTCCAAACACTTGAACGCTTAGCGCCGCCATTATTACTGAAGGGTTGTTTTTGAACAGGACTAATAGGATTATTGCTGATATGAAAAACAAAACAGCTGCTTTTCCTGGAAAAGGTTTTTCATTTTCACGCTCAACGCATTCGACTATTTTTTCTATAAATGGGAATTTGTGTCCGCGTGTTATTCCTATTGAGATTAGTGTTCCTGCTATTAAGAATAATCCTATGATAAGGGTGCTCATTTGTGTTCCTGCAAAATAAATTAATGCAAGGAAGAGGGTGCCGAATAATATGTGAATTGCTTTGCGGGTAATTTCTTTTTTCATTTAATCACCTTTGTTTTCATGCCCCTGTTTTTTCTATTTGCGTAATAATTTTTTCAGCCATTTGCTGTAATTCATTATGTTCAGCTTTTCTTGCCCTGCACGGATCAAGGTCATTAGGGTTATTTATTGGGACTAAATGTATATGCGCATGGGGAACTGAAAGACCTTCAATAGCAATTCCTATTCTTTTTGTTTTAGTTGCGCGTTGTATTGCAGAGGAAATGAATTTTGCGTGTTCGAATATTTTTTTGTATTCCCCATCAGGTAGGTTAAATACATACTCAACATGTTTTTTTGGGACAAGAAGCACATGGCCAGGATTAATCGGATTAATATCCATGAATGCAAAGAATTCTTTGTCTTCCCACACCTTGTGGGATGAAATCTCTCCTTTTAGTATTTTGCATAATACGCATTCTTTCATGAAACCACTGTACTTATTTGCGCAAAACTTCTTTTTAACCAATCGGTGAAAATTAGGGCTATTTATATTAGCCGATTTTCTTATTTTTTCTTTACTAGGATTAGGTAATGATGTTTCTCAAAGGGCTCTAAGCTTATTGCCTGGATTATTTCAAATTCTCTTTCAAGGATTTTTTTCTCTCCTTCCAGTATATCATCTTTTTTTCTTGACTGGGAAATGCTTTTGGTTTTCAAAGCAAGTGCTCCAAGAGCCCCTTTCTTCAGGAACTGGGCATTTCTGACAAAAATATCTGCTTGGTTGCGCTGGGAAATATCTTGGAATAGAGCATCAATTTTTCCGCATGATTCTGTTATTATTTCAGAGTAATTATTTGTGTTTTGTGCATCACTTAGGATTGGGAAAAGGTTTTGCCTTTCTTCTGCTAATCTTGCTAGTTTTTGCATTGCTATTTCGCTTATATCCACACAGAATACTGCTCCGTTTTCTCCAACTATATCTGATACGTGGCTTACTGTTGTTCCTTCTGCGCTTCCCAAGTAAAGGACATTTGCTCCTGAAAAGAAAATGTTTTTTATTAAGCCGTTTTTTAGTGCTGCCCCGTATTTTGACCTGAAAGCATCCCATTCACGGTACTCAATTCCTTTTTCTACTAAAAGTTTTTCGCCATACACGCGCTTGTGAGGTAAAAGGTTTTTTGTATAAATTGTTTTGCCTTCAGAGTAAATTCCTTCAAAGATTTGCTGCATATAATAAAAAAGAGTGGTTGTTTTTTTAAATAGAGTGAATAGGAGCAATCTTTTCAAGGATAATTTGAATAGGTAAGTTAGTATCTTTTGTGTGAGTGTTTTGGTTTGTTGAATCTTCCTTTGCCAAAACTATTATTTTTTGTTCTTTCGTGTCCGTGGCTTATTTCGTTATCTCTTGTCCTGTATGCCTGCCCGCTGAACCTGTTTTCTCTTGGGCTGAATGATTGTTCTCCGTATGGCCCTTCAGTTTGTCCATAGTTTTTGTTAATCATTGGCCTGCGTTTCTTAAAATTGGTATGGCCATATCTTCTTTCCCCTGTTTGCTGTCCGCCAAATCTTGGCAATGAACCAAATGAATCTCTTTGTGAGGAACTATTAAATGTTCCCCCTCTGCTCTGTGCAGACCTTTGCTGCCACTGTCTTGGCCCGTTTTCCTGCCACTGATTTGGTCCGCTTTCTTTTTGGAAAGAATTCCTTTCCCTTGAAAAATTATTTCTTGTTTCGGTTTTTCTTTTTTGTTCATTGAATCTTTCTTGTTGGATTTGGTCATATTCTTGTTCGTGCTGTTCCTGTTTTGGGGTTACTGGTTCAGCAGCGATTGCATTGATTTTTTGTTCTAATTCTTTAAGTATTTCTTCCGAAGTATTTTCTCCGTTAAAATAATCTTGTTTTAGTGCTATGCTTAGTTTTCCTGCGAGGAGCCGTGCGGCTTTTCCTCTCTTGAATCTTGGAAGTTTTTGCATTAAGGGGTGGTTAAATATGTGTCCATGTTTTGGGCTTTTTGCGTGTTTGCGGAGATGTGCAAATAATGCTTTTTCTGCTCCTAGTAATTGTATTGTTGAGGCTGGCATAAAGCATAATCTTTTTTTTGAGCCTGCGCTTGCCAAGAGTTTTGCGCCAAGAACGGGGGTTGCGAGTGCGGAAAAATTAGGGAATTCTGCGTTCATTTCTTTTTCAATGAAATTCATTAAGGATTTTTTTTCCTCTTCAATGCTTTGAGTGTTTTTTTCGAGTTCTGAAAATGCGTTTTGAGCTTCTCCTGTTGGTTGCCTTACTTTCCACTCTAAAGTGTTTTCTTTCATTAAATTATTAATTGAATCAAGGTCAGAAAGCAGGTTCACGGCTTTAATGATATGTATTTCTCTTCCTGCAAATTTTTCGTTTATTTGCTCTCTTGTTTGTTTAAGCAATTTTTTTCTCAAAAATTCTCTTTGTTCCATATCCCCAAATCCTTTTTTTTTAATTAAATTCTTTTGCAAGTTTTGCCGCTAGTTCACTTATTTTTACTCTTTCTTGTTTTAAAGTATCCCTTTCTCTTATTGTAACTGTATTGTCTTCAAGTGATTTGTGGTCAATTGTTATGCAATAAGGTACTCCGATTGCGTCTAACCTTGAGTATCTTTTTCCTATGCTTCCTGCTTCATCGTAATAAGTTCTAAATTCTTTTAATTCAATAAGTACTTCTTTTGCTTTTTCAGGCAAATTATCTTTTTTTAGTAATGGCAGTACTCCTATTTGGATTGGAGCTATTTTTGCAGGCAATGAAAGCACTGTTCTTTGTGTATCTTGTTCTCTTCTAAAGAAAGCTAAATCCAGTAATGCATAAAATGGCCTGTCTATTCCGAATGCGATTTCTATTACGTCCGGAATCAAAGTTTTTCCGTCCTCTGTTCTAATAGTAAGTTCTTGCTTTGAGTATTTTGCGTGTTGTGTTAAATCATAATTTGTTCTGTCACTTATTCCCACCATTTCTACCCATCCAAAGGAATTTGTTTCTACTTCCAAGTCCCAAGTGTCTTCAGAATAAAATGCTCTTTCGTCTGTGTGGTGTTGTCTGAAACGTATTTTTTCTTTCGGCACCCCTATTGAAGTCATTATTTCGTAACTTAACCACAAGTTCCATGCGTAAGCCTTGTTTTTTAGGTATTTTTTGCTCATGGCTTCTTCAAGTGAAATAAATGAATATTTTTTTTCTGTTTTTTGCATTTCTTCTGTCCATAAAGGCATTTCAGTTTTTTTTATGTTCTCAAACCATTCAAAGTTTTGTTTCATTTCTTTGCTTAAAAACATTTGTGATTCTGCCTGAGTGAATTCTCTTTGGCGGAGAAGGTGCTGCCTTGGAGAAATTTCATTTCTGAATGCTTTTCCTATTTGGAATACTGTGAAAGGTAATTTTCCTCTAAAGAAATTAACATAATGTTTGAATGGTAAGTATGTTGTTGTCGCGGTTTCTGGTCTATTGTATGCAACTGTGTCTCTTCCAATAATTGTTTTCATCATTAAGCTTTGTCTTTGTATTTCTAAACTGAATCTTCCTTTGCATGAGGGGCAGGTAATGTTTTTTTCTTTTATTGCGGATAAAAGTTCTGTATCTTTATAGTGGTCTGCTGCTATTCCTGTTTGTTCTTCTATTAATTTGTCAGCCCTGAATGATGCTTTGCATTTTGAGCAAATAATTATTGGGTCATTGAATCCTTTCAAATGGCCTGATGCTTCCCATATAATTTCAGGAACTATTAAGGGAAATTCTACTTCAAAGAAACCGTTTTTCGTGAAAACATTTCTGATTGTTTGTTCAAGATTATTTTTCAAAGCTTTTCCCACTAAACCGTATGAATAAAATCCTGCTACCGGCGAGTATAGTTCTGGTTCTGGACCGTAAACAAAGTCTTTTTCAGCCAAGTATTTTGCTATTTCTAATTGGAAATCCTTTTTTTGTTTTTGTTCAGCCATCTAATCACTAAGAAATACTTATTACAAATTGAGGTTTGAAAAGGAATAAAAAGCCTGTTGCGTGCCCCAAAATTGTGTTTGTTTAGGAATGTTTAAATCTGGTTTTTACTAGCTTATTTTAGTGCCTTTGTGGCTCAGGGGTAGAGTACCGGTTTCGTAAGTTAAAACAGAATGAACCGGTGGTCGCGGGTTCAAATCCCGCCAAAGGCTTTTTTCCCCGAGGGCTTTGTAACAGCAAAGGGCTCCGCCAAAGGCTTTTGGGAAAATTTTTTTATCTTATTGATTTGTTTATTTCGAATACTTTAGAATCACTAATGATTTGTGCGGGGCTTTGTAATGGATCTAAGTAGGTCCATTTGATTATGCATCTTGCGAAATCTTTGTCAGGGGCTTCTTCTGGGGCGGTGAGGTCAATTATTAGTGGTTCCGTTGCACCTGCTTTTATTATATTAATTTTTGTTGTATCTGTTGTGTTTTTTGTCGAAATTGTTGATAAGTATTGAAAGCAGTTAGTTGTTGCTGGGGAAGCGTAGTCAGGTAAAACAGTTATATTACTTATATCTATGTTGCCTTTGTTTTTGAAGAAAACTTCTTCACTGCTTAGTGATTTTGGGGTACATGTCCCTGTTTGTTTGCTACATATTATTGTAAATGCTTTGTCTAACCCATTTATTTCAAGGGAGATTGTTTTTTCTGTTTTTATTATCATGTTAACATTTATTGTTTTACTCTCTTTTATTGATAAGGAAGTGATTCTTATGCTTCCTTTGAATTCTTCACCTATTTTTGCTGATAGGGGTGAGTTTAGGTAAAGTTTTATTGTTTCTGGTTTTGTTGGGTCAATTGTGCTAATTGTTTTAATATAATTGCTTTCTGAGTCAGGTTGGGCAAATCTAAACCAGTTAAGTGTTTCTTCGCTTCCTTCATCAGGAATTAATTCTGCTTTGATATTTTTCAATTGTATTGTTTTGTTGTTATTAGTTATTGTTATTGTGAATGTTTCTTCTTTTCCTGCAATTAAGCTAATGTTTTTTATTTCTGTTGTGTTTAGTTTCACATCTGCTGCGGCTACAGATGGCATTGCTTGTAATTCAATTGCTTTACTTGTTATGTCTGTTCCAATTATTTTGAATGTAATAGTTGTTTTTTGTGATTCCTTAATTTTTGTGTTACTTTTGATTTTTGCATTAAAATCAAGGAATAATGAACCGCCTTGAACTATTGTGGGTGTGCTTGATGGCTGTATGGTTATTTGTAAAAGGTTTGAATCAACGGGGACTATATCAGCAATATCGAATTCGTTTCCTGAGTTTATTACATTTATGCTACCGTTTATTGTCTGGCCATCAAATATTTCAGAATAATTAGTATTTGTTGTGAGTGTTGCTTCAAGGTCGCGGGTTAAAGAAATTTTATATACCTCGCTTGACAACGGTATTGTGAGTGTTTTGCTTGGTATTGCTTTATAGCCATCTGCTATTGGCACGCTTACTTTGTAATCTCCCGGCCATAAAGTTATTTTGAATGAGCTTGCAGTTCCTTTAGGGTCTGCCTGGAGGATTTTTCCATCTTTATCTTTAATAATCAATTTTCCCTGCACTTCATTGTTTTCCAAATCAACAAGTCTTATGGTTATTGCTTGTTGTGAGCCTAACCAGCTCAAGATAAGGAATCCTGCTATGAGTACTATTATTGTTATTACTATTAAGGGAAGGTATTTCTTCAAATCAAAATCTGGTAAACCAGGCATACTGAACCCTGGCTGCGGGTTTGGGTCATAGTTTCCTCCGCCGGGATTATAATTTGGCTCATCAAAGTTTCTGTCGAACAAAAAAACACCTTTTTTGGCTATTTATATTTAAGGAATTGGATTTTATAAGTATTTGCCTTTGGTTTTGCTTAATCAAAAAGAATTAAATCCTCTGCATGTATTAATTATTAATGCATATTTGTCTTATTAGTTACCAAAATAATCCTTTGAGTATTTCAAAAGAACTTGGGAAAGCTTTGGCTAAAAGGATTTCCGGGGTTGAGATGGAGGAAAGGTTTGTTCCCGTTGCTGAGGATATTCCTGTTGTTGCAATGGAAGCGGCGGAAGAAGCTGATTTTATTTTTGTTTTTGCTTTGCTTGAGGATGAAGAGTTTGTGGATTTTTTAAAACAAAAGCTTATTGATGTGGAGTTGGCAACAAAAACTAGGATTCTCAAGGAAGTAAGGGAAGATAATTTTTCAGGTATGAATGAAGAAGATTATATTGAAAAAAAAGAGTTGCTTGTTGGCAAATATGCTGATCTTATTGTGGGAATTCTTTTCAATGAACAGTCATTTGCCCCAAAGGACAAGGATTTTTCGCTGTAATAATTTTTATAAATCCAGTTTTAAATAAAATCAGGCCAGGATTATTTTTTTTGTTCTTCTTTATTTCTTTTTATTTCTGTTTCAAGTTGGTCAATCAGTTTGTGCGAGTTTTTAAGAGCAGTATTTTTTTCATCAAGCTGTTTTTTTAGTGAAGATAATTCTTTTTCATATTTTTCTTTCAGTCTTTCTTCAATGTTTTGCTTTTTTTCCTCTAATTCAAGTAATTGTTTTGTGTATTCGCTTCTGGTGCGTAAAGTGTCTTGCTCGATTTCAAGGGCAAGTGTTTTTGCAAAATCCCTTTCTTTTTTCAGTTCCTTTATTAGTTCAATTGATTTTTTTGTAAAAGTAGAGTGCATGTTTTCTATACCCTCTATTTTGGTTTTCAATTGGATAAAACTTCCTTCTACGTAATTGATTTGGGATAAGTGTGTTTTTAATGATTTTTTTGTTTCGCTTACTGTTTCACTGAGTTTTTTATCCATTTCATTGAGTTCTGTTTCTATTTCAGCAATACTTTTTTCTTGTGCGAGTCCAAAAAAGGTTTTTCTTTTGAGTTCAACATTTTTTTGTTTAAGGTCGTTTAGTTCATCTTCTTTTCTTTGCAGTACTTCAAGAAGGTTTTTTGCAGTACTCCCTTTTTTTACGAAAGGGATTTTTCTTGCGGCTAAAAAAGTCCTTACCCTGTCTGCATTATACCTTGCTTTTAGGCTCATTGTAAGTATTTTTTGCTGGAGTGCAGAGTAAAGATCAGGCACCTCAATAGGTTCCTTTTCATTGACTAGTTCTTGCCTTAATTTCTTTTTTTTCTCCATTGAAATGTTTGCCTCTAAAACAGTTATTTCGCGTGCCATTTCACTCAGGAAACTGTCCAGTTCAGGGGAATTTTTTTCAAGAAGCATTTTTGTTTCCCTATTTATTTCTTCAAGTTTTAAATAAAGGTCTTTTAGGCGTTTAGAGTTTTGTTCCAGTTCGAAAACAAATCCTTGCCTGTTTAGCTCTGCCCAGTTTATACGTGCAGTTGCATCATGCAAAGCATTGATATCATTAATGCATAAATCCACTTTTTCTTCTAGGTTAGCCATGCCAGAATAATTAGTTTATTTGAATATAAAAGACTTGCTTGTGGGTTTTGTGCTTTAATATAATATTACTTGCATTCCCATTTGTCAAAGAATTCATCAAGGAATTTTTCCATGAACTTATGCCTTTCTTTGGCTAGTTTTTTTGCGGTTTTTGTGTTCATCAGGTCCTTTAGGAGCAAGAGTTTTTCATAAAAGTGGTTTATTACGGTGCCTTTGCTTTTTTTGTATTCTTCAAAGCTTTTGTGTTTTGTGGGGGCTATGCATGGATTGAACATTTCTCTTCCTGTTTTTCCGCCATAGGCAAATGTTCTTGCTATTCCAATAGCGCCTATTGCATCAAGCCTGTCAGCATCTTGAACTATTTTTCCTTCTATGGTTCGCATTGGGGTTTTTACTTCAGCTCCTTTGAAAGAGAGGTCATTAATTATTTCGCACACATGGGCTATTGTTTGGGCATCAGTGTTAATGCTTTCCAGCCATTCGCGCGCGAGCTTTGGGCCAATGGTTGTATTCCCTTCATGAAATTTCCAGTCAGCAATATCATGGAGCAACGCAGCGAGTTCTACTATGAATAAATCAGCTTTTTCTTTTTTTGCAATGTATTTTGCGGTCTTCCATACTCTGTAAACGTGCCAGTAATCATGCCCTGAAAGTTCGCCTTCAAGCGCTTTTCTCACATGTGCTTCAGTGAGTTTTATTGAGTACTCTTTATTCATTCACTGAATTTGTTATGAAAGATTTTTTATACTCCTCTATCGCTTAGTACTTCATGTTCGTGCAAGAAAAAAGTTTGTTGTTTAAGGAAATGTGTATTGATCCGCATTCTGTTCCTAATTCAACCAGTGTTTTTCTTTCCCATGCTCATTCTGATCACGTTAAGTTGTCGAAGAAATCTGATTTTTTTGCCACTCCTGAAACAATTGATTTGGTTAAACAGCGTTATGGAAATGCATCTTTTAACGAATTAAAGATTGGCAGGAAGCAGAAGTTTGCTGGTTTTGATTTAGAGCTTTTTAATAATGGCCATATTCTTGGTTCTGCTCAGGCAAAGTTTTCTAGTGATGGAAAGCAGCATGTTTTTACTTCTGATTTTCGTTTGCAGGATTCTTTGTTTTTTAAAGGCGTTGAACCACAGGAATGCGAAACTCTTGTCCTTGAAACAACTTTTGGTTCTCCGCAGTATGTTTTTCCTAAGCAGGAGGAAGTTGTTTCTGATATGGTTTCTTGGGTAAGTGGCAAGGGAAAGCAGGGAATGGTGTTGCTTGCTGGTTATTCTCTTGGAAAAGCGCAGGAGCTCACAAAGATTGCAAATGAAGCCGGGTTTGTTCCGATTGTGCATGATTCTATTTTTGAATTAAATAAGATTTATGAAAAGCATGGAGTTAATGTTGGGAAATATTTGAAGCTTGACCACAATTTGAAGGATTCAAGTATTTTGATTATGCCTCCTCAGCTTGTTGGCAAGCACTTGTTTGCTACTTTAGAGCATTTTGATAAAAGAAAAATATTTTCTGCCCTTGCTACTGGGTGGGAGTTCCGCGGGGTATTTGATAAAACTTTTCCTTTAAGCAACCATGCTGATTATAATGATTTAATTGAATATGTTGTGCAGGCAAAGCCGAAGCTTATTCTTACTGACCATGGTTTTTGTGAGGAATTTGCTCGAAAATTAAACAAGTTAGGGTTTAATGCGAAATCTTTGAAGCAGCATAAGCAGAAACTGATTAGCGAGTATTGATTATGGGAAGCAACAGTTATTGCTGGATAATAGGTTTTTGTTTAAGTTGTTTTGGTTTTAAAAAACCTTTTGACTCTTTATAGTTTATGGCTAAAGTTGAAGTGGATAAGGAATTAATCAGGAAGGTTGCGCGGAATGCGAGGCTTAATCTTTCAGAAGAAGAACTTGAGAAATTTGTTCCACAGATAAAAGAAGTAATCCTTGATTCTTTTAATAAATTGGATGAAGTTGATGCAAAAGAAGAGCCTAGTTTTCAGCCTGTGAGCGTATCAAACAGGTTCAGGAATGATAAGCCGAAGAATTGTTTGACACAGGAAGAAGCGCTGAAAAATGTTTCTGTGAAATTAAAGGAAAATGGTTATTTCAAAGGACCAAAAGTTCTATAGTTTGATTAAATTTTTTGGTGTGGTAAAATGAAGAGGGAAGAAACAATTGCTTTTTTTGTTGAACAGGCAAAAAAAGATTTTTCTATTGTGGAAAAAAATCTTGCAGGCATAATACAGGAAATAAAATTGTGTGAGGATAAGAAGCTTAATTATATTGAAGAGTTTGATGAGCAGGATGTTTTGAAGCAATTAGCTGAGTTGAAGAAAAGCTTTCAGGCAAAGGATTCAAAATATTTCGGAAAGTTATTTGGTGTTCCGATTAGTGTTAAGGATGCTATTTGTGTTAAAGGCATTGAATCAAAAGCCGGTTCAAAAATACTTCAAGGGTACAAGCCTTTGTTTGATGCTACTGTAATTGAGAGGGCAAGGGCTGAGGGCGCAATTATTCTAGCTAAAACAACTCAGGATGAATTTGGGTTTGGTACTTTCGCAACTAATACAGAAAAAGTTCCTAAGAATCCTTTTGATAATGAAAGGAGTTGCGGCGGTTCTTCAGGCGGCGCAGCAGGATTCACTGCTTTTACGAAAAATTATCATTTAGCGATTGGGGAAAGCACTGGGGGTTCAATTGCTTGCCCTGCTTCTTTTTGCGGAGCAATAGGATTAACTCCAACTTATGGTTTAGTTTCGAGGTATGGGTTAATTGATTATGCTAATTCGCTTGACAAAATAGGTGCAATAGCAAAAAATCCTGAGGATGCTGCTTTGCTTTTGGAAGTTATTTCAGGGTATGATGAAAAAGATTCAACTTCTTTAGCTCAAGGGTTTGTTAAAGATGATGCAACAATAAAAAGGATTGCGATTGTGAAAGATTTTTTTGATAATTGCGATGAAGAAGTAAAAAAAGTTGTTCAGAAAAAAATTAGTGAATTAAAAAAGTTTTATGACGTTGAAGAAATTTCTTTGCCATTAAATGCAAAATACGCTTTGTCCGCTTATTATATTATAGCTACAAGCGAGGCTTCTACAAACCTTGCAAAGCTTTCCGGTTTGCGTTACGGTGCCCAAGGAGAGGTTAATGGAAAACACTTTGATGAGTATTTTTCAGAAATTAGGAGTAGTGAGTTTAGTGAAGAAGCAAAGAGAAGAATTATTTTAGGGACATTTGCAAGAATGTCTGGTTATAGGGACGCTTATTACTTGAAAGCGATGAGGGTGAGAACAAAATTAATTAATGAATTTAATTCAGCTTTCAAGCGTTATGATTTATTGCTGAATCCTACGATGCCTGTGCTTGCTCCAAAGTTTGAGGAAATAGAAAAACTTTCTCCCATGCAGAATTATGCGATGGATTTATGCACGGTTCCTGCTAACCTTGCAGGGTTACCGCATATTAGTGTTAATGCCGGCTTTAGCAGAGGCCTCCCTGTTGGATTAATGGCGATAGCTCCTCACTTACAGGAAAAAAGGCTTTATTCATTCGCAAAGGTGATTGAGGCATGAGTGAGGAAACAAAAGTAATTATTGGTCTTGAGATTCATGCTTATCTTGGGACGGAAAGCAAGTTATTTTGTTCCTGCCCTACAAAAGCTGTTGATATTCCAAATTCTCAAACATGCGTAATTTGTTTAGGAATGCCCGGAAGCAAGCCAGTACTAAATGAAAAGGCTGTTGAACTTGGAACTAAAGTTGGCTTAGCTTTGAATTGTAATATTAACCAGGATTTTTTCTTTTCAAGAAAAACTTACTTTTACCCTGATATGAGCATGAATTACCAAATAACCCAGTATGAGGTTCCTCTTGCACAAAAGGGTTTTCTTATTTTGCCAAGCGGAAAAAAAGTCAGGATAAGGAGGGCTCATTTAGAATGGGATCCGGCTGCTTTGGTTCATCCGAATGGAATGGGAAAAAGTTCTTATGTTTTAATTGATTATAACAGGTCGGGATTGCCTTTGGTAGAAATTGTTACGGAACCTGATTTGGTTTCACCTGCTGAGGCGCGCGAATTCATGAATACTTTGGAAAATATTCTGAATTATTTGAATGTATTAAGGCCTGATACTACTTTGAAGGTTGATTGCAATATTTCTATTAATGGCGGGAACAGAACTGAGATAAAAAATGTTTCAGGTTATGCTGCTGCTGAAAAAGCTTTGACCTTTGAGCTTGCGAGACAGAAACAGGAATTAAAAAACGGGAAAATCATTGAACAGCACACTAGAGCTTTTAATGCAGAAACTGGAATGACTGTTGAGTTGCGTAAAAAAGAAACCGAGGATGATTATGGATATATTTTTGATCCTGATTTGGTTAAAGTTTCTTTAAGCAGGGAGTATTTGGACAAAATTAAATTAGGAATGCCTGAGTTGCCTGAACAGAAGGCTCAGCGTTTCATAAAAGAATTTGGTTTTTCGGATTATGATGCGCGCGTACTGTGCAGTGATTTTGATTTAGGTAAATTATTTGATGAAATGGTTTCAAGGAAAGCAAGTGCATTGCTTTCTGCGAGGATTTTAACAAGAGAATTGCTTGCTGTGCTTAATCATGATGCTTTATCCTTCAATGATGTTATAGTTAAGGCTGATGATTTGGTTGAGTTAGTTGTTTTGATTGAACAAGGAAAGGTTTCTGATAAGAATGCAAAACAAGCTATGATTAATTATATTTCAGGAGACAAATCAAAGCCGAAGGATTTTTTGGAAAAAAATAATTTGCTTATTTCCCAGAGCATTAATCTTGATGAAGTTATTGCAAAAGTGCTTTCTTCCAATGAGAAAGCTGTTAGTGATTATAAGGCTGGAAATGAAAAGTCCTTGAATTTCCTTGCTGGTCTTGTAATGAGGGAAACGAAAGGGACTGCGAGCCCGCAAAAAGTGCAGGAAGTTCTAAAGCAAAAACTTAGCTGAATGGATATTTCGACCGAGTTTATTATTAAATACAGGATTTTAAGCTCTTTGTTTCTATTTTATTGAGGTGATTTGTTGTGTCTGCGCCATGGGATTTTTTAAGAGAGCCAGTTAATTTTGTTGGATTAATTGAGCCGTTGACTTTGTGGGTTCTTTTGATTGTTTCTATTGCAATGCTTGCAATAGCTGTTTTGGCTTTAAAGAAAAAACCCTCTCCGAAATTAAAGTGGGTGGCTGGCGCCTTTGGATTATTTTTTGCAAAATCCGCTTTGTTATTAGTTGACTTTTATTTTTCCCCTGGAGATTTTATGAATAAAGCAATTGTCGGTTTTTTTGACTTGTGTATAATGATTGCTTTCTTTGTAGCGTTATTCAGAAAGTAATTGCTGACTGACTTTTTGGTGGGATTGTGTTAAAAAAGCTTGATGAAGTAATGGCTCTTACTCCAAGAGATAAAATTTATTCTACCATTGTTCAGAATCCCGGTTTGCATTTCCGCGAAATACAAAGAAGAGTGGGGATTGCTACGGGCGCTTTGCAGTATCATCTTGATTATTTGAAGAAAAAGAATTTTGTACGTGAAGAAAAGCAGGGAAAATTTTCTCATTTTTATTCTATTCAAGGGGGTGAGGTTGATTCAGGTTTAATGAATTTGCTTCGCCAAGAATCTGTAAGAAAAATAGTTTTATTTTTGATGAACAAGCGGAGAGCTACTTTGCCGACTATTTCAGAAAATGTTCAGCTTAGTCTTTCAACGACAAGTTTTCATATGCAAAAGCTTTTGCAGGCACAGGTTGTAATTCAAAAATCTATTAAGGGCAGGGTTTATTTTTCCCTTATGGATAAGGAAAGAGTGCTTATTTTGATTGTTCAGTACCGCAAAAGCTTTTTGGATGATTTGGTTGATAATTTTATTGATACTTGGGAAAGAGAACTAAAACCATAATAACCCAATTTCTTGGAAGTGTATTTAAAGTTGTTTTTATTAAATTTTTTTAGTGTTTTTTTATGAATTTGTTTGAAGCAATAATCCTTGGGCTAATCCAGGGTTTTACTGAGTGGCTCCCTATTTCCAGTTCAGGTCATTTGGTTGTGGCGCATAAATTATTTGGAATAGCGTTTAGTCCAGAGTTTGATATTGCTTTAATGATAGGCACTTCGCTTGCTCTTTTGCTGTATTTTAGAAAAAAAATCTTTTCTCTTATTAATGGAATTGTTTTGCTCAAAAAACCTGATTTGTATTATCTGAAATTAATAATAATCGCAGGGATTCCTACTGCAGTAATTGGTTTTGTGGGGAAAAAGTTTTTTGAATCATTTTTTGCACTGCCTTTTATTGTGAGTTTGTGCATAATTGTAACAGGGTTTTTTTTGCTTATTGTTTCTAATTACGCAAAAGGAAACAGGGGAGTTAATGAAAAGAGTGCTTTTTTTTCAGGTCTTGCGCAGGGGATAGCTGTTATGCCTGGCATTTCTCGCTCAGGGAGCACTATTGGCTCATTAATGCTTTGCGGAGTAAAACCTGAAAAGGCTGCTGAATTTTCTTTTATAATTGGTTTGCCTGCAATGATTATTGCTTCTCTCCTAGAATTTTCCCAGGCAACGGGCACTATAATTCAAGTTGATTTAATGCTTGCTGGAATCATTTCCTCTTTTTTGGCAGGATATGTAAGCATTGGTTTTTTCATGAGTCTTTTAAAGAAAGGAAAACTTCATTACTTTGCTTATTACTGTATTCTTGCAGGAATATTGTTTGCTTTTCTTACTTTTTCTTAACTAAATTTGCAGGAAAAATAAATCAAGCGCAGTAATATAAATAACTTTAACTAATTAGTTATCATGAAGCTTTCAATTATTTTATTCAGGCACGGAAAAATACAATCCAAAAAGAATATTTTTTGTGGCTGGCTTAATCTTCCGCTTAGCGAAGAAGGATTAAAACAATCAAAAGTTCTTGCAGAGAAATTGAAAAACGAGGAAATAGATTTAGCTTTTTGTTCGGACCAATTGAGGAGCCAGCAGGCTCTTTTAGAGGTTTTAGATTATCATCCCAAAGCGAAAGTAATTGTTGACCCAAGGTTAAGGGAAAGGCATTATGGTTCGCTTTCAGGTTCATTAAAAGATGTTTTCAGGAAAAAATCAAAGAAAAAGTTTGATCAGCTTCATCGTGGGTATTATGCTGTTGTTCCTAGCGGAGAAAATATGCATAGTGTGGGTAAAAGGGTTTTTCCTTTTATGAATGATTTGCTTAAATTAATGCAGAAGGAAAAGTGTTGTGTGGCAATAAGTGCTCATACGAATTCTCTGCGCTTAATACAGGAATATCTTGAAGGGCTTTTTCCGCAGGAAGCACAAAAACTTGAGCATCACCCGGAAGAATACAAGAAATATATTATTGAGTTTGAGTAATTTTTTATTAAAAAAGCAGTAAAGTTATCCAAAAGTTTTTTTTATTTTAGTTTGAATCCTGCTGCAACCAAGATTGGGAAAATTATACTTGCTTCGCCCCATACTTTTGCATTGTTTTCGTTTGTGCTTGCTTTTCCCCAGCTTTTTGCTTCGTTCGGGTTAGCGCCTGCGTTGCTTCCTTCCCCTTCGTATCCTGTGTTAATGTAAACAGTGTAATCTGCTCCTTCGCGTGTTAAGCATGCGTTCATTATGTGGTGTTTTGGAACAGAACCACCTATTATTATTGCGCCAACCTTATCCGCATTAAGCACTGTGTCATAAATTAATTCAACTTCTCTGATTAAATCAATTTCCAAATCAGGGTGGTCTTTTTTGTAAAAATAAATATGGTCGCCTATTGCTCCGTCAGCAAGCGGAACACATAACAGAGGAATATTGTTTTTGTAGCACCAATAAGTAAAGCTTTTTTCTGCATTAGGTTTTCCTTCAAGCGCTTTGCCCATTGCTTTTACAACATCAACACTAGTAATTACTTTTTCTTCTTTTTTTGATTTATGGTAAAGCTCTTGCAGTACTTCTTTCATGAATTTTTCGAACCAAATGTATCTTTCGTTTGGGATAAAAATATTGCCTGTTCTGTTGACTCCATTTTCTCTTAATTTTGCTCCATCTGCCTCAAAGTTTCCGTGTAAAAAATCTCCGTGGGTTTTGATTACATCTTCTTCTACTCCGCCTGTGGTTGTTACTAAAAAGTGGACTAATTTGTTTTTTACTAAATAAGTAATGTTGTCTCTTAATCCTGAAGTGCTTACATTTGAGGTAAATCCGAGAAAAATAGTTGCTTTTTGTTTCTGCATTTCTTTTGTTAATTCAATTGCTTTTCCTAAATTGGTTGCCTGAAAGCCTATGTCCTTGAATGATTCAAAGAATTTTTTTGAATCAAATTCTTTTTCAAAATCATATCCTTGTATTTTTCCGTAACCAATTTCCTTGCTTTTTTTCAGAAAAGCTTTTTTTGCATTATCAATTTTAGCCATAAACTCACTTAATTAATTTCCTTGAAATTTTTGTTTAATTCAAATATTTATGGGCAGGAGGAGATTTGAACTCCTGACCGCACGATTATCAGTCGTGTGCTCCAACCAGCTGAGCTACCCGCCCAAAGGTATTACTCTTAAGAAAAATTGTTCAGGAAAAGCTTTAAATTGCTACTCACAGCCAATATTTCTATAATACAGCAAAGCGTTGCAAAGCAGTGCTTTTGATAAGTTCAGCCCCTTCGTCTAGTGGCTAAGGATGCAGGCCTTTGAAGCCTGATACCCCAGTTCGAATCTGGGAGGGGCTATTTTTTTTGTGGGATATATACAGCGCTATGTATTGGACTATACCACATAACTGGTTTAAATAATTATTCAAGCACAAGATTTGTATGATTCTTATTGATGATTTGATTGCAAATTTACCGTTAAGCGTTTTGCTTTCAATTATATCTGGATATCTTTTGTACTTAACTTATTCTTCAAAAAGTAAATTGTCTGATATTTTAGATAAACAAACTTTTGCCAAAAGTGTACTCATAGGATTGGTTATTCTAGTTATCACAGTATTATTAGCTATTTCAATTCCAAGTACTTTCAGCTATTGTAAAGGTGCAGAAGGCGGATGTTTGCCTGATTTGTTAGGGGTCATAACTATATTGAGTATGTTTGGTTTGTCAATTTCTATGGCAATATTTGCATTTTATGTGAGTAATTTTCCAAAGTGGCTTACTGGTTTTATTGGAGTAGCGATAATAGTATTATTTATTATATTTTTTTTGAATTACTTTTCAAATAACATGGTATCTGCTTTTTATGGTGAACAAGTTTTCTTAGAACACTCAGACGGCAAGTATTTTGTAAACGTTTATACTCAATATACTCAAACACAAACTGACTACCAAAAACTTTTAACTGGAGTTTTCATTAATTGCAATGATATAAATTTGAGCTTAACCAATACAACCTGCCCAAATGGTTTACCATTAATATTAAACCCAAAAGTTATTGAAAAAGTTCATTGCCAACTCCCAGCTGACTTTAACTTGATGCAATTATCAAAGTGTACAAATGTAGGCTACACAATAAACGGATATACTCCAAGCATTAACCACGCACCAATTGATTCAAATCTACTTAACGAGATTGCAAATATTTCAAATTAGTGGTGATAATGTGGATATTGAATTTATTTTAGTTGATGAAATCAAAATTGTTTTGATTTAGAAAACCACAATTTTAATTTTGCTCTGGATTCATTATTCAATTTCGAGCTAAAGTTGTCTCTCATAAATTTCATTATTTCAACTCTTTGCCTCCAGAATAAAGGAAATTTCTGTGTCGAGTAGTACTTCATAAAGAATTTTCCATTTCCTTGGCAGTGCAAACATTTCAATCTGATGGCGCCGACCTCAAGCAAGCCAAATGGGAGACCATCTTGAAAAACTATTTTCTTCATCCCGCCAGTCATTAAAATATTATTTTGTTTGAATGTCAAGCCAGCATCAAAAGCTGAGTAATCAACCAAGTCAGTAGACTCGCCAACCTTAAACTTTGCATTATCTTTTAATTTTCCCCAAAAGAACATGTCAGTTACACTGTCGTCTTTACCGAACGAGGGGTCTTTTTTTACTTTTTCATAATATTCCATTACAAGTTTACAATATTCTTCCAAAACATTGAGGCTCATAATATATGTTGCATGAGCACAGTTTCCACTCGAAAGAGTTAAATCAAATCCTGCATACTGCCATGCATTTGAAGAAATATTCTCAAATAAAAGAACATCTCCATCCATAACAAAAACTTTGTTTAAGTTTGTTTTTTTCATAAAATCTTTTAAAATAAACCAGCGTTCTAAACAAAACCTCTCTATTTCAAATACTGAATTGCTTCTATGGACATACAGCTTTTTGAAATTGTTTCTTGAATCAGAGTAAATCTTTGAATCGCGTTGCACACTTCCGTTAAACTTCTGTTCTGTCTCTTCAGCCAATACATATATCTTGCTTTCAGGGTTGAATTTTTTTGCACAGCTAATCGCGTATTCTAAATAAAAGGAATTTCCTTTTTGAACAAAAGCAATTGGGATTATTTCTAAATTGGCTTGTTTCTTCATGCTACTAATTGGTGGTATTTCAGTATATAAAACTTGCTACAAATTCATATCATGAGTAGAAAGACTGGTTTAGAAATTAAAAAGTCAATAATTCGTCAGCTCAAAAAGAAAGAGTGTTCTCTTCGAGAACTAGAAACTAAAGTAAATACAAATTATCTTACGATAAGAGCACACTGCAAAGAACTACAATTTTTCGGGTTCATAGAAATAAAACAGGTTCAAATGAATAAAAGAAATGGCAGACCCTACACAAACGTTAATCTAACAACAACTGGAAAAACGCTTTCTGTATGAACAACTTGGACTTATTGGTTCCAATTAACTCAAAGCATCAAGCTTTTTCTTTACTGAGTCATATATTTTGAATGGCTTGTCTGCTTTGGCGTTTTGCTTCATGTAATATAGAGTTCCTTTTGAGAAGCCGAGTTTTTTGGCTTTTGAGTAAGGTATGGCGAGGATTTGGTCTCGGACTTTTTGTGTGTCAAGACGTCTTAGGGTTATTTGGGGTTCGGAAAAGTCGGGAATGCCGTCTTTTTTGATTGCTTTGACGAGTTCTCGGGCTTTTAAGAGCATTAAAGACCTTATTGAAAGACGGCTTTTGACATCAGAAGACGCATCAGAAGGAATAAGTCGGCTTAGCGTCTTTTGTGTATCGTAATTAAGCCAAGCGTCTATCCTTTCAATAAATTTCTTTGCTCCGCTTGGTCTTAATTTAAGTGTGTAGGTCTCGGTTCGGATAAAATCTTTCTTCTCAAAGATGTCGTTTTCGATAGCATCAATAATTGCTAAATCGATAACGAAGCGAAAAGGTTCTTGCATATCATACGCTAAAGAGTTCTTGCCCATGCACTTTTCATGCAAAAAGCCAATATGTGCATCCAAGCCAACAGAATTTATTACTCTAAGACATTCTGATTCAAGAATCGCATAACCGTAGTTGAGTAAACAGTTTATTTGGTCTCCTGCGCCCCAAGGTCTTTTCACAAATTCCCTACTATCAAAGCCATATTCTTTAGGAATTACTTTTCGTAATTGTTTCCAGTAAAAAGACGCAACTCGTCCTTCCACTTGTAAAATGTCTATTAAAGATTTTGTAAAAGTAAGTTCTTTCTTTTCTCTCTCAAAATCATTGTCCACTTCAGAGTAACGCTCTTTCAGATAATCAAGAACTTCTTGAGTTCGAGCAAACTTTCCAACAATAAAAGAGCGAGCTAACTTCAAACGTCTGTCGAAATTATTATACGTTTCATACTGTTTGAATTTTGTATCTACTTGCACACTTTCTGGCGGAAGCATTGTAGTTAATAGTTTTCCATTCCAATCTAAGAAAGTAATCTGCACATTGTGTTTGATAAGCCAACGAACAGCATCAATTGAAACTTCTCCGTCCTGCCCATAAACAATAATTGAATCAACGTCAATACGTTTGGGATTGAAGATGTAATCTTTTGGTTCTTCGTCAAGAGAATAAAATCCGTCCTTGATAATTAGCTTTGCATCTTGTACTCGCACATTAATTCCGTGCCCATTGAGTAATATATGGTTCATCATATCACCATTGATTCGTGAAAATCCTCAATGTCTGCGAATCCCATCCATTTTTTTGCACTAAATCGTATTTGTCTTAAAAAAATAGCCGCTCTGGACTTTTTTTCTTTAAAAAGTTTTATTTCTAATTGCAATAATTCTTTTTTATGCTTTGAAATTATTTGTGCAGTGTACTTCAACTTGTAATCATTATGCACAGTGTCGTTGGTAGCCATTTTTTCGGCGTCATATTTGAGCTGTTCAATTACTGATTCATCATTGTACATACCCAAAAGGTGGATTAATGATGTGCGCAAATTTCTAAATTGATTAGAATCAATCTCGTCTTTATATTTATGCAAAAGTTTTCGCAGTGTTTGTAAAAATATCTCTTTATCTTTAGGTTTTATTCCTCGTCTTGTCATATTGTTATAAACTACTCTAATAATTGTAGTCGCAGTTTCCTTTGAAGCATTTTTTAGTAAAGTAAGTAACAAATCAATCTGTTCAGGTTTAAGCAAATAAACTTTTTCATAAGATTCTATCTCTGCTAAAAATACCTCAAGTTCTATTGCATTGGTAAGGTCTAGGTTTTTGAAGCACCAATCAAGTTGTTCTTTTACTTCTCGTAAATCCCTTGGTACAATGAACTTGGTTCTCTTATCTTTTGCTTCAAAGCCATATTCTTTAGCTTCTTTAAAGTCCATTTTGTCTATTATTTCTGCTTCAATTAGATTTGATAACTTTCGTTCTATACTTGGTTTGCTATACCCCGTCTTCTTTTCATCTATAAGTAGTTTAATGAGCGATTCTCGGGGCATCCCCCCTTTTTCAAATAGAAGGTTTTTTACTTTATTATCAAAGTCCTCTTCACTATTTTCAAACAAGCAATCACTCTCTATGCATATGTATAGCATTACAGCTATCACTGAATGTATTGATAATAATGATTATAAACCTCTGCAGTAATACATGCAAGGTGAAAAAAATGAGTAGATTTGTGATAACATTGCCAGAAGACCTGTATAGCGCTCTTCAGGTTGCATCATCAAACAGGCGTTGCTCTATGGCTTCTGTAATTAGGGCTTGTCTCTACCGTGAACTTGTGGATTATTTAAAAGAGGTGGACAAGAATGGTTCGTTCTTCAAAGCACAAAACTAAACGAAGACTCCCTGCATGGGCTAAATTAAAGCCACGCCAAAAGGTTGAAAGAATCAGGGCACTAAGTGTTCTAAACAAAGTAAGAAACAAGTACTCACTTACAAGAGCTTGCAAAGAATTTGGAATTACTAAAGAAAGTGCAGTCAAGCAACTTGGAAGAGCACTTTTCAAAAGAAAAGGTCGCTGGGTAGCAAGAAAGACCGATTCAATTCAAAGAGAAATGCGAATATATTCCCAAGGCAAAATAAAATCAATAATTGTAAGAAACTCAAAAGATGCCTCAATAATAGGAAAATACTATTCAGCAGTAAAGAATTTTCTAAAAACAAGAAGCACAAAAGAACTACGAAAATTCAAACGAATAAAAATCAAAGACGCAAAAAGAAAAAAACATACTTTAGAAACTCTACCACAAAAGATTCTAGACATTGAAGAACAAAAGGAGAATCCTGAGTTCTACGAAATATACGAGGCTGATGAATATGCCTAAATGTGTTGCTTGTGATGAGACTGATGAACGTGTTTTGAGAAAAATTGAAGCACATCATGTGTTTAGCAGAGGGTACTCTGAGGAGACAGTTTATTTGTGTCCTAATTGTCATGCTAGAATTACTGCTGACCAAAATAAATTCGCGCCTAAAACACGGAAGAAAAAGTCGCCTTCAAGAAGACTGCTAGCCATACATTCGTCTCTTTCACTTCTTGAGACAATTTCGGCAAAAAGTAAGCAAATAATTGAAGAAATAATTGGAGATGATTATAATGGAAAAGATAGCAATTAGAGTGTATACAAAATCATTGAAGAAAGATAAACATTTTGAGAATAAGAAACAAGAAGAGTCTGACTATTCAAAGGTGCTGGTGTTTGATTGTGAAACAACAACCGATTATGCACAAAATCTAACCTTTGGTTCGTATAGATATTACAACAATTCTGTGGGAGACGGTTATTTGGAAGAAACGGCTTTGTTTTATAATCCAAAAATAGTTTCTGCCAAGGAACTAACAGTGTTGCACGAATATGCTAGCAAACATAATTTGCAGTTAATTACCGCTGATGAATTTGTCCAAAAGTTTTATTATTTAATGCTGAACAAGAAAGCAGTTTGTATAGGACATAATCTGGTTTTTGATATTTCACGTTTTGTTAAGCACTTTGGATACAGGCGAGGCAACAACAAAGGCAACTTCTCACTTCAAATCTCAGAAGACAAGAACAAACCACGAATAAGAACACGAAGAATATCCGAAGGAAAAATCTTACTTGATTTTGGTGGCACTAAATGGCGCCCCGCATACAGAGGCACCTTTATTGATACTCAAATTCTAGCATCCGCATTGTTTGAAAGAAAAAGAATTTCACTCAAAGACTTAGCAGACCTTCTCAAGATAGAGGAAGGAAAACTAGAAGTAAAAGAACATGGGAAAATAACCTCCGAATATATTGAGTACAATCTTAGAGATACATCTGTAACTTACAAATGTTTCATGAAACTAGTTAAAATATTTAAAGAGTTTGAACTTGTTGAGCCCGTTGGAAAGATTGTTTCAACAGCTTCCATTGGCAAAGCTGTTTTAAGAAAAATGGGAATCAAAGGTTTCCCAAAACTAAATACAACCATTTCGCCTGAACTTATTGGCAAAGTAATGTCGGCTTTCTTTGGTGGGCGAAGCGAAGTTAAATGTAGAAGAGAGCGAGCAAAGGTTACCGTGCTTGATTTTACAAGTATGTATCCTACAATTGGCACCTTAATGAATCTTAAAGAATTTGTAATTGCTGAAAAAATTGAATATTCTAAAACAACTGCTGAAACCCAAAAACTACTTGATTCAATAACCTTAGAAGAGCTATACAAGCCCGAAACATGGAAAGAATTAATTGTATTGTGCAAAATTAAACCAGAAAACGATTGCTTGCCTGTAAGGTCTGACTATAATGGCAAAACATACAACATAGGAATCAATTATTTAACAACTGACAAAGAACTGTATTACTTTCTTCCCGACTTGATTTTTAGTAAACTTATTACTGGAAAAACTCCAAAACTATTGGATGCAATTCAATTTACTCCAAAAGAAACACAAAAAGGGCTAAAAGAAATTCAGTTATTCGGAATTACAATTAATCCTCGCAAAGATGACTTCATAAAAACAATTGTTGAAGAAAGAGCAAGGATAAAAGCAACGGACAAACCTAGAGCACATGGGCTAAAAATAATAGCCAACTCGACAAGTTATGGTATATTTGTTGAGATGCACTCAAATAAAGAAAAAGAACAATTGCAGGTTTACTCAGATATTTCATTTGAGAGTTTTAACTATGCAGAAAAGGAAGGAGAATATTTTAATCCTATAATTGCTGTATCTTTGGTTTCGGGGGCGCGCCTCTTACTCGGAATGGTTGAAAAAGAATTAGCCTTAATGGGTAAAACGCACTATGCTTGCGATACTGATTCAATGTTTGTGCCACCTGAAACTGCAATACCTTTGCAAGAAAAGTTTCAAAGGCTCAATCCTTACAAGGAAATAAAACAATTGCTTAAAATTGAAAATGAAAGTGTTTGGTTTTATGGGATAAGTGCAAAACGATATGTTCTTTTTAGTATAGAACATAGGGTAATGAAAATTCACGAAAATCCTGATAAAAGAGATTACAAACTGCACGGTCTAGGACACATCCTTAATCCATTCGGAGAAGCTGAAAAAGATTGGCACAAGATAGTCTGGGAAGATATATACAAGTTAGAATATGGAGGAATAACCGAAGAGGAGATAAACGAAAAATATTCACACTATTATACAATTTCAAAGCTGTCAAATTCAAGCTTTCAAATAGCTCAAAGATTCAAAACGTTGAACAAAAACAAACTAATTGAAAATCAAATTAAACCATTTAACTTTTTCATGATTGGAACGAGCACTAACAAAGAAATAAAACCAATAGCTCCATTCACAACAAATCCACAAGAAATAGTTTACAATCAATTTATTGATTACGAAACTGGAAATACAATGCAAGGCGCAGAACACTTTCAGAACCTTTCTGATTTCATCCTTAAATTTGCAAACCACCCAGAAAGCAAGTTACTTGGAGAAACGGGAATACTAGAAAGACAACACATAAATACTAACGAAGTTATCCACATTGGCAAAGAAACAAAAAACATCCAAGACCAACAAATAGAACAACCAACCGTTAACCACTATTTGAACAAACTTACAAAAGAAGAAATACAAAACCTCACATGGGAACAAGCAAAAAAGCTAAGTGTTCCAAAAAGCACTTATTATTCGTGGGTTAATCGTCATCATTAATTTCATTATCCACAGGATTTTCTAGTAAATCAGTATTTGTTGTAGTAAATTTGTAACCGCAAAATTTACACTTATAATCTCGGTTAGTAATCTTTCTAACGCCTTCAGCAACTTTTATTTCAGTAACTGTTGGTTGACCTATTGGGTCAATGGCATAATGTTTTTTGCAAGATGGACATTTACTAACAAAGTGTTTGTGAATAATACTTGCTAACAATATAATTCCTATAAAAAATACTCCCCATGAAAGGTAAACAAAATAAATGCCAAGTGTATTTAAATTAAATGCACCTAATGCTCCTGCAATAGTTGTTACTACACTTACAATTAACGCCTTTGTGTCTCCAACCCTATCCACTACAAATTTAGCTATTAGTTCAAGAAATGCAAAGTTTTCTTTCTCGACGGGGTAAGTAATTGGTTTATCAGGATATTTCTTTATCAATTTTGCGCCCTTGCCGATAACTACATCCCCGTGAAAAGTATTACTGTCATTTATGCTGACTGAGGAGTCTTCATAAGTACTATTTGTCAAGTGTGGCGGATTTTCCGACAACGGCATCACCTTCAAAAGTAGAATCTTTAATTAATACTCTATTATCAGTATAAACAATAAGCACAGTTTCTGGTATTTTATTAGTCTGAGAATATTCATCTTCGATTTTGAAATCAATTGTGTCAAATTTATATTCTAATGACCGTGTCAAAGGTCTAAAGATAGAATCATTAAAATCTGAAACCATATCATCAAATCTTGTTGATGTAAAGAATGCTAAAGAAAAAGAATCAAGTCTTATTTGGCGAGAATTTAACCGACTGCAAATGTCATATAAAAGAGAATCCCTTAAGTTCTCATCAGTAGGCAAGTCAAAAGTTGCGCTTCCAATGAAAGAACCTCTACTTTGTAAAGCCTTTTCCCACCATGTGTCAAAGCCAGATTCTATTTTTTTTAATTGACTTGATATTACCGCCATAATCGGGTCATTTTCGCAGTGGTCAATAAAAATTTTTAAGCGAGTGTCAAATGTAGCACTATTAGAGCCAAGCACATCTGTGGAATAATCTTTGAATTTTCTAAAACTCAAAGCAATTGCACGTTTATCAAATTCACTCATACATTAATTTCTATTAGATTAATTATTTAAACCAGTTATGTGGTATAGTCCAAAGCGAGACGCTGTATATATCCCGCTATTTTTTTTGTGATTATATGCAACGTGGAGCATTAGATTATGATATAAAACTGGATTTTTAAAACATTTTATTAGTTATATTTCTGATGGATTTGCCTATTGAAATTAAATGTCCTAAGTGTGACAGAACAGTTATTATTGATTTATGGAAAATGGAGCACTCACATAAGATATTGTGCCCTGAGTGTAACGAATTTTTTAATTTAACAATAAAAGGGCAACACCCAAAAGAAGTGTTAGAATCAAGTTTCAAAAAAGCAGGGCTGAATCTAAAATGGAAAAAATAATTGAAAAAATTCAAAGTAAAATTAAAAATCGTACGTTGGATTCAAGGGACATAGAGGAATTAATTGCTTACCTGTTGGTGAATAAAAAAGACCTTCCATTTATTGCAGATGAATTAGCCAAATTGAAGATTGCTAAATTTTTAATTCCAAAAATTATGTCTTCCGAACCCGAAAGATCTATACAAATAACCGGTGACGAATGGCGCGCGGAAAAATTAGATTTCAATTTAATTTCACTTTGGATAGATGATTTTGAAGTAAATGACTTCATCGCATATAAAACTTCAGCTCTTGGGGGGTACATATCTTTTGATGTAGTAAAGAGAAAAGAGATTGTTTTGTATATATATAATCAAATTAATGAAATTCTGGATCAAGCAGGATTGTTTGCTTCTAATAATATTAAAACAAGCGATGAAGAATTGCCTAATAAAGGGGGACAAAAAGTTTTCGAAGAAGTTTTTAGAAGCTTACAAGGGGACAATAAGATTTTAAAGTTTTTAGAGAATCCCTTTGTCATTTTTGTCCTTGCACTCATTATTGGGACAATTTTGTTTGGTAACTATACTGGGGTGTTTACCCAAATGCTTCAAGGAAAACCAGTTTTGACAACTACTACTTTTGAATCGGATAAAAATACAATAATAACTTCTACTCAACTCGAACCTGATAAAAATATTGCCTTGCCCGTTACAGCCCAAATAGACAATAATAATAGTCCGGTGGTACCGGATAGTAATCAAGTGAAAAATGACCCTGATACTCCATTAAAGTTTATTAGTTTTTATGGAGGGTATTCTCAAGGATTTGTTATTCAAAATATTACTGATTTAGACATAAATGCCCGAATAAGTTATATTTTGAATCTTAATAGTTGGAACAACCCTGGATACTGCTCTGGAATTTTTTCAAAAATCGAAAATATCCTTATACCTGCCCAAAGTAATAAATCTATAAATATCCCTTCAGGTAATTGTTCGGGTTATGTGGATTCCGAATCAGTACAGTACATTATTTATAAGTAAGCTTTTTACGATGCGTTATCCAATAGCTGTATTTTTGTATGTTTTTTTGTATAAGCATGTTTTTTATTCTGTTATTTCCTATTGTCCCTATGATTGATTTGCTTGGTTTTGTTTTGCCTGAGTGGCTTGTTTTGTTTGGCGGTTTAATCTGGCTGGCTGCAACTGTTCTTGGCACTTTGTTTAACATTGCAATGTTTTTTGATGCATGGAAAAGAAGATTTGAAAGCAAAGCGAAAAAGTATTTATGGATGATTGTGAATATTGTTATTCCATTTGCTTCTTTACTTTATTATTATTTATATAAATATAAAAAGTAAGTTCTATTTTTTTGTTTCTTTAACAAAGTGGAGCATCGCAATTGCTATTGCTGTTAATGCCAGGGATAAGATGAATGGGATTGTTGCTCCGAAGGAGTCCCATAGTATTCCTGCTATTAGTGATGCAGGTAGCGCGCATAATCCTATTATCATTTGGAATCCGCCTAGTGCGCTTGCACGGAATTTTTTTGGAGCTAATTCTGAAACATATGTTGTTTGTACGGGGAGTAATGCTGCTTGGTGTAATCCATAAAATACAAAAGTGAGTAGTATTGCCCACCAGGTGTTAAAGAAAATGAATAATATGCATGTCATTGCCCAGAATAAGAGTGCTAAGTTCATTACTTTTTTTCGCCCTAGTTTGTCTGATAGTTTTCCGAATGGCAGGGAGAAGGCTGCTGCAAAAATAACATATATTAGGTATAGGACTGGGATGAATGTTGTTTGGTATCCTGTTTTGTTTGCGAATACTAATAAGAAAGAGTAGCTGAATGAGCCGAGAGCGAATATTGCGCTTAGTGCTAAAAAGAGTTTATAGTTGTGTGTGAGGTTTGTTAGTTTTATTCCTTTGTACAATTTTATTTTTGTTTGTTTTTTTTCTTTAATAATATAATAAACTAGTACTGCGCTTATGATTGAGGGTATTGCTGCCAGCATGAAGAAGGTTTGGTAACCAAAAAAATTAATCAACAAAATGCAGAGGATTATTCCGAATACTCCTCCTAATTTATCCATTCCTTTTATTATTCCGAAATTTTTTCCGCGGTTTTCATGTTTTGATTCATCAGCGACAATAGCGTCTCGCGGAGAGTCCCTTATTTTTCCTGCTCTATCAAGTATTCTGAATGGGATTACCATTGGCCAGGTTGTTGTTATTGCGTAACCTATTCTTGATGCTGCACCGAGTAAGTATCCTAGCCAGATGAATACTTTTCTTTTTTTTAACCTGTCAGAAGCGTATCCTGAGGCGGCTTGGGAGAGGGATACGAGTGCATCGCCTAGTCCGTCAACTAATCCGAGGATGGACATGTTTGCCCCGAGAACAGTTGTTAAGAAAAGGGGCCATATCGGGTAAATCATGTTTGCCCCTAAATCGTTTAAGAGTGAGGCAAGGGCAAATGTTTTTACTGTTGTCCCGTTTTTCTTTTCTTTATTTTTCATCACTAGAAAAGGTTTTCCTTGTTAATAAACTTATTTTTGATTTTTTTAGGTTATTTTGCTTATGAGAAGTTTTTTATTCCGTTAATTCTTTTATTCATTGATTATTATGTATCCTGAAGGTGAGTCAAAGAAAGGTAAGGGGTTTTCTGCAAAGCCTGGTTCAAGTAAAGCCTCTAAGAGGTATATTGTTGGCTTGGTTGTTTTTGATGGGGAAAAGTTTTTGCTTTTGCATCGTGTGCTTCATTGGTGCGGATGGGAATTTCCTAAAGGGGGTATTAAGGGAGGCGAATCCATTGATGCTGCTATTAAGAGGGAATTGTTTGAGGAGACAGGGATTCCAAAGCTTGAATTAGTGGGGAAGATTGATGAGTTGACGTATTATGATGATTCTAGAAATCTTGATAGTTTTATTAAGAATTATTTGATTAGGGTTTCAAGCAATAACAGGATTAGTTTTGAGCACCAGGCGGTTAAGGATGGAAAGAAGGTTATTGAGCATGATGATTTCAAGTGGTGTTTTCCTGGAGAAGCAGTTTCTTTGCTTAAACACAAGAATATGAAGGAAACAATGAATAAAGCAATTAAGATGTTGGGGTTGGAAATTGGTAGATAAGAGGGGGGAAAGAGTTAATTTTCTTATAACTCAATTTGTTGGACACTTTTTAGAGTGATTGGATTTTTAAATATTTTTTAGGCTTGGTATTTTATGGATTTGAATTTGTTTGGTAAGAAGGAAGAGAAAAAACCTGAAGAAAATTCTTCTGACAGTGAAATAAGTTCTGAACCTGAAGGAAAATATCCTGAGCCTTGTTCTTTGTGTGGCAAAGCCCCTACTGATAAAAAATGGGGCGGGCAGTTTTTTCACAAAAAATGCTTCAGGAAACTCAAGAAGGGCGCACGAGGAATGTTGTAAGTCTGCAATCAATTTATTTTCTTGCGTTTATTTCTTTTTTCAGTATTTCGCTCAAGATTTTTCCATCAATTCCTTTCAGAGATGGTTCTTTCATTAAATCTCCCATTAACGGCCCTATTGCGCCTAATCCTTTTGCTTTTACTAATGAAGAGTTTTTTGTAACTACTTCAATTATTTTTGTTTCAATTTCTTTTAAATCAGTTTTTTGTGTTTTCTTTGCTGACAATATTTCTTCAAGTGTTTTTCCTTTTGCAATTTCTTCAATTGCTTCTCCTAAATTGTTTTTAGATATTTTTCCTTTTGCTTCCGCGAGTAATAATTCCTTTATTTCGCCCAGAGAAACTTTTTCAACTTCAATTCCTTTTCTTTTTAGTTCTGTAAGTGTTTGAAGGAGGAGGGTTGCAGCTGTTTTTGCATTTGCTCCTGATTCAATTGTTTCTTCAAAAAATCTTGCGTAATTGCTTAGTTTCATTTCTTCAACATGGTTTGTACTTAATCCGAGAGAGGAATAAAGCTTTTCACGTTCAGCAACGCTTTTTGGTAAAGCTTTTTTTAATATACTTAAATATTTTTCATTTATTTCTTTTGAAGGAATATCTGTTTCGGGGTACATTCTTGCTTCTCCTGACAATGGTCTTTGGTATTCGCTTGAACCATCCTCTAATGCTCCTCGTGTTTCGCTTGGCACTTTTTCAAACGCAGTAATTATTCTTTCTTTTATTGCCTCAAATGCTTTTAACGCTTTTTCTTTTTCAGCTACAATTAAAACAAAATTATCCTCTGCTCCGCAATTAAGTGTTTTACAAATAATTTCAGTTTCTTTTTCACTTATCCCGTAATTAGGCAGTTCATCCCTGTGGATTAATCCTGTTACCCCTGTTGCTTTTGCGTATGCGCTTAATTCGCTTCCGAATCTTTTTGCGCCTATTTTTTCTCTAAGGATTCCTTTCATTTCTTTTAATTTCATTCCAAAGCATGTTCTGCCTTTGACAAATTTGCATTCACTGTTTGTGAATATTTGGGAAATTTCTTTTGATTCTGAAAATAATTCTTTTTTGTTTTTCATTTTTCCGAATTTTTCGTTAAGTTTTTTCTTGAGATTAATTAAATCAATCTGCCTTTCCGCTTCTTTTTTCACAACCGTTCCAATGAGTTCTAATTCCTGGCAGCCCTTGATTTCGCATCTGTTTCCTTCTGCAATTGAAACATTAACATCTTGTCTTATTGTTCCTTTTCCTCTTTTGGTTTTGCATGTTAATCTCATTATTTCCCCTATTTTTGCTGCTGTTGCAATTGCTTCTTCAGGGCTCCTGATATCAGGGTCTGTTGCTAATTCAACAAGGGGTATTCCCAATCTGTCTAAATTGTAATATACTTTTCCTTGTTCTTTTTTTATTGGCCTTGCTGCATCTTCTTCAAGGATTATTGTTTGTACCCCGATTTTTTTATTTTTCCCGTTTGTTTTTATTTCAAATCCTCCTCCAAAGGAAACAAGAGCTGTTCTTTGAAAGGCACTTGTGTTTGAACCGTCAATAACTGTTTTTCTCATGGTAATTAATTTGCTTATTGGGTTGGATTTGCAGAGGAGCGCAATTTCAAGTATTGTTTTTAATGCCTCTTCATCCATTGGCTGTGGTGGCTCTTCATCCAGTTCAATTAGTGAAATATTATTTTTTTTCCCTGAATAATAAAAGGTTTCGTTTCTTTTGAATGCATCTATTGCTGTTTTGTCATATTCTCCTAGTTCTGATGCAACAGGTCTTAGTTTTCTCTCTATTGTAAAATCAAATTCATCGCTTAGTATGCTTGGGGTGCGCATGAATAATTTTCCTGTATCTAATTGCTGGTGTACCTCTAATCCTGCTTTTAATCCGAGTTTTGCATAGTTGGGGTTTTCCATGCTAAAATTAGGTAAGAAAGAATTAAAAAATAAACAAACAGCTTTGCAAAGTACTTTTGCTAGTTGATTCTTATAACAAAATATTAAATAGTTGTATTCCTTTATAGTATTGTGCATTTATGTCCTTTGAGAAACATTTTTTGTTAAAAGACGCTTCTTTTAGAAAAGAATTGGTTGCTCAAGGAACAATTGAGTATTTGGTAATAATCGCAATTGTTGTTCTTATTTCTCTTGTTGTTGTGGGTTTGTTGGTTAATCAAACTGATTCTGCGCAGGGGGTTTCTTCTTCATTTAATAAATTAAATTCTTCTTCCGGTTTGATTAGTATTTCTGAGGCTGTTGTGGATTCCAGCGGGGATGGTTTGGTTACTCTTGCAAATAATTCTGGTGAGGTTCTTACTATTACAAGTATTAGTGTTGGAGGCAGTGATGTGAATTATTCTGGTGAGGGTATTTATCAGGGTGAGACAAAAATTTTTTCTTTAAGTGATTTGGGTTCTGGTTGTTCTTGTGTTGGTTTTGAGGGACAAAGAAAAACCTGTGAAGTTATTATTTATGCTGAATCCGAATATGGTTTGGAAAAAGACTTTCCTGTAACTGTTTCTGTTGAGTGTGTTCCTGAGGCTGTGGCTGCAGATCCTTTGGTTGTTGTTGAGCCTGATTATGATTTGGATGCTCCTTCTGTTTTGCTTGAGGGTCCTTTCAGCGGTTATGCTACTCAGGATTCTTTTATTGATGTAAATTTTTTTGTTAGTGATGATTCTTCAATTCAAAATTGTAAAATAATAGTTGATGGTTCCGATGTGAATACTTTGACAAGTATAGTTAATGGAGGCTATAATTCAGGCAGAATTGATTTGGTTTCTGTTGGCCAGGGTAGGTATGATTGGGATGTTAATTGTGTTGATTCGTATGATAATTATTCTTTGAGTTCTAATGGTGAGAGAGCTCTTGATTATTTTGTTTGCCCTTCTGAATATGTTCTTGTTCCCAAAAACGCTTATTTTGATGTAAATAGTTTTTGTGTTATGAAATTTAATGCGAAAAATGTTTCAGGTGTGCCGACTTCTCAAGCGGCTGATGCTCCTTGGTCTTTGAGTGTTAGTTCTGCTTATTCAACTTGTGCTACTTTGGGGGCAGGTTATCATTTGATAACAAATCGTGAATGGATGACAATTGCAAGAAATATTGAGGACACCAACATTAATGATATGGATGATGACAATGGTGTTCAGTTGGCTGTTGGGCATTCGGATGGTGGAGGTTTTTTAGCTGCAACAACTCATCCAATAATTAGTGGGTGTGATTTGAATAATACTATGGAAAATTCTTCTAACGCTTATGTGGAAAGTTCTTGTGAGATTAGGGGCAATGGGGTGGATGATAAAGGTTATTATGGAACTGGCAATCAGTGGGATACTGTTTATGCTTCTGGTTCTGGTAAGTCTCAGCTCAGGGTACAGGTTTTATCTAATAAAGAAATAATTTGGGATTTGGCTGGTAATACTCATGATGTTGTTGATTTGATGGAAGATGGGACTGCTATTCCTACTGGTGATGCTTGTACTTCTTCTTCAGATAATTCGTATTACCAAAATGATGGTTCAAATGAATGTACTTTCCAAAATGGTTTTGCTAAAACTGGTGCTGTTGATAAAAAATATGAAATGGGGCCTAGCGGAAATTATAATAGGAATAATGGGGTTGGGTTAATAACTGGTACTGGGGCTTCGGTTGCGGCATGGAAGGGTGGAGCTAGAGATTGGACTAATTCTTCAGGAATTTATTCAGTTTATATGTGGAGTGGTATTACAACGAATGATGGTTCTGAAGGATTCAGATGTGTTATTGTTCCTTGATTAGTTTTTTAAAAAATAGTTAAGGGGCAAAAGCCCCAATTAATTTTAGCAGTATCCATAGTATCCGCAAACAGTTCCTCTTCCTATTGAGAAGCCCCATCCGCCGTCACCGTCACTGTAGATTGACATGTTTGAATATGTTCTTGAGTATGCTGGTGCATAGTATGTTGGGGCATAAACAACTGGGTATGCTACAACAGGATAGCTTCTGTAGTAAACCGGGCTGTAAACGTATGCTGGTGCGCTATACACTGCATATGGTCCAGGCATGTAAACTGTTGGGTAATAATTGTCAGTGTAGTAATATCTATTGAATCCTGAGTAGGCGAATGCTCCGCTAATTACGAAAAGCAATGCTCCAATCATTAAAATCAAATATGCTGCTCTCATAAGCTCACCTGTATATATTGCTGTTGACCCCCTTAATAAAGCTTTCGTTCACGTGAAGTAGTTAATCAGTTGTTCTTTTTGGTCTATGGTGCGTTAGAATGGATTTAATCGCCGATTTGAATTATTCTAGTATTCGTAGGTATCTGTTCTTGTATAAGGGGTTATTTCTCCTCTAAGGTTTTTTGCCAGCATTTCCATTGCTTCTTTTTTAGAGTAATTTCCCAGTAACCAGGATAATTTCATGAGCGCTGTTTCTGGCAGCATATCTTCGCAATAAATAGCTCCTGTTGAGGATACTTTTCTCAGATTTGTGTAAACATGGGGATGAACTCTTCCGTTCAAACATTGAGAGGTTACTCCTACTATGCATCCTGAATCAACCAATTCTTTTATTGCTTTTACAAAAGAATCCTTTTCCCTTATTGGAGTATGCCCTAATCCTGTTCCTTCTATTATTACTCCTTTGTATTTTTCTTTTTTATAAAAATCAATTTCTTTTTCAGTAATTAATGGATGCATTTTTACTAAACCAACCTTTTCCTCAAATTTATTTAGTAATTTGAATTGCTCTTTTGCTTGTTCATATTGTCCCCTATTTTTCATCCATTTTATTTCTTTTGTTTTGTAATCCACAAGCGCTATTGGAGTATCATTTATTGGTTTGAATGCATCTCTTTTCGAGGTATGCATTTTTCTTGTTTTTGTTCCTGAAAGAATTGCGCATGCATCATCATTGCTTGAGTTATGCATGCATACTGCAACTCCTTTGAAATTAGTTTTTGTGATAAAAGTGCTTGCGCATATTAGATTCATTGCTGCATCGCTTGAACCTCTGTCCGAGCTTCTCTGTGCCCCAACAATTAAAACAGGGATTGGGCAATTTTCTAATTCAAATGATAATGCTGCTGCGCTGTACCCGAGCATATCCGTTCCGTGTCCGATAATTATTCCTTTAACTCCTTTTTTTATTTGCTCCGCAACTGAGGAGGAAATTTTTTGAAAATCCTTTGTACTCATATCTTCAGACATCATGTTTGAGACAAAAACAGATTCAATGTTTGCTATTCCGCTAAGTTCAGGAAACATTGTTACAATATCCTCAATATCAAATGAAGCATATACTCCTCCTGTGGAATAATTTACTCTTGAAGCAATTGTGCCTCCTGTATGCAAAATTGCAATAGTTGGAAGAGAAGGATTCTTTTTTATTTCAATTGTTTTTGCTTTTCCAACTGATTTGCTTTTCCCAATAGATTTTATATTTTTCAATTTTTCCAAATCAAAACCTGCATTATACCCTGAACTAAGTTTTATCATTAAATTATTATCATTTGAAGGAATAATTGTTCCACTTACCTTATTTCCTTCAAAATCAAACTCAATCAGTGAGCCTTCTTTGATGGAGTGCTTTTTGTAGAATTCAGTTAATTTCATGTAAATACCTTCATTGGTTTAATTTTTAATTGCTTTCTAAACCCTGATTTTGAATTCATTAACATAATATTGTCTATTGGCAATTTCCTTCATAAGTTGTTTTTGTGCAGTATGCGGAATCTTTTGTTGCGGGGTAAAATGTTTTTCCTGTTTTTTTGTTCCATGCGTTTGCACATTCAAATGAATATGAGCATCCTGTGCAGTAGTGTGTTTCTTGGTAAGTGCCTGTGTCAGGGTCAAAGAATGTTTCTGCTTGTGTTTCATTAGTATTACATAAACTTGTTTTGTCTAGTGTGAATATTATTGAGTTTTCATCAAATCCTGCGTTTTGTGCTTCAAACCTGAATAAGGCTTTGTATTCTCCCGCATTTTTTGGGTTAATGGTCCAAAAAACAGTTTCTTTTTCCCCAGGCATAATAGTTGGGACTTCTTTTTCTTCTGAAGCGTAATCTGTTTCTATCCAACTGTTTTCGGATTTTTTATACAAAATTAAAGAATTTTTTCCAAATGCCAGCTCGTTTAATCCTATGTTTTTCAGAGTAAGCTTTATTTCTCCTGTGCCTCCAGATGTATTAAGCAAATCAATTTTATCCACTTTTGCTTGTGCTGGTAGCCCTGCAATATATATTTTGCATAAACTGAATCCTTGTTCCCTGGTGCATCTAACAGCAGTTGTTATTTTTTTTGTCTCCTTTATTTTGATGAAGTTATAATCCCATTCTATTGGGTTCTCACAAGTATAATTTTTTCCTTGGTCAGATTTTTTTATGCAGCATTCTTTTGCGCTTGCGCATTCAAATGCTATTAAAAAATTTTTTTCATCAAAATCTTCTTTGAAGAGCTGGTAATCCTTGCTGTAACTTAGTGCCCCTAAATTCATTGTTTTTCCAATCATTGTAAGTGTCTGTGCTTCTTCAACTGCTTTTATTATTTGTTTTGTGTTTGTTTCAGTTGGGAAAAAATATGGGAGCATACTGAAAAAAAGCAGCAGTAATGCAAGTCCTGCAATTGAATAAACCAATAATTCAAATACCTTCATTTTCTCACTTCAAAGCCTTAAATTCTATTACAAAAATTTTTTTTATTATCATTCCAACTGCAAACGCTATTATTAATAGGAACAAAAACATTACCCAATTATCTTGGTAAAAGAAAAGGGCTTTCCAGTCATGGCTCCAGAGTTCAATATTAAAAAGAAGCCATAATACTGTTATAAGTGAAACAACTATTAATATGAAATTAATGATTTTCATTATTACACCTTATTGTTTTTCAATTACTTAAATTTAACTATAACAGATGCTTTTCTTTTAAAAAAAATTAACTTTCCTTTCCATAAGTATCCTCTATTGATACTCTTTTTTGGATTGAAAACATTTTTTT